>NZ_DASRXZ010000080.1:0-5334 GCF_035687345.1 Microbacterium sp.
GCTGTCCGGCCGGCTCGCCGAGGCATCCGATGATTCCGCACGCGAAGGCGTGCTGCGCGATGCGGGCGAGCGCCTCGGCATCGCACTGGCGCCCATCGTCGGCGCGCTCGACCTGTCGGAGATCGTGCTCTCCGGCCCCCCTGAACTTCTCGGCGGACCACTCGCGGAAGCGACCGCCGAGACCCTCCGCACCCGGACGCTCGCCGAAGTCCATGAGGGAATCCGAGTGCGGATGACGGAGCAAGGCCAGGACATCGTCCTGCGCGGAGCGGCCGTCATGGTCCTGTCAGGACAGCTGGGCGTGTCCTAGACGCCACCAAACCCCCTGGATGGGCCCGCCAGGTCCCATCCGAACCAAGAGAGAACGAGGGAATCATGAAGAAGACGCTCGGAGCCGTCGCCCTCCTGGGCGCGACGGCGCTTGCCCTGGCCGGCTGTGCCGGCACCAGCGGCGGCGGGAGCACCGAAGAGACCGGCGCGGAGATCCGCGTGTGGCTCAACGGAACCGACACCCCGCAGGAGGCGCGCGACTACCTGAAGGAGACGTTCGAGGAGGAGAACCCGGGCAACACGCTGGTCATCGAGGAGCAGTCGTGGGAGGGCCTCGTCGACAAGCTGACCACGAGCCTGTCGAGCTCGGACAGCCCTGACATCGTCGAGATCGGCAACACGCAGTCGCCGGCGTTCACGTCGGTCGGCGCGCTGCTGGACATCTCTGACATGTACGAGACCCTGGGCGGCGACGACCTGCTGCCGGGCTTCGTCGAGGCAGGCTCCTACGACGACAAGTTCTACGCTCCGCCGCTGTACTCGGGCGCTCGCGTCGTGTTCGCCGACCCGGCACTCGTGTCGGAGGCGCCGGCCACGCTCGAGGACTACATCGCCGAGGCGAAGGAGCTCGCCGCGTCGAACCCCGGCAAGTCGGGCATCTACTTCGCCGGTCAGGACTGGTACAACGCGCTCCCGTTCATCTGGGAGAACGGCGGCGAGCTCGCCGTCGAGGACGGCGGTGAGTGGGACGCTCAGCTGAGCTCGCCCGAGTCGGTCAAGGGCCTCCAGCAGGTGCAGGACCTCATGACCACCGCCTCGGTCGCCCCGAAGGACGGCGACAACGCCGAGCCGTGGACCCCGTACTGCGAGGGTGCGGCGATCCAGTTCTCGGCACCGAACTGGGCCCTCGGCCTGGCGAGCGCGTGCGAGACCGACAACCCGCCGGCCGCTCCGTTCGTGTACGCGCTGCCGGGCGCCGACGGCGGCGCCGCCCAGGTGTTCGCCGGTGGCTCGAACATCGGCATCTCGGCCAAGTCGGCTCACCCTGAACTGGCCAAGAAGGCGCTCGAGATCATCCTGAGCGACGAGTTCCAGACGATCTACGGCGAGAACGGGCTCATCCCGGCGAAGAAGTCGCTCGCATCCACGCTCGGGGACTCGGCCGAGGCGCAGGCGTTCGCCGAGGCCGCGGGCAACGCGAAGCTCACCCCGGCTTCGCCGAACTGGGCCGAGGTCGAGGCTGCGCGCATCCTCGAGGACTTCTTCGTGAAGATCGCGCAGGGCGGCGACGTGCAGTCGCTGGCCGAGGAGGTCGACCAGAAGATCGAGGACATCCTCAACGGCTGAGGCCGGCTGAACCACCCGGGCGTCCGCGCCCGGAAACGTACCGGGCCGGCGGCTCCCACCGCCGCCGGCCCGGTACTCTCACGATCAGGAGGACTCATGTCCACGCTGCCCAGCGAAGTCGGCCCCGCCGTGAGCGCGGTCGACGGGGAGCGGCTCATCGCACCGGAGGCACCCGAGCCGCCGAGCCGCCGCCGGCGGTTCGTGCGCGCGGGAGGCTTCACGCCGTACGCGCTGCTGACGCCGGCGCTCATCGCGCTCGTCGTGATCACGGGGTGGCCGCTCGTGCAGCTGCTCATCATGTCGTTCCAGGAGTTCGGGCGCGCGCAGGTCTTCGGCGCCCCGCCCGAGTTCATCGGGCTCGACAACTACCTCGAGGTCCTCGGCGACTCGGAGTTCTGGCAGGTCCTCGGCCGCTCGGTCGTCTTCGCGGCGGTCTGCGTCGTCATCACGATGGTGCTCGGCGTGCTCGTGGCGCTGCTGCTCAAGCGCCTCGGGGTCGTGCTCCGAACGCTCGTGTCGATCGGACTGCTCCTCGCGTGGGCGATGCCTCCGCTGTCGGCCACGATCGTGTGGGGCTGGATCTTCGACACGAACTACGGTGTGCTCAACTACATCCTCGCGAACTGGTTCGGCCTCGAGCAGTTCGTGGGGCACGCGTGGCTCATCAACCCCCTGAGCTTCTTCTTCGTCGCGACGATCATCATCGTGTGGGGCGCGATCCCGTTCGTCGCCTTCACGGTCTACGCGGGTCTCACCCAGGTGCCCGACGAGGTCATGGAGGCCGCTCAGCTCGACGGCGCCGGCGGTGCGAAGCGCTTCTTCCTCGTGGTCGTGCCGTACATCAAGTCGATCCTCATCATCGTCACGATCCTGCAGGTGATCTGGGACCTCCGCGTCTTCACGCAGATCTACTCGCTGCAGTCGATCGGAGGCCTCGCCGAGCAGACCAACACGCTCGGCGTCTACATCTACCGCGTCTCGCTCGGGTCGGGTGACTTCGGCGTCGGCGGCGCGATCTCGGTGATCGTCGTCCTGCTTCTCGTCGCGATCTCGATCCTGTACGTGCGCCGGAGCGTCCGCGAGGAGGCCCTGTGACCACCGCAACCCGCACCCCGCCGTCGGCGCCGGTCGCCGCATCCGCGCCGGCCCGTCGCCGTCGCACCCCGCGGCGCCGCATCGGCGGCGTCCTCTCCGGTATCGCCGCGATCGTGGTGTTCGTCGCATCCGTGTTCCCCGTCTACTGGATGGTCAACACGTCGTTCCAGCCGAACGCGCAGGTGCGCGGCAGCGACCTCCACCTCTGGCCCGACAACGCGACGCTCGACAACTACGTCAACGTCATCTTCCATTCGGCGCGCGCGCCGTTCCTTCCCGCGCTCGCGAACTCGGTCGTCATCACGATCATCACGGTCGTCGTCGCCGTCGTGTTCGCGTTCCTCGCGGCGATCGCGGTCACGCGCTTCCGGTTCCGCTCCCGCGCCGCGTTCATCATCTCGATCCTGATCATCCAGATGATCCCGGCCGAGGCGATGATCATCTCGATCTTCCGCCTCATCGACGGGTGGAACCTGCTCAACACGGTGATCGGCCTGTCGGCGGTGTACATCGCGACGGTGCTGCCGTTCACGATCTGGACGCTGCGCGGCTTCGTCAACGGCGTGCCCGCCGAGCTCGAGGAGGCCGCCATGATCGACGGTCTGAGCCGGTCGCAGGCGTTCTGGCGCATCACGTTCCCGCTGCTCATGCCGGGCCTGGTCGCGACCGGCATCTTCGGGTTCATCCAAGCGTGGAACGAGTTCGTGTTCGCGCTCGTGCTGAACCCGCGTCCCGAGGCGATGACGCTGCCCGTGTGGCTGCGCACGTTCCTCGACCCGAACGGCGGCATCAACTGGGCCGAGCTCATGGCGGGCTCGACGCTCGTCGCGATCCCCGTCGTCGTGTTCTTCCTCTTCGTGCAGAGCCGCATGACCAGCGGCCTCGTGGCCGGGGCGGTCAAGGGCTGATGGGCGAGCAGGCGCAGGCCGCCCCCGGCGCGGAGGTCGGCCGATGAGGGTCGGGCTCGATGTCGGAGGCACGAAGACCGAGGTGGTCGCGGTCGACACGGAGGGCGTGATCGCCGGTCGCGTGCGCATGGCGACGGGGTGGGGGCCGGATGCCGTGACTCGCACGATCGTCGACGGCGTCCGTGCGCTCGGGGTGGAGGCGGGAGTCGACCTCGCCGCGGTGCGCTCGGTGGGCGTGGGCATCCCCGGGCAGATCGAGCCGGGTACGGCGCGCGTCGTGCATGCGGTGAATCTCGGGGTCGACGAACTCGATGTCACGGCGTCCGTCGGGCCGCAGCTGGGTGTGCCGGTGCGCGTCGAGAACGACGTCAAGGCCGCGGCGCTCGGCGCCTCCGTGCTGCACGGCGGCACCGGCACGATGGCGTACCTCAACCTCGGCACCGGCATCGCGGCGGGCATCGTCGCGGGCGGCGAACTGTGGCGCGGCACGCGCGGCGCGGCCGGCGAGGTCGGCCACATCTCAGTCGACCCGAACGGCCCCGTGTGCCGTTGCGGACAGCGCGGATGCATCGAGGCCCTCGCGGGCGGCGGCGTCATCGCCGAGCGGTGGGGCCGTTCCGGCGCGCTCCCCGTGCGCGACGTGTTCGACGCGTCGGATGCGGGAGACGCGCGCGCCCTCGAGCTGCGACGCGACCTCGCGCGGGGCGTCGCAGCCGCGGTGCGCGTGCTCGTGCTCACGGTCGACGCCGACGTCGTCGTGCTCGGCGGCGGCATCACCGCCCTCGGCGATCGTCTGCTGGGCGACGTCGTGAACGAGCTGCGCGCGAGCGCCGAGGCATCCGCGTTCATGCGATCGCTTGGTCTCGAAGACCGAGTCGAGCTCCTCCCCGCCGGTTCGCCCGCGGCCGCACTCGGCGCGGCGCTCATCGGCGCCGCCCACGACCCCGAGGAGGCCCTCGCCCATGGCTGAGGTCATCATCGTGTCATCCGAGCAGGAAGCGGGCGCGATCGTCGCCGACGAGATCGTGCGGCTCATCCGCGCGAACCCCGAGACGGTGCTCGGGCTGGCGACGGGCTCGACCCCGCTGCCCGTCTACGAGGCGCTCCGCCCGCGACTCGAAGGCGTCGATGTGTCGCGCGTGCGCGGCTTCGCGCTCGACGAGTACGTGGGGCTGGATCCGGCGCATCCGCAGTCGTACCGGTCGGTGATCACGCGCGAGGTCGTCGAGCCCCTCGGGCTCACCCCGGAGCTCATCCGGACGCCGAACGGCTCGCTCGACGGGATCGAGCACGCGGGCGACGACTACGAGCGTGCGATCGTCGAGGCGGGCGGCGTCGACCTGCAGATTCTCGGGATCGGGACGTCCGGCCACATCGGCTTCAACGAGCCGGGCTCGTCGTTCGCGTCGCTCACGCGCGTCAAGACGCTCATCGAGCAGACGCGCCACGACAACGCGCGCTTCTTCGACTCTATCGACGACGTGCCCATGCACTGCATCACGCAGGGCCTCGGCACGATCCTGCGGGCGCGGCACCTCATGCTGCTCGCGTTCGGCGAGAACAAGGCGGATGCCGTCGCCGGCGCCGTCGAGGGTCCGGTGACGGCGTCGTGCCCCGGTTCGGCGATCCAGCTGCATCCGCACGCGACCGTCGTGGTCGACGAGGCCGCCGCGTCGCGCCTCGAGCACGCGGACTACTACCGCTACGCGTACGC
>NZ_DASRXZ010000081.1:0-14841 GCF_035687345.1 Microbacterium sp.
ACGGCGGCTCGCTCAGCGGGCCGGGACGGCGGCTCGCTCAGCGGGCCGGGACGGCGGCTCGCTCATGGGCGGGGGAGATCGACTTCGCGTGGTCGAGGGCCTCGAGCAGTCGCGCGCGCAGCGCCTGGCCGCGCTCGGCGAACGCACGCTGTCTCCGCACGTACTCGGCTTTGCCCTCGTGCGTCTCGATCGCGACAGGCTCGTAGCCCCACTCCCGCAGGTCGTAGGGCGAGGCCTCCATGTCGAGCACGCGGATGTCGCGCGCGAGCTCGAACGCGTCGAGCAGCACCTCGCCGGGCACGATCGGCCCGAGCTTGACCGCCCACTTGTACAGGTCCATTCCCGCGTGCAGGCACCCGGGCTGCTCCAACTCGGCCTGACGCGCACGCGTGGGGGTCTCGCTGTTGCGCGGAACCGCCTCGGGAGTGAAGAACCGGAACGCGTCGAAGTGCGTGCAGCGCAGGTCGGCGGCGTCGACGACGGCATCCGTCTCGGCTTGACCCAGCCGCAGCGGAATCGGATGCCGATGCTCGCGCTGCCGGTACACCATGGCCCACTCGTGGAGTCCGAAGCATCCGAAGCGCCCCGCCCGACCGGCCGTGAGCCGCAGGATGCGCTCGACCGCACCCACGAGGTCGTGCTTCTCGGGGAGGAACCCCTTCGCGTCGACGACGAGCGAACCGGGCTCGGAGCCCTCGGCGTACCACCGCCACGTCGCACGGGGGGTGGCGGCGGCATCCGCCAATTCGACGCCCGCGCCGGGGTGCCAGCGCCTCAACAGCCCCGGCTTGTACGAGTAGTACGTGAAGAGGAAGTCCTCGACGGGGTGCCTCTCGCCGCGGGCGGCGCGTGCGCGGTGGCCGGCCGTGAGCGCATCCGCGCGCTCGATGTGCGCAGCCTCCATCGCGCGCCACGCGTCGGCGTCGAGGCGCGAGCGCTGCTCTGCGAGGGTCAGGGAGGTCACCACTCCAGGGTAGGCGGGGGTTCCGCGCCGGCGCTCAGCGCGCTCACTCTTCGGCGGGCTCGAGCAGCTCGGGATAGTTGTTGCGCACATTCCCCACGGCCTTGCTCACGACGTAGTTGTCGAGCGTGTCGGCGACCGCCGGGGCGGCGTCGATCGCGGCGTCGAGGACGTCGCGCACGTTGTCGGTAGCGGTGTCGAGCCACGCGTCAGCGTGGTCGACGTCGAGGAACAGCGGCATGCGGTCGTGGATGGATCCGAGGCTGCCGATCGAGTCGCGCGTGAGGATCGTGAAGCTCAGCACCCACTTGTCGGGGTCGTCGTCGGGCTTGGCCGGGTCTTTCCACCACTCGTAGAGTCCCGCGAAGAACAGCGGCGATCCGTCGGCCGGGTGGATGTAGTGGGGGATCTTCCGGTCGCCCACCTTCTTCCACTCGTAATAGCCGGATGCCGGCACGATCGCGCGCCGCTTCTCGAGCGCTCGGCGGAACATCGGCTTGTCTTCGAGCTCCTCGGACCGGGCGTTGAACGCGCGTGCGCCGATCGAGAGGTCCTTCGCCCACGCGGGGACGAGCCCCCACCGCGCGGGTTCGAGGCGCCGGGTCGGCGGGTCGGTCTTCGCGGAGTCGAGCACGATCGCGACGCGGCTCGTGGGCGCGATGTTGTACGACGGCTCGGGCAGGTCGTCGCTCTCGACGTCGACCCGCAGCACGCCGACGAGCTCGGATCCGACTTCGGCCACGACGAAACGTCCGCACATGCGGCCAGCCTACGCGGGGCATCCGACGTCGGGATCTCCGCGGTCAGCGCTCGACGACGCCGACTCCCTCGAGGCGCTCCAGCAGCTCGGCACCGTCGGCACCCGTCACCCACGGGACGTCGGCGGCCGAGTGGTCGTCGACCACCGTGCGACCACCCGCGAGCACGGCCTCGGCGGGGGAGAGGCGGCGGATCGCGACGGCGACCACATGGCCCGGGTGCTCGCTCGTGAACGTCGTGTAGAGCTCGTCGTCGTGCTGACCGTCGTCGCCGATGAGCAGCCACCTCACGTGCGGGAACTCGGATGCGAGGCGCCGCAGGTTCGACGCCTTGTGGGCCTTGCCGCTGCGGAACCACCGATCGTGCGTCGGCCCCCAGTCGGTCAGCAGGATCGCGCCGGGGGGGAAGAGGTGACGCGTGAGGAACCTCGTGAGCGTCGGCGCGATGTTCCACGCACCGGTGGACAGGTACACGACCGGTGCACCCGGATTCTCGCGCACGATGCGTTCGAGCAGCACCGCCATGCCTGCGACGGGCTGGCGCGCGTGCTCGTCGACGACGAACGAGTTCCAGGCCGCGACGAGCGGGCGGGGGAGCGCTGTCACCATGACGGTGTCGTCCACATCGGACACGACGCCGAACCGCACGTCGGGGCCGACGATGAAGACGCGGGACTCGACCGGCTCCTGGCCCTCGACCGACATCCTGACGGTCTGCCAGCCCGGCTCGAGCGTCGCGGGCAGCACGGTGTCGATGACGCCGCCGCGGTCGGCGACCACCTCGTGCGACACGTCGCCGATCGTGACGGTGACCTGTGCGAAGCCGATCGGAACCGCGACGAAGCTGCGCCAGCCGCGCACGCTCGCGTACTCGCCGGACTCGGTTCGCTTGACCGGGGGGACGATCATCACGCGCCCGACGACGCGCACCCAATCGGGCCCGCCGTAGCCGGGGAACGGCATCACGGTGGGCAGGTGCCCGCGCTTGCGGGCACGGCGCTCACGCCACGCGTGGAAGCGATACTCGAGTCGCGCGAGCCACAAGACCTTCGTCTCGGGGGCAGGGGTGGCGATCTCGGGCATCCCCTCAGTCTTTCACGTCCTCCTCGAAGCCTTCTGCACGCAGGACGGCGTCGCGGTCGTCCTCGAGGTCGGCGAGAGCGTCGTCGTCGGCGTCTTCGGATGCCGCATCCGCCGTCTCATCGCCGTCGAGGTGACGACGCTCGATCCGCTCGATGACCTTCTTCGCGATGAGGACGAGCGCGAGGAAGAGGACGATGACGCCGACGAAGATGTAGCCCGCGAAGTGCAGCTTGTCGGCGAGGCTGCGATACGTACCGGCCGCCGATGCAGCGACCGACACGTACAGCACCGCCCACACCACGCACGCGGGCGCCGTCCACGCGAGGAAACGGCCGTAGCGGTAGCCGCTCATGCCCACGGTGAGCGGAACGAGCGAGTGGAGAACCGGCAGGAACCGCGAGAGGAAGATCGCCGGTCCGCCGCGGCGCTGCAGATAACGCTCGGAGCGCTCCCAGTTGGGCTCGCCGATGCGTCTCCCGAGGCGCGAATGCCGGATCGCGGGCCCCAGCACGCGTCCGAGCCAGAAGCCGATGCTCTCGCCGATGAGCGCGCCGATCACGACCGTGATGATGAGGAGGGCGGCCTCGAGGGGGGAGCCCACGGCCGTCGCGGCGACGATGACGACGGTGTCGCCGGGAACGAAGAGGCCGATCAGCACGCTGGTCTCGAGCATGATCGCGAGGCCGGCGAGGAAGGTCCGCAAGACGGGATCGACGCTCTGCACGATGTCGAGCAGCCACGTCAGAAACTCGTTCACGGGACGAGACTACGGGGGATCGCGGACGCGCTTATGTGAGTTCGCGGAGAGATCCCCGCGAGGTCCGCGTCGCCGGCGCGGCCGTCGGCGGTCCCTCCCGTCGCCGTAACCTAGAACGCGTGTCGAAGGAGTACCCAGCCGTCCCGCTCGACGCCTGGGTCGATCCCGAGGCGGTGTTCTGCGCACTCGCCGACGGCGCCGACGACGTCTTCTGGCTCGACGCGGGCCCCACGGCGACCGCGGGCTGGAGCTTCCTCGGCACGGGGCGGCGGGAGGAGCATCCGGACTCCGTCCGCGAAGTCGCGCTCGGCGGGCCGACGACCGACGAGATCGTCGGAGTGCCGTTCCGCGGCGGTTGGGTCGGCTGGCTGTCGTACGAGGACGCGGCGGCTCGCGCCGGTGCACCCGCCGCGGAGCCCGACGCGGCCGTGCCGCAGGCCGCGTGGCTGCGCGCGGAATCGTTCCTGGCGTTCGACCACGCGACCCGGCGCGTATGGGCGGTGGGAGAAGAGGCGGATGCCGCGGCCCTCGCATCGCTCGCCCGCGGCGCTGTGCCGCCGCATCCGGTCCCCCCGCCGCCGACGGCGGTCGAGGCATCCGCACGCCATCGCCCCGACGAGTACGCGGGGCTCGTCGAGCGGTGCCGCGACCACATCCGCGAGGGCGATGCCTACCAGCTGTGCCTCACGACGCGGTTCACGCTCGATCGGCCGGTGGACGCGGTCGCCGCCTACCGCCGGCTGCGCACGGCGACGCCCTCGCACCACGGCGGGTTCATCCGGGTCGGTGGAGTGGCGCTTGCGAGCGCGAGTCCGGAGCAGTTCCTCGAGGTGGGCGGCGGAACCGTGCGGACGAAGCCCATCAAGGGCACACGGCCGCGCGGGGCGACGCCCGACGAGGACGCCGCGCTCGCGGCGGAGCTGCGCGCGAACGAGAAGGAGCGCGCCGAGAACGTCATGATCGTCGATCTCATGCGCAACGATCTGTCGCGCGTGTGCGAGCCGGGGTCCGTAGGTGTCGACGGCCTGCTCGAGGTCGAGTCGTATCCGGCGGTGCACCAGCTCGTGAGCACCGTGTCGGGGCGCCTGCTCCCCGGTACGACGCTCGGCGGGCTGCTCGACGCGGCGTTCCCGGCGGGCAGCATGACCGGTGCCCCGAAGCTGTCGGCCATGACGATCCTGCACGAGCTCGAGCGCGGTCCGCGCGGCGTGTTCTCCGGATGCTTCGGATGGGTCGGCGGCGACGGGGCGCTCGACCTCGCCATGGTGATCCGGTCGATCGTCGCTCACGCGAACGGTGCGTACGTCGGGGCGGGCGGCGGCATCACGTGGCGTTCGGATCCGCCCGCCGAGGTCGCCGAGGTCGGCATCAAGGCGCGGGCGCCGCTCGCCGCGATCGGAGCCACGCTCCCGCCCGGGTGGTGAGTCCGGTGCGGCTCGCACCTGGGAAGCGGTGCCGGTCTCTCCGGTAACCTGGATATTCCGCGACTTCGCGCGCGCCCAGACATACCAGGATTGGCATCACCCGTGTCTCAGACCCTTCCTCCCGACACCGCCGCGCATGCCGGTGGCGGTGCGTTCGACCCGTACGCGATCCAGCAGAAGTGGCAGGCTCGCTGGGAGGCGGCCGACCCGTTCCGCGCCGGCGGCGACGACGACACCCGCCCGCGCAAGTACGTGCTCGGAATGTTCCCGTACCCGTCGGGCGACCTGCACATGGGCCACGCCGAGAGCTACGCCTACGTCGACATCGTCGCGCGCTTCTGGCGTCACCGCGGCTACAACGTGCTGAACCCGATCGGGTGGGACTCGTTCGGCCTCCCGGCAGAGAACGCCGCGATCCAGCGCGGCGCCGACCCGCGCGAGTGGACCTACGCGAACATCGCGCAGCACAAGAAGAGCTTCCGCGAGTACGGCTCGTCGTACGACTGGTCGCGCATCCTGCACACGAGCGACCCCGAGTACTACCGCTGGAACCAGTGGCTGTTCCAGCGCCTGTACGAGCGCGGCCTGGCTTATCGCAAGGACAGCCCGGTCAACTGGTGCCCGAACGACCAGACGGTGCTCGCGAACGAGCAGGTCGTCGACGGCCGCTGCGAGCGCTGCGGCGCCGAGGTCATCAAGAAGAAGCTGACGCAGTGGTACTTCAAGATCACGGAGTACGCCGACCGTCTGCTCGACGACCTGAACCAGCTCGAGGGCTCCTGGCCGCAGAAGGTCATCCGGATGCAGCGCAACTGGATCGGCCGCTCGGTCGGCGCCGACATCGACTTCGAGATCGAGGGCCGCGATGAGAAGGTCACCGTCTTCTCGACGCGCCCCGACACGCTGCACGGCGCGACGTTCTTCGTCGTCGCCCCCGACAGCGACCTCGCCGCCGAGCTGGCCGCCGGGGCATCCGCCGAAGTTCGCATGCGCTTCCAGGACTACCTCGACACCGTCGGGCGCGAGAGCGAGATCGAGCGCCAGAACACCGACCGGCCCAAGACCGGCGTGTTCCTGGAGCGCTACGCGATCAACCCGATCAACGGGGAGCGGCTGCCGATCTGGGCCGCCGACTATGTGCTTGCCGACTACGGCCACGGCGCGGTCATGGCCGTGCCCGCGCACGACCAGCGCGACCTCGACTTCGCGCGCGCCTTCGGCCTGCCGATCAAGGTCGTCGTCGACACGACAGCGCCGGTCACGGGTGCGATCCCCGTGATCCCGACCGACGAGAACGGCGTGCCGCTCGAGTCGGCCGTCGAAGAGGCGTCGCTGGCCGACATCCACCCCGAGAAGACCGGCATCGCTCTGACGGGCGAGGGCCGCATGATCAACTCGGGCTCGCTCGACGGGCTGAGCAAGCGCAACGCGATCGCGCGCGTGATCGAGGAGCTCGAGGCGAAGGGCGTCGGCCGCGCCGCGAAGTCGTACCGCCTGCGCGACTGGCTGATCTCGCGTCAGCGTTTCTGGGGCACGCCGATCCCCATGATCCACACGAAGGACGGCCGCATCGTGCCGGTCCCCGACGACCAGCTGCCCCTCACGCTGCCCGACGCGAAGGGTCTCGACCTCGCGCCCAAGGGCACCTCGCCGCTGGGTGCCGCGACCGAGTGGATGAACACGGTCGACCCCGAGACGGGCGAGCCGGCGCTGCGCGACCCCGACACCATGGACACGTTCGTCGACAGCTCGTGGTACTTCCTGCGGTTCCTGTCGCCGAACGACCCGAACGAGGCGTTCTCGTCGGCCGAGGCCGCCAAGTGGGCTCCCGTCGACTACTACATCGGCGGCGTCGAGCACGCGATCCTGCACCTGCTGTACGCGCGGTTCATCACGAAGGCGCTGTACGACATGGGCTACATCGACTTCACCGAGCCCTTCTCGAACCTCATCAACCAGGGCATGGTGCTGCTCGGCGGCTCGAAGATGTCCAAGAGCAAGGGCAACCTCGTCGAGTTCGCGTCGAGCATGATCGACCCCGGCGCCGACGCGGTGCGCACAGCCATCGCGTTCGCGGGCCCGGTCGAAGACGACATCGACTGGGCGGACGTCTCGACCACGGGTGCGCAGAAGTTCCTCGCTCGCGCGCTGCGCGTGGCCGCCGACGTCACGAGCGATCCCGACGTCGTGTGGGCCGAGGGCGACCAGGCCCTGCGTCGCGTGACGCATCGACTGCTCGCGGATGCCCCGGGCCTGATCGAGCAGACGAAGTTCAACGTCGTCGTGGCTCGTCTCATGGAGCTGGTCAACGCGATCCGCAAGACGATCGACACCGGCGCGGGTCCCGCCGACCCGGCCGTGCGCGAAGCCGCTGAGGTCACCGCGATGATCCTCGACCTGTTCGCGCCGCACACCGCCGAGGAGATGTGGGAGCTGCTGGGTCACGAGCCGTTCGTGGGCCTCGTGCCGTGGCGCCACCCCGACCCGACGCTCCTCGTCGAGGAGACCGTCAAGGCGGTCGTGCAGATCGACGGCAAGGTGCGCGCGACGATCGACGTGTCGGCACGCATCGGCGCCGACGAACTCGAAGCGCTCGCACGCGAGAACGAGAAGGTCCAGCGCTCGCTCGCGGGTCGTGAGATCACACGCGCCGTCGTGCGTCCGCCCAGGGTCGTGAGCTTCAGCACGCACTGACGCAGACCTCGGGTCAGACGGTCGCCGTCGCCCGGTCGACGCAGTGGTCGAGCAGCCTCCCGAGCTGGCCGCCCGCCACCTCGGGATGTTCGGGGTGCCACTGCACTCCGAACATCGGCGCGTCGCGGTGTGCGATCGCCTCGATCGTGCCGTCATCGGCGCGCGCGACGACACGAAGGCCGTCGCCGAGCGCCCGCACAGCCTGGTGGTGCGAGCACCGTGCGTCGTCACCGACGGCGAACGCCACGGGGTCGGGCTCGTCGGCAGCGACGTCGACGCGGGTTCGCACGAAGTGACTCGGCCCCGTATCCCGGTGGCCGGTCATGTGCTCGATGAGGGTGCCGCCGAGGGCGACGTTGATGAGCTGATGCCCGCGGCAGATGCCGAGCAGCGGTGTGCGGCGGTCGAGCGATTGTCGGATGACCGCGATCATCGTGCGGTCGGCTTCGGGCTCGTGCTGCCCGCTGTCGGGGTAGGTGAGCGCGCCGCCGTACAGACGGGGGTCGACATCTTCGCCGCCCATGATCACGACGGCGTCGGCGTCACGGGCGCGGTCGAGCACCTCGCGGGGGTCCCGCCGGGCGACCGCGAGGAGAGTGGGCACCCACCCCGCGTCGGTGAGCGCACGCATCGCGGCGATGTTGAGCTCGTCGAGCAGCCGCTGGTAGTCGGGCGCGTGCGGACGCTCATCCCGAACATGCAGCACCAGCAGATCCCGACCCGTTGTCATCGACGCTCCTTCTCGTCGCAGACCACCATGACACAGCCGCGGGTCGTCGCGGTGACCTGTCCGTTTCGTGCGCGTTTCCCGAGTTCTGGTGAGTCGGCGAGTCCTCCCCAAGCCGTTCCCGCGGCGAAGTCGTGCACGGTTCGCACGACGGCGTTCCCTCGCGCGCGCGACGGCTTCTAGCTTCATGGCGTGTCCGTTCCAGAGCACGACCCACCGACGCTTCCGAACCGTCGTCGGCTCGGCGTCGGTGCCGCGATCGTGCTCGTGATCGCAGCGCTCGCGATCACGGTGGGCATCGGCATCGTGCGCGGTGCGGCCTCGCCGGTCGAGGCGGTGACCGTCGACCCGTTGGACGGTGAGACGACGGATGCCGCGCCCGCCGCATCCGTCTATGTGCACGTCGCGGGAGCCGTGGTCGCGCCCGGACTGTACCGACTCGATGCCGGCGCGCGAGTCGTCGACGTCATCGCGGCGGCGGGCGGGTTTGCCGAGGGTGCGGACGAGGAGGCGGTGAATCTCGCGCGGCCGCTCAGCGACGGCGAGCAACTCGTCGTTCCGCGTGTGGGGGAGGAGGTGCCCTCCGGGGGAACCGGGGCATCGGGCGATGGGCGGATCAACCTCAACACCGCGTCGGCGTCCGAGCTCGAATCGCTGCCGCGCATCGGTCCGGCGATGGCGCAGCGCATCCTCGATTGGCGCGACGCGAACGGACGCTTCACGAGCGTCGAAGACCTGCTGGCGGTACCGGGTATCGGCGACAAGATGCTCGAGGCGCTTCGCGACCTCGTGGCGGTGTGATCGTGTCGACCGGCTGGAGGAACGTGCGGCTCGCTCCGGTGGCGGCGGGAGCGTGGGCGGTCGCCGGTCTGAGCACGACGGTGCCCGTGACGGCGGGCTGGGTCGCGCTCGGATCGTGGGTCGCGGCGTTCGCGCTGCTCGTCTTGTTGGTGCGGACGGCGCGTCGACGGCGACGCAGCACGGATGCCGCGCGCTGGGCCGTCGTCGCGGTACTCGCGCTCGTGGCCGCTGCTGCGGCCGCGTCGCACGTGGCGTTCGCACTGCCCGCGCGAAGTGACGCGGCCTCGCTCGGTCTCGACGGCGGCCGCGCGGTGTCGGCCGAGGCGGTGGTGACGGGGAAGGTCGAGCGTCGTGCCGACGGGCGGGTGACGTTCGACGCGGTGGCATCGCGCGTGTCGGCGGGGCCGGAGACACGGGAGGCGTCGACCGACGTGACGATCCGCGTCGACCCCGCGGATGTCTCGGGCGCCGCGCCGCTCGATGTCGGGGCGCACATCGTCGCACCCGGCACCGTCCGCGACGGATCGCCGGGGGACCGTGCCGTGTTGGTGTTGACGGCACGCGAGGTCGAGGTCGTCGAAGGCGCGTCAGGGGTCGTAGGCGCCGGAGGAGCGCTGCGGCGTGGGCTGGTGTCTGCGGCGCGGGACCTTCCTGCGCCGGGGTCCGAGCTCGTCCCCGGGCTTGCCGTAGGCGATACGTCGCTGGTCTCTGCCGAGCTCGACACCGCGATGAAGTCCTCGTCGCTCTCGCACCTGACGGCGGTGTCGGGCGCAAACTGCGCGCTCGTGGTCGGGATCGCGTTCTGGATCGCCGCTCTGTGCGGCGCGTCGCGCGGCATCCGTGTCGCCGTCGCCCTCGCAGCGCTCGGCGGCTTCGTCGTGCTGGTCACGCCCGAACCCAGCGTCGTCCGCGCCGGAGTGATGGCGGCCCTCGCGATGCTCGGGGTCGCGCTCGGTCGGAGCGGGCACGGGTTCTCGCTGCTGTGTCTCGCCGTCGCGGTGCTCGTCGTCGCCGACCCCTGGCTTTCGACTTCGCTCGGGTTCGCCCTCTCGGCCGCGGCGACGGGATCTCTGCTGCTCTTCGCGCGTCCGCTCGCGAAAGGCCTCAGCCGGTGGATGCCCCGCGCGCTGGCACTCGCGCTCTCGGTGCCGCTCGCAGCGCAGCTCGCGTGCGGCCCGCTGCTCGCGCTCATCGCGCCGTCCGTGCCGCTGTACGGCGTGATCGCCAATCTCCTCGCGGCGCCGGCCGCAGGCCCGGCGACGATCGTCGGGCTGCTCGCGTGCCTCGCGGCGCCCGTGCCGCTCCTCGCGTACGGGCTCGCGGCGATCGCGTGGCTGCCGGGCGCGTGGATAGCGGGCACGGCGATGACGTTCGCAGCGCTGCCCGGCGGGCAACTGCCGTGGCTCGAGGGGCTGCCCGGGTTCGCGACGCTCGCCGCGCTGGGCGCCGCGGTCGGACTGCTCATCGGGCTGTCGGGTCGCGCACGCCGCACGCGCATGGTCGCCGGCGCGTTCGTGGCGGTGACCGTCGGAGTCGCCGCGGGCGCAGCCGCCCTCGCCGGTGTCGCCGGTCGCTGGACGATCCCGTCGACCTGGAGTGTCATCGCGTGCGACGTCGGTCAAGGCGATGCGCTGCTGTTGCGCTCGTTGGGAGCCGTTGCGCTCGTCGACGCGGGGCCGGACCCCACGGCGCTCAGCGCGTGCCTGGCGAGGGCCGGTGTCGATCGCATCGACCTTCTCGTGCTCACGCACTTCGACCTCGATCACGCCGCGGGAGCGGATGCGGTGATCGACCGCGTCGACATGACGCTCCACGGGCCTCCGTCTTCCGCGTCCGACGAAGACCTTCTCGACCGGCTCGACGCGGCGGGATCCCGCATCGTCGCAGCCACGGCCGGAATGGCGGGCTCCCTCGGCGGAGCACACTGGCGCGTGCTGTGGCCGCGCGCCGACAGTCGGGCGTTCCCCTCGGGCAACGACGCGAGCGTCGTGCTCGATGTGCGCGGGGGAGGGATCCCGGCGTCATTGCTGCTCGGAGACCTCTCCGCGTCGCCGCAGCGAGCGCTCCTTGCATGCGGGTCACTCGCCCCGCCCTACGCGCTGGTCAAGGTCGCCCACCATGGCAGTGCCGACCAGGAACCCGGAATCTACGAGCTGGCGAGGCCCGCGGTGGGCGTCGTGATGGTCGGCGCCGACAACCCCTTCGGACACCCACGAGCCGAGACGCTCGCCGTGCTCGAGGGGCTGGGCACGAAAGTGGGGCGCACGGATCGAGACGGGCTCGTCGCCGTGTGGGAGGAGGGCGGGCGCGTCATGCTGTGGCGTGAACGCGCGCCGGCGCAGGATGCCGGCGTGGGCGGTGCCCGCAGCCCGCCTGCGCGTCCGCGGTTGGTGCGAGTATGGGCGGATGCCTCAAGACTCGAGATCGCTGTGGGACGCCGAAGCGGAGACCTTCGACGACGCGGCTGACCATGGACTGCGCGTCCCGGAGGTCCGCCGCGCGTGGGCGGACTTGCTGCTTCCCCTCCTGGATCGTCGAGGGCTCCGGGTGGCGGACCTCGGGTGTGGCACCGGCACGCTGTCCCTTCTGCTCGCCGAGGAGGGCGGGCACCTCGTGACGGGCGTCGACTTCTCGCCCGAGATGATTCGCCGCGCCCGTGCGAAAGTCGGGCGAGCGCACCCACAGCCCGACTTCATCGTGGCGGATGCGGCCGACCCTCCGCTCCGTCCGAGAACGTTCGACGTCGTCCTCTCGCGCCATGTGCTGTGGGCGATGCCCGATCCTGCGGTGGCCCTGGAGAAGTGGATCGAGCTCCTCACGCCGACGGGAGTGCTGATCCTCGTCGAAGGACGCTGGCACACCGGAGCCGGGCTGACCGCCCAGGAGTGCCTCCGAATCGTCCGCGACCAGCGGCAGGACGTGGAGTTCCGTGCGCTCGATCACCCGTCGTACTGGGGCGGCCCGATCAACGACGAGAGATACCTGATCGTCAGCCGAAGCTGATTCGGTCATCAGTCTCGCCGCGTCCGCCGAGCCGGGCGGCGCGGGCCGCCGGACGCGTCCGACCCGGTCGGTAGGCTGGTCGGCATGGCAGCGGCTCGAAGCACCCCGGCGGGCCGGTCCTCGTCGTCGCGCGGGCGTGGCGGCGGCCGTGGAGGAGCGACGCGCTCAGCGATCCCGCAGCTCTCGTGGCGCGATCCTCAGCCTGCCCCGATCGTGCTCGTGTCGGGTCCCGAAGAGGTGTGCGCCGAGCGCGCGATCGCGGGCGTGCGCGACTACCTTCGCGCCGAGGATCCGAGCCTCGAGGTGTCCGACCTGCGAGCCGACGACTACGCTCCGGGAACGCTGCTCGCGGTGACGTCGCCCTCCCTGTTCGGCGAGCCGCGCCTCGTGCGCGTGTCGGGGGTCGAGAAGTGCTCCGACGCATTCCTCACCGAGGCGCTCGCGTACCTCGCGGCGCCCCAAGAGGGAGCGACGGTCATCTTGCGCCACACGGGCGCGACCGTGCGCGGCAAGAAGCTCCTCGACGCTATCCGTGCGGGCGAGGGCGCGGGTGTCGAGGTCGCCTGCCCCGCGATCAAGCGCGACTCCGACCGCTTCGACTTCGCCGCCGAGGAGTTCGCGGCCGCCCGCAAGCGCATCGCGCCTGCCGCTCTCCGGGCGCTCGTGTCGGCGTTCGCCGACGATCTCACCGAGCTCGCGGCCGCGTGCCAGCAGCTCATCAGCGACGTGCCGGGCGATGTGAACGAGCAGGTCGTCGAGCGGTACTACGGCGGCCGCGTCGAGACGTCCGCGTTCACCGTCGCCGACACCGCGATCGCGGGTCGCTACGGCGACGCGCTCATCGCTCTGCGGCACGCGCTCGCGTCAGGAGCCGATCCCGTGCCTCTTGTCGCAGCGATCGCGTCCAAGCTGCGCACGATGGCGCGCGTCGCCGGCAGCCGAGAACCGGCCCAGGCCCTCGCGGCCCGCCTCGGACTCAAGGACTGGCAGGTCGAGCGGGCGCGGCGTGACCTCTCCGGTTGGAACGAGGCGTCGCTCGGGATGGCGATCATGGCGGCGGCCCAGGCGGATGCCGATGCCAAGGGCGCTTCGCGCGATCCGGTGTTCGCGCTCGAACGCCTCGTGACCGTGATCGCGACGCGAGCACCCTACGGCTCCTGAGCGCGCACGCGCGGAGTGGGCCCGCGAACACCCGCGAGCGCACGCACGGAAAAGGCCCGCCCCCTCGGGGACGGGCCTTCTCGAAGCTGCTCAGATCAGAGCGACGCAACCTGCTTGGCGATCGCCGACTTGCGGTTGGCGGCCTGGTTCTTGTGGATGACGCCCTTGCTGACGGCCTTGTCGAGCTTGCGGGTCGCCACCTTGAGCGACTTCTCGGCGGCGGCCTTGTCGCCCGCCGCGACGGCCTCGCGGGTGTGACGCACGAGGGTCTTCAGCTCGCTCTTCACGGCCTTGTTGCGCTCACGCGCCTTCTCGTTGGTCTTGTTGCGCTTGATCTGCGACTTGATGTTCGCCACGTGTCGACGTTCTTTCGTTCAGAGGATTTCGATGGAGTGCCGGGTGGCAGGAGAGGGATGCCGCACGGCGGTCGTGAGGGATGAACCCACACGCAAGCCAAACAGTGAGTCTACCAGGTCTCGCGCCGCTCCTATGACTGCCGGTGCTCGAGCGTGGTGAGGGCCAGGTTGAGGATCGCGTTGAACACGCGGGGTCTCATCGCCGTCACGAGGTGGCTCGTGCGGGGGATCACGATCAGCTCGGCATGCTGCGCGACGCGCGTGAAGAGTCGCTCGTTCACCCGCAGCTGGTCGTACTGGCCGTTGACGAACCACAGCGGCACCTCGATGCGGTGCAGCGCTGCGAGCAGGTCGAGCACCGACAGACTGCGCAGAGCGACGTCCTGCGCGTCGTACGCGTAACCGCCGGCGCCGAAGTCCATCCGCGTCTCGGGCGGCAGGGTGCGATCGAGCACGAGGTCGGCGATGCGCTGACCGCGTCCGGGCAGCCGGTCGAACCCCCGTGCGAGCAGGCGGTACGTCGTGAGGCCCACACCGCGGGGGATCGCCGTGCACGACGCCGCGATGAACCCCGCGACCGGAGGCGGATCCTCCGCACCGGCGTATTCGATCGAGAGAAGCCCGCCCATCGAGTGCCCGACGAGCAGCACGGGGCCGCGCTCGGCGGCGTCGCGCACCGCCTTGTCGATCGTCTCGAAGGCGGAATCGATCGTGAACAGCTCCGACATGCGCGAGCCGTGCCCGGGGAGGTCCACCGCGGTCACAGGATTGCCGCGCTCGGTGAGGTACTCGAGCTGCGCGCGCCACATGGTCGCGGACGTGCGGATGCCGTGCACCAGCACGACCTGCACGACCATGCGAATCAGGTTATGCGGTGCGCGGCAGCGGTCGCGGCATCCGTGGGACTGTGCCAGAATCCCGCCTGCGCATCGGCCCGCGGCATCCGTCACGGCCCTCGGCCATCGGTCAGGACCTGCCCACGTAGAATCGACGGGACATGTCACCGCGCGCCCTGAAGCCTCTCGAGCCGTCCGCGACCCCTCCTGAGCTGATCCGCAACTTCTGCATCATCGCCCACATCGACCACGGCAAGTCGACGCTGGCCGACCGGATGCT
>NZ_DASRXZ010000082.1:0-3161 GCF_035687345.1 Microbacterium sp.
GGGAATATGACAGAATTGTCTGGTTGCCCGCTCGCGCGGGAGACATGGTGGGTATAGCTCAGTTGGTAGAGCACCTGGTTGTGGTCCAGGGGGTCGCGGGTTCAAGTCCCGTTACTCACCCCAAGGAGGGGCCGTTCCACCCCACGGGCGGTTCTGCATGATCGAGATGGGCGCAGAGGCGTTCGAGCGACTCGTCGTCGACGAACTCGACCGACTCCCCGACGACATGGTCGAGGGGCTCGACAACGTCGTGTTCGTGGTCGAGGATCGGCCCGAGGACGGCAGCCTCGACCTCTTCGGGCTGTACGACGGACTCGCCCTGACCGAACGCGACCGGTACGGACTCGGCGAGCTGCCCGACCGCATCATCGTGTACCGCGAGCCGCACCTCCACGCATGCGAAGACGAGGAAGAGCTGCGCGACGAGATCCACACGACCCTCGTCCACGAGATCGCGCACTTCTACGGCATCGACGACGACCGACTGCACGAATTGGGGTGGGCGTGATGGCTTCGTCGACGCTCTCGCTGCCCGACCTCGATCGCGACCTCGACCTCGACATCGCATCGACGCCCGATCGGCCGTGGCAGACGGTCGTGTGGAACGACCCCGTGAACCTCATGAGCTACGTCGTGCACGTGTTCCAGGAGTACTTCGGCTTCTCTCGGGCGAAGGCCGAACGGCTCATGCTCGCGGTGCACCACGAGGGCCACGCGGTCGTGGCCGAGGGTCCGCGCGAGCAGATGGAGCTGCACGCGCAGGCGATGCACGACTACGGCCTGTGGGCCACGATCAGGAAGGCCCCGGAATGACCCCCGACCGCACCGTGGTCCTCGAGCTCACGCGCCTCGAGGCGCTGCACCTCGCGGGACTTGTGAGGCAGTTCGACGAACTGCTCGACTCGACCGAGCAGGCGGCGGACGACCCCGCCGTCGCGCGTCTTGTCCCCGACGCGTACGAGGAGGATCCGGATGCCGCGCGCGAGTTCCGCGCCGTCACCGAGAGCGACCTGCTCTCGCGTCGCCGGAGCGACGCCGCCGCGGTGATCGAGTCGCTGCGTCCGGCGATCGACGACCCGCACCCGCTCGAGGAGGGCGAGGAGGGTGACCTCGTCGACGAGACCGGCGACCTCACCGACACCGTCACGATCCCGCTCGATCCCGAGACCGTGAACGCATGGCTGCGCGCCCTCGCCGCGATCCGGCTCGTGCTCGCGTCGCGGCTGGGCATCCGGTCGGAGGATGACCACGACGACGAGGACCCGCGGTTCGGTGTGTACGACTGGCTCGGCTACCGCCTCGACGGACTCGTCCGCGCCGTGTCGGGCGACTGACCAGGACCCGCTCCCGCTGCCCCGACGGCCGTCGGACGCCTACGGGACCGCGAAGACGTGGGTCGCGTGGCGATTCGGCTCGTCGCGCGTGACGTGCACGTCCTCCTGGCGCGCCCACCGCTCCCAGTGCGGCCGGTAGGCGTCGCCGTCGCGCGCGAGCGCCCGCTCACGGCGCGAGGCCGCCGGTGAGTCCAGCCACACGCGGATGTCGCCGAGCCGCGCCGTCTCGCTGTTCAACAGTCCCACACCCTCCACGATGAGCGGCAGCGACGGGTCGACGGCGTGCGCTTCGGCCCACGACTCGTCGTTCCAGTCCCACCGCTGCCACACGCCGACCATGCCGCGCGCGTGCGGGATGAGCACGAGGTCCGTCGCGGTGCGCACGCCGGCGTCGAGCCCGTCCCAACCGGGGTACACGGAGTCGAGCGCCATGGACTGCACGCGCCCGCGCAACGGCCAGCGTCGTACGAGCGCACTCGCGAGGCTCGTCTTCCCCGCTCCGCTGCGCCCGTCGATGAGGACCACCGGGTTCGCGGCGGCGAGCGAGACGATCGCGTCGAGCACGGCCGTCGCGGCCGCGTCGAGCGCGGCGGCGACAGGGTCCGGCTTACTTCTTGAGGAAGCGGATGACACGGCTGAGCGCGCGTCCGGCGACCCACATGAACGGGATCGCGACCGCCAGAAGTGACACGAGGTTCGGCTCGAAGCGCAGGTCGTCGCCCTTGCGGATGTAGGCGCCCACCGGGATCGCCCAGCCACCGCCGCCGCCTCCTCCGTTGCCGGCTTCGTCGGAACCGCCGCCGAATCCTGACCACGTCAGTGCGACGGGGATCATCCGGACGCCGTCGACCTCCACTTCCTCGCCGTAGGCGCTCTTCACGCCGAACGACGCGGACTGCTTGCCGAGCTCGAGTGCGATGTTGGGCATGACCCCACGGTACCGGTCGCGGGTGGTCCGTGACGAGGGGGCGAGCCCGTCGAACCCACCCCCGCCGGTCACTCGACCTCGAGGCTTCCCGGATTGTGGTGGGACGGCAGTCCCGCACCGCCGCGCGCACGCCGGAGAAGGTTCGCTCGCGTGATCACCCCGCGCCCGAACTTCTCCGTCGCGCCGTCGAGGGCGCCCTCGACGCGGCGCCAATCCTCGTCGTCGTCCCAGAGCCCGAGGGCCGTCGATCCCGCGTGCCGTAGCTTCTCGGCGCGCACTCCCACAAGACGGATCGCCATGACCCGATCGACGGCGTCGAACAGTTCGAGAGCGGCATCGCCGATGCGCTGGCTGACCGACGTCGGCTCGGACAGCGTGTGCGAGCGGGTGATCGTCGTGAAGTCGGCGAACCGCACCTTGATCGAGATGGTCGACGCCTCCCAGCCGTTGCTGCGCAGGCGCCGCCCGACGCGATCCGAGAGGCGCCGCAGCTCGCTCTTCAGCACGGCGGTGTCGCTGATGTCGGTGTGGAAGGTCTCCTCATGCCCGACGCTCTTCTCGACACGCTCGGTCTCGACGCCGCGCGGGTCGATCCCCCGCGCGAGGTGCCAGACCCGATCCGCCATCGCGTGACCGAGCGCTCGCTCGAGCACCGGCATGGGGCTGTCGAGCACGTCGGCGACCGTGTGGATGCCGCGGTTCGCGAGGGCCTCGCCCGCCTTCGGTCCGATTCCCCACAGCGCGCGCACCGGCTGCCCGCGCAGGAACTCCTGTGTGTCGGCCTCCGCCACGATGAGCAGCCCGTCGGGCTTCGCGAGCGTCGACGCCATCTTCGCGACGTGTTTGGTCGCGGCCACGCCGACCGAGCACGTGAGCCCCGTCTCTTCGCGCACCCGTGA
>NZ_DASRXZ010000083.1:0-19842 GCF_035687345.1 Microbacterium sp.
CAGCTTCACGTCACCGTAACCGGTCGCTGAGCCCGCCGAGGCGTCGGCCAGCAGCCCGGACAGGTCGGTGACGAACTTGTCGGGACCGGCCGTGCCCATGAGGTTGGTCAGGCTGAACCCGTACTTCTTCACGATCATCGCGTTCGCGCCGATTCCGAACCGGCGCGCGAACCCGAGCAGGCGCTTGATGCCGGCCGGGCCCGGGGTGCCGATGCGGATCTGCGTGTCGATGCCGCGGTCGCGGACGCCCTTGATCCACGTGAGCACCGGGTCGGTGTCGAAGGCGAACTGGGTGAGGATCACCGCATCCAGGCCCTGCTCCTTGAGGGAGGCGGACTTGTCCTCGAGGTGACGCCACAGCACGTCGTTGTTGATGTCGGGGTGGCCCTCGGGGTAGCCGGCGATCGAGACCTCGCGCACGCCGTACTTCTGCAGCAGGCCGGTGCGGATGACGCTCAGCGAGTCCGGGTACGGGCCCTCCGGCTCGGTCGGGTCGCCGCCCACCGCGAACACGTGCTCGGTCGCGCCGACTTCCTGCAGGCGGCCGAGGAACTCCTCCAGCTGGTCCTGGCTCTTCAGGCGCCGGGCGGAGATGTGCGGCACGGGGACGAACCCGAGGTCCTTCACCGCCTTCGCGGCGGTCACCCGCATGTCGAGGTCCTCATTGCCGAGGAACGTGACGTTGATCTTCGTTCCCTGCGGGATCGCGTGCGCGGCCTCTTCGAGTCCCGGCACGTCCTTCCCGGTCATCTCCAGCGAGAACCCGCTCACGAGCTCGCGAGCGGCTGCCTTGTTCTGGGCGGGGGTGATGGTGGCCACTGTGAGGTCCGTTCCTCTCGGGTAGCGCCGCTTCAGTGCGGCCGTTGTCAGATTACCTATGACCATAGGGAATGTCCATAGGTATGCATCCGCCGGCTTCCATTGAGCGGATGCCGCGCCCCTTCCGGCCGACGGAAGTCGCGTTGCCCGAGGCGAGCTTCCATCGTGTGGAAGCGGCCGTTGAGCGCGCTCGTCGCCCGCAGTGATCGTGGGGCCCGGTAGACGCGCTCACCGAGGAGCGTGTCGCGAAGGGACGGACGCCCTATGAAAGCGATGGCCATCCATTACGGACGGCTGCTCCTCTCGTCGTTGATCCTCTTCGTCGTCGTGCTGACGGTGCTCTTCCTGCTGCTGGAGATCGCCCCCGGCGACCCGATCCAGAACTTCGTGGGAGACGTGCCGATCTCGCCGGCGTTCGAGGCGCAGATCGTCGCCGCATTCGGCCTCGACCGGCCGCTGTGGGAGAGATACCTGGTCTACCTCGGGAACGTCTTCCGAGGCGAGCTCGGCTACTCGTTCGGGACGAACGAGCCCGTGCTCGAGCTGATCCTGAACCGCGCGGGCAACACGCTCGCGATCGCCGTCCCGGCGTTCGTCATCTCCACGACGCTCGGCATCGTGCTGGGCGCGATCGCGGCGCGCACGCGCAAGCGGTGGCTCGACGGCGGCATCTCGGCCGGAGCGGTCGCCCTCTTCTCGGTGCCGAACTTCTGGCTCGGCATGCTCCTGATCATCGTGTTCTCGATCCAGCTCGGCTGGCTGCCCACGCAGGGCAAGGCGCCTTACGGACAGGACGGCATCGACATCCGCTACATGGTGCTGCCCGTCATCACGATGGCCTCGACCGAGCTCGCGTTCAAGACGCGCATCATGCGCTCGTCGATGATCGAGTCGCTGGGCCAGGACTTCATCGACACCGCGCGGTCGAAGGGCCTCCCGTCGCAGCGCGTGCTGTGGCGTCACGCGCTGCCGAACGCGCTGCTGCCCATGGTGACCGTCGCCGGCTACAGCCTCGGATTCATCCTGGCCGGCTCGGTGCTCGTCGAGAGCGTGTTCGGGTGGCCGGGCATGGGGCTTCTGTTCGTCGATGCGATCCAGCGCCAGGACAACCAGGTCGTGCTGGGGGTCGCGATCTTCCTCACGATCACGATCCTGCTCGCGAACATCCTCACCGACATCACCTACGGCATCGTCGACCCGCGCTTGCGCGCCCAGTTCACCCGGAAGGCGGTCGTGAAATGACGACGGTCCAGCCAACCCCGTCGCCCGAGGCCGAGCTCGGCCTCGAAGAGCCGCTGTCGCCGGACGCCGGCACCGAGACGCTCGCGGTCGCGGCATCCGGTGGTGCTCGGCGGAACGCGGCGTGGCGCTCGTTCCTGCGCAAGCGCTCCGTGTGGGTGTTCCTCCCGCTGATCGTCGTGCTGATCCTCATCTCGTTCGTCGGCCCGTACTTCGTGGGCGACCCCGTGTCGGCGATCTACCCGAAGCTGCTGCCGCCCAGCAGCGAGCACTGGCTCGGCACCGACAACCTCGGCCGCGATTATCTCGCGCGGGTCGTCTACGGCGGCCAGGTGTCGCTCATCGTCGGGTTCTCGGTCGCGGTGCTGTGCCTCACGCTCGGCCTCGTCATCGGCGGGCTCGCCGGCTTCTACGGCGGGTTCATGGACAACGCGCTCGTGAAGGTGTCGGAGTTCTTCCAGGTGCTGCCGGGCCTCGTGCTCGCTCTCGTCGCCGCGGCCCTGCTCGGCTCGAACGTCGTGATCATCATCGTGATCCTCGGGGTCACGATGTGGCCCGGCGTCGCGAGGATCGTGCGGGCGGAGGCGATGCGCATCACGAAGCTCGGCTACGTCGAGTCGGCGAAGGCGGCCGGCTTCTCGGGCCCGCGCATCCTCTGGTCCGACGTGATCCCGAACGCGATGCCGCCCGTGCTCGTGGCCACGACGATGACGGTCGGCCGCGCGATCCTCGTCGAGTCGGGGCTCTCGTACCTCGGCATCGGCGACGCGAACCGCCCGAGCTGGGGCGCGCTGCTCAACTCCGCGCAGGCCTACATGCAGCAGGCGTGGTGGCTCGCGCTGTTCCCCGGCCTGTGCATCTTCCTCGTCGTGCTCGCCGTGAACATCCTCGGCGACGCCATGAACGACGCCCTCAACCCGACGATCGGACGAGTCAAGTGAGCGCCCCCACGATCACGGATGCCGTCGCCGACAGCGACCGCACCGACACGCAGCCCCTGCTCGAGGTCGACAGCCTGCGGGTGCACCTGCCGACGGGGGACCGCAGCGAGGTCGAGGCGGTCTCGTCGGTGTCGTTCACCGTGGGGCTCGGCGAGCGGGTGGGAATCGTGGGCGAGTCGGGCTCGGGCAAGTCCGTCACGGGTCGCGCGATCGCGGGGCTCCTGCCGACCTCGCCGCGCGTGCGGGTCGCAGGCTCGATCCGCTTCGACGGTCGCGAGATGCTGGCAGCCCCGGCATCCGCCTGGAACCGGATCCGCTCGAAGCGCGTCGGGATGATCTTCCAGGACCCGCTCACGTTCCTGAACCCGACGATGAAGGTCGGCGCGCAGGTCGCGGAGTCGCTCGGCGCCATCTCGCGTCGCGACCGCGCGGCTCGCGCGTCCGAGGTGGTGCGCTTCCTCGGCCTCGCGGGCCTCGACCAGCCCAAGCGCGTCGCGAACCAGTTCCCGCACGAGCTGAGCGGCGGCATGCGCCAGCGAGTGCTGATCGCCGTCGCGATCGCGAAGGAGCCCGACCTCATCATCGCCGACGAGCCGACGACCGCCCTCGATGCGACGGTCCAGGCCCGGGTGCTGCGCACGCTCGACGAGACCGTGTCGGAGCTCGGCACGTCGCTCATCCTCATCTCGCACGACCTGGCGGTCGTCGCGGGCATGACCGACCGCATCCACGTCATGTACGGCGGGCGCATCGTCGAGTCGGGGCCGACCGCCGCCGTGCTCGCCGATCCGCGGCACGACTACACGAAGGCGCTGCTTCGCAGCGTGCGCAGCCTCACCGAGCCCGACGTGCCGCTGTACTCGATGCCCCGAAGCCTGCGCGCGCGACTCGCGCTCGAGAGGAGCCACGATGCTCAGGACTGATCGCGTCTCGAAGGAGTTCCGCGGCCGCCGCGGCACACCGGCCGTGCTCGCCGTGCGCGAGGCGAGCATCACGGCGGAGCCGGGCCGGTTCGTCGCGATCGTCGGCGAGAGCGGCAGCGGCAAGAGCACGCTCGCCCGCCTCCTGCTCGACCTCATCCCCGCATCCGGCGGCTCGGTCACGATCGACGGACAGGACCTCGCGCGCATGGGGCGCGTCGATCGGATGCGCTTCCGGCGCACCGTCCAGGCCGTCCTGCAGGACCCCGCGGGGTCCCTCAACCCCCGCAAGCGCGTCGAGCAGGCGATCGGCGAGGTCGTGCGCCTGCACGGCATCGCGAAGGGCCGGTCGGCGGTGCGCGAGGCCGTCGTCGAGGCGCTCTCGCTCGTCGGCATGGACCCGCCCGAGCGGTACCTCGACCGATTCCCGCACGAGCTCAGCGGCGGTCAGCGGCAGCGCGTGCTCATCGCGCGCGCGATCGTGCTGCGGCCGCGCATCATCGTCGCCGACGAGGCCGTCTCGGCACTCGACGCGTCGGTGAAGGCCGGGGTCCTGCGCGTGATGGCCGACCTCAAGGATCGTCTCGACGTCGGCTACGTGTTCATCACGCACGATCTGCCCGTCGTGCGCAAGGTCGCCGACTACGTCTACGTCATGAAATCCGGCGAGATCGTCGAGGAGGGCGAGACCGACGAGGTGTTCGCCGCACCGTCGCATCCGTACACCCAGACGCTCCTCGCGGCGGCCCTCGAACCCGTCTGAGCGCGTGATCCGCACCCACGACCCCACAACCCCCGCCCGGTCGCACCCCCGCGACCGGCACAACAAGAGAGGCAATCCCGTGCTGAACCTCACCAGACGCCGTGTCGGCATCGCCGCCGCGCTCGCGGGCGCGGTGCTCGTGGCATCCGCCTGCAGCGCCGGCGGATCATCCGGAGGCGACGGAGGAGACGACGGCGCCAAGCACGACTACGTGCAGGCGATCGCCGCCGATCCCGAGTCGTTCAACGCCCAGCTCACCAACGGCGCGACGCCGTTCATGTTCGCGTCGCAGATCTTCGACACGCTCATCCGACTGAGCCCCGACTACCAGCTGACCCCGGGCCTCGCCGAGACGTGGGACGTCAGCGAGGACGGCCTGCAGATCACGTTCCACCTGCGCGACGGCGTCACGTGGCATGACGGCGAGCCGTTCACCGCCGAGGACGTCAAGTTCAACCTGGACGAGATCGTCGAGCTCCAGACGTTCGGCGCGGCGCTCGCGGAGCGCATCGCGAACGTCGAGGTGGAGGACGAGCGGACCGTCGTCGTGAACTTCTCCGAGCCGTACGGGCCCGCCATCGAGACGATCGCGGGTCAGTACATGCTCCCGAAGCACATCTACGAGGGCACCGACTACGTGACCAACCCCGCCAACATGGCGCCGATCGGCACGGGCCCGCTGCGGTTCGTGTCGTTCGAGTCGGGCAAGGAGGTCATCTTCGAGGCGAACCCCGACTACTGGGACGGCGAGGTGCAGGTCGGGCGCGTGATCTACCCCGTCATCGGCGACCCGAACAGCCGCGCGCTCGCCCTGTTCAACAACGAGATCGACCAGGCGTCGCTCGACCCGGGACAGCTCGACCAGATCCCCGGCCACGACAGCATCATGCAGATGCCCAGCGGCCAGTTCCCGCAGGACGTCACGATCATGTTCAACGCCCTGAGCGGTCCGCTGCAGGACGCCGAGGTGCGAAAGCTCGTGTTCGCCGCGCTCGACCGCGAGGCGATCACCGAGGTCGCGCTCGGCGGCCGCGGAACGCCCGCCGAGACGTTCTTCCCCGAGGAGCTCGACTGGGCCGTCAACGACGACATCCGGTTCTCGGAGCTGTATCCGAACGACATCGACGCGATCAACGAGGCGCTCGACGAGCTCGGCTACCCGCGCGGGTCGGACGGCACGCGCTTCACGCTCAAGACCCGGTACATCAGCGAGCTGAGCGAGGTGGCGTCGACGACCGAGCTCGCGCAGTCGCAGCTGCAGGAGATCGGCGTCGCGCTCGACCTCGAGGCGAGCCAGTCCGCGGTGTTCACCGACAAGGTCTACAAGGAGAGCGACTTCGAGCTCGCCTTCCTGCGCTCGACGCTGGGCTCCGACCCGAGCACCGGCATCGTCCGCTGGTACGACTGCAACCCCGACCGCAACGCCGCGTCGAACCCGTCGGGCATCTGCGACGACGAGATCCACGAGGCCGCTCTGGGCGCCTTGAGCACGAGCGACCGCGAGGTGCGCGGCGAGCACTTCCGTGCGCTGCAGGAGCGCGCCGCGGAGCTCATGTTCTACGCTCCGCTCGCGTGGTACACGGGCCACATGCCGGTCATCAACACGTCGCGCTGGGCGGGGCAGGACGACCCGGTGCCCGCGACGAACCTCATGCCGTGGACGACGATGGAGTGGATCGGCGGCTGACCGCCGGCGGCCCCGCCCCGACGACGGCGCGCGCGTCGGCCGGGCGGGGCCGCGGATCCGCTTTCCACCGAGTGGAACCACCGGCGCGGTACCGGGACCTTCCGCGTTCAATGGACCACGACGGAGTGAACCGCACGGACGGTCGCGACGGAAAGTCGCGAGGAGGACGGATGAGCGCGCCGCAGGCGAGCGAACCCCAGAAGCTGACGGCCGCGGGACGGGTTCTCGCGCTGCTGGACGTGTTCTCACGCGGGACGGGCTCGCACACGCTCACCGAGATCAGCCGTCAGTCCGGACTGTCGCTCACGACGACCCACCGGCTCGTGCGCGAACTCGTCGCGTGGGGCGGCCTCGAGATGGACGAGACGGGCCACTACCGGCTCGGCGCGAAGATGCTCAGCCTCGCGACGTCGTCGACGAGCGGCATGCAGCTGCGCGAGAAGGCGCTGCCGCACCTGGCCGACATCCACCGCCGCACAGGTCGCACGGTGCTCCTCGGGGTGCGCGACGGCGCGCACGTGATGTACCTCGAGGCGCTGCGTCCGCACGCGAACTACACGGGACAGAACCGCATCGGCGGACGCCTGCGGCTGCACGCGGGCGCCGTCGGACTCGTCCTGCTCGCGTACGCCGACGACGAGGTCGTCGACGAGTACGTCGAGAACCCGCTCAAGCGGTACACCGCCCACACGATCGGCGGTGCCGACGAGCTGCGCCGCACCCTCGCCGAGGTGCGCGAGAATCGGTACGCGATCGCACCCCGGTCGCTCACGATGGCCGCCGGGTCCGTCGCGGCGCCGATCGTGGACGCCGACGGCGAGGTCGAGGCCGCCGTCGGCATGGTCTACCTCGTCGAACGCGACGACCCGCAGCGGTTCGTCGAGCTCGTGCGCTCCACCGCATCGCGCATCTCGCGCAGCCTCCTGCAGCGGCCGGGGCTCCCGTCGCCCGCGAGCGTGGTGTTCCTGCGTCGCGAGAGCAGCCCCGACTGACCTTCCGCGGCGCGGAAGCGGGCGGTGCGGCATCCGCCTTCGTCGCCCCATAGTGGGTCGCGACGGAAGGGGAGGACGCCGATGGCTTCCACGATCATCGATCCGACGGTCAGCAGCAGCGGCTCGACGAAGAAGGGACGGATGCCGCGCGCCGCCCGCTCCGCGAGCCTCGCCGGCGCCCGCGTCGGGCTGCTCGAGAACACGAAGCGCAACGCCGCCGACCTGCTCGACGACATCGGGGAGACGCTCGTGCGCGACTTCGGTGCCGCCGAGCTCGTGCGCAAGACGAAGAAGCAGTTCGCGCTGCCCCTCACCGCCGAGGTGCTCGCCGAGCTGTCCGAGTCGTGCGATGTCGTCGTCGTCGGGGTGGGGGACTGCGGCTCGTGCAGTGCCGCGGCCGTCGCCGACGGCATCGCGCTCGAGCGTGCCGGGATCCCGACGGCCGTGATCTGCACCGAGGCGTTCGCGGCGACCTCGCAGGCGATGGCCGACCTCAAGGGCGACCCCGGCTTCCCGTACATCCTCACGGAGCATCCGGTCGCGAACCTCGACGCCCGCCAACTCGGCGACCGCGCCGCCCAGCTCGTGTCCGAGGTCGTCGCGCGCCTGACGACCGCATCCGTGTCCGCACCCCGCGCCGCCGACAGCGCCCTGAGCGTTCCCGCATGACCGGCGTCGACACGCGACCGCTCGATCCCGCGGCGGCGACGGTGGTCGCCGAGCACCTCTACGCGAACGGCTGGACCGACGGCCTGCCCGCGCTCCCGGCCACCGACGAGACCGTCGAGCGCTTCCTCGCCGAGACCGACCGCGACCCCGACGACGTCGTCGCGCGTCACCTCGCGCTCGACCGCGCGGTCACGGTGCGCGACGTCGCGGTGCACGCGATCATGGCCGGATGCCTGCCGGAGTACTTCCCGGCGGTGCTCACCGCATGGGATGCGCTCGCCGCGGACCGCGCCGCGAACGGGGGCGGGTGGCAGAGCACGAGCGGTCCCGCACCCCTCGTGATCGTGAACGGGCCGCTGCGCGACAGGCTCGACGTCAACTCCGGGGGCGGCGTGCTCGGTCCCGGCTTCCGCGCGAACGCGACGATTCCGCGCGCGATCGGGCTCACAGTGCGCAACGGCTTCGGCATCCGCCCCCACGGTTTCGAGCAGGCGACGCAGGGGCTCCCCGGCCGCTGGACCATGGGCATCGCCGAGGCCGAGGAGGCCAGCCCCTGGGAGCCCTTCTCGGTCGATGGGGGACTCGAAGCCGGCGACGACGCGGTGAGCGTCATGCTGCTGCGCACGTGCGAGTTCGTCGACAACCGCCACTTCACCGACCCCGTGCAGGTGCTGCGCGACTTCGCCGACACGATCCAGCGGTCGGGCTCGTGGATCTTCCGCCACTCGTGCGTCGGCATCCTCATGAACCCCGACCACGCGCGCGTGCTCGCCGAGGCGGGCATGTCGAAGCAGGACGTGCGCGAGTGGCTCGTCGCCCACAGCGGCAAGACCGAAGCCGAGCTCGCCGCGGTCGGCAAGGGGCTGAGCCGCCTTCCCGACGGGCCGTTCCCGCCCGACCACTTCCACCCGGTGTTCGCGGATGCGTCGCCCAAGAGCCTCCCGATCATCGTCGCCGGCTCGCCCAACGCCGCGATGTCGATGGTGTTCCGCGTGTTCGGTGAGTGGTCGGGCCGCTCGTTCCCGGTGCGCTGAGGCGCGGCATCCGCTGATTTCCGTCTTCCGCCCGGCGGACGAGCGCGCCCGCGCGCCTGGGCGATCGACCACGATGAACCCGAGGAGGATCACACCGCATGACTGACGACACCGAATGGGTCACCCCCGTCCAGGATCCGCTGGCGACGCAGACCGAGCCATGGCTCACCGACAAGGTCGCGATCGTCGCAGGAGGAGGGCTCAGCGGCCCCGAAGGAGGTGTCGGATTCGCGATGGCGTGGCTCTACGCCCGCAACGGCGCGAAGGTCGCGATCCTCGACAACGACCCGCGCGCGGCGGAGCGCACGGTGAAGGCCCTGCGCGAAGCCGGCGCGGAAGCCGAGTCGTACATCGTCGACCTCACCAACGACGCCGCGGTCAAGACGGTCGTCGACTCGGTGTACGAGCGCTTCGGCCGCATCGACGTCGTGGCCGACTCGATCGGCGGCGCGGGCATCGAGGGCATCTTCGAGACGACCGTCGAGGCGTGGGACTTCGCGATGGAGCTCAACCTCAAGTCGGCCTGGTATCTGCTGCGGCACGCGCAGAAGCACATGACCGAGGGCGGCGCCGCCGTGCTCATCTCGTCGGGCGCCGCCGAGGGCCGCGGACCGGGACTGCCCTACAGCATCGCGAAGGCCGCGCTCGAGAAGCTCGCGCAGGGCGCCGCGGGCACGCTCGCGCCCCGGCGCATCCGTGTCAACGCCGTTCGGGTCGGCATGATCTGGGGCGCGTTCGCGGCCAAGGGCATGACCGAGGAGCAGCGAGAGATCCGCCGGCAGAACGTCGCGATGCAGGTCGAGGGGAACAACTGGGACATCGCCAGCGCTGCCCTGTTCCTGACGACGGATGCCTCGCGCTGGGTCACCGGACAGGTGCTCGCCGTCGACGGCGGAGGCTTCGCGATGCGCTTCGCCGGGGCGGCGGGCCAGAAGAAGGAGTGAGCCCGAAGACGGGCTGAACGAAGGAGCCCTCTCTCGCGGCGTCAGCGCGCCGCGGGTGAGGGCTCCGGCTTGTGTGCGGGCGAGGTCTCGTCGTCGAGCGCCTCGTCCAGAAGCTGCGCGTCCCGCAGCTTCTGGAGCATGTCGGTGAGCAGCTTGTTGAGCTTGCGCACATCGGACTCGGACATGCCCTCGAGGATGATCTCCTGCCCGCGCATCGAGACGGGGAGCATGAGGTCGTGCATGCGGGCGCCGTCCTTCGTGAGGCACATCGGCCGTGAGCCGCGTGGACCGTCGAGCAGCACGATGAGCCGTCGCGCCACGAGCGTCGAGACGCTCTTGGACACGACCGCCTTGTTGACACCGATGAAGTCCGAGATCTCGGTCGCCGAGATCCCCGGCCGAAGCGCGACCGCGGAGATCACGCGCCAGTCGTTGGTGCCCAGGCCGAACCGGCGGCGCAGCTCGGTCGACTCGCGCCACACGAGCGCGTTCGACAACAGCGCGAGCAGGCGCGGCGTGAAGCCTTCGGGGTCGATGACGTCCTCAAGCGGTTCGGTGACGAGGTCTTCCCCGGCTGCGCTGTCGATGTCGCGCTCGCTGGTCATGCCGCTCCCTTTCGGCGCATCACGGCGCCTGCGTCTATGAGAAGTTTTCCAGAAAGAGGCGGGATCCGACCGCTCCGGACGGATCCCGCCTCTCAGGGTCGATCGGTCAGTGTGCCATCGCCGCGAGCGCCTCGGGGTCGAGCACGGCGATCGAGCGGGTGTCCTGGAACGACCGGACGCCCTCGATGCCCTGCTCACGCCCGATGCCGGACTGCTTCATGCCGCCGAACGGGGCGCGCAGGTCGCAGCGGGTCGCGCCGTGGTCGTTGACCCACACGTAGCCGCACACGAGCTGCGAGCCCACGCGCTGCGCCGCCTCGGGGTCGGCGGTCCACACCGAACCGCACAGTCCCGCCCACGTGTCGTTGGCCGCACGGACGGCCTCCTCCTCGGTGTCGAACGGGATGATCGGGATCACCGGGCCGAACTGCTCCTGCGTCACGACGCGCAACGACGGGTCGGGGTCGACCACGATCGCCGGGCGGAGGAAGTTGCCGCCCGCGAGGTCGCCGCCGGGAAGCTCACCGTACTCGCGCACCTCGGCGCCCGAGTCCTTCGCCTCCTGGATGATCTCCTCGACGAACGCCTTCTGCGCCGGCGAGTGCAGCGGTCCCATGGTCGTGCCCTCGTCGAGCCCGTAGCCGAGCTTGACGTTCTGCAGGCGAGCCTCGAGCCCGGCGACGAGCTCGTCGAGGCGCGAGCGGTGCACGTACACGCGCTTGGCGTTCATGCAGATCTGACCGGTGGTGTCGAAGATCGCCGCGTACAGACGGTCGAGGTGGGCGTCGTCGATGATGGCGTCCTCGAGGAAGATCGCCGCGTCGTTGCCGCCGAGCTCGAGCGTCACGCGCGTGAGCGACTTGGACGCCATCTCCATGATGCGCTTGCCGCCGTTGACCGAGCCGGTGAAGCAGACCTTCGCGATGTCGGGGTTCTGGATGAGGCCCGACATGTTCTCGTCCTTGCCGCTGATGACGTTCAGCACACCGGCGGGCAGCTTCTCGGCGACGCGCTGCACGAGGCGGGCGGTCGCGAGCGGGGTGGTCGGCGGGACCTTGACGATCGCGGTGTTGCCCGCGAGCAGCGCGTGCGGCAGCGAGGCCGCGAGGATTGCGATCGGCCAGTTGAACGGGACGATGATCGTGACCACGCCGAGGGGCTGGAAGGCGACCTCGGTGTTCACGGGGATCGCGCCGGGGATGGCCGGAAGCGTCTTCGACGTCTCGACCTCGTCCTTGAGCGACAGGGCGAGGTTCCAGCGCAGCTCGAACACGAGCGCGTCGACCCAGGCCTCCATGCGGACCTTGCCGTTCTCCTGCGACAGGATGCGGGCGTCCTCGTCACGGTCGTCGGCGATGCCGGCGATCGCGTCGGCCATCGCCTTGGCGCGGCCTTCGGCGCCCAGCGCCGCCCACGCGGGGTAGGCGGCCTTGGCTGCGGCCACGGCATCCGCCACGTCCTGCGGCGACGCCGACGCCGCCTCACCGACGATCACTCCCGGTTTGCCCGGGTCTGCGACCTTGAGCACCTCGTCGGTGAACCGCTCTTCACCGCCGATGAACAAGCCGGTCCGCACAGCCGTGGCTGTGTCCACTGTCTGCGACATCGAATGCACCTCTCTGTGACGTGAGTCGTGCGGCTCGCCCCAAGCTCGCCGCGTGTAAACAAGTTTAGGTACGTTCCTGTTTACATGTAAAGCAGAGAGTGCTACGTTCCTGTTCACGTCACCCGCAGAGGTGCGGGAGATCTGGGATCGAAGAGTCGACGAGGACCCGGCGAATGGGGACCTCGGCGACATCGGAGTCATCGACGAGGAGGCAAGCGATGGGCCGGACACCCCTGGCCGGAACCGACCAGCGGCACAGCGTGGAGGAGCTCGAGGATCTCGCCTTCGAGCTGCGGCAGAAGCTGCTGCACCTGTGCGGCACGTACGAGGGCGCGGTTCACATCGGCGGCGATCTGTCGGCCGCCGACATCTTCACGGCGCTGTTCCACTACGGGCTGAACGTCGACCCGAGCGACATCGCGAACCCCGAGCGCGACCGGTTCGTGCTGAGCAAGGGGCACGCGGCGGTGTGCATGTACATCGCGATGGCGATGCGCGGGTTCTTCTCGTACGAGGGCATCGTCGAGACGTACGGCCAGCTCGACAGCGCGTACGGCATGCACCCGTGCAAGGTGCAGCTGCCCGGCGTCGAGTGCTCGACCGGCTCGCTCGGCCACGGCCTGCCGCTCGCGGTCGGCATGGCGCTGAGCGCGCGTCACCGCGGCGACGACCACCGCGTCGTGTGCCTGCTCGGCGACGGCGAGACCGGTGAGGGCTCGGTGTGGGAGGCCGTCATGGCCGGCCGCAGCAACCGGCTCGGCAACCTCGTCGCGTTCGTCGACCGCAACCGTCAGCTCATGACGAGCTTCGCCGAGGAGCGGGTCGTCTTCGAGCCGTACCCCGACAAGTGGCGCGCCTTCGGGTGGAACGTCGTCGAGATCGACGGCCACGACATGTCGCAGCTCGTCGCCGCGATCGACGCGCTGCCCGACCCCCACAGCGACATCCCGACGGTCGTGATCGCCGAGACCGTCAAGGGCAAGGGCGTCGACTTCATGGAGCGCAACCTCGCGTGGCACGCGGGGTCGCTCGGTGCCGAAGACCTCGAACGCGCGCTCGCCGCGCTCGCCGCCTCGCGTGAGAAGGAGACCGTCTGATGCCTGTGACCTTCACTTTCGGAGAGATGCTCTCGGCGCGATCCGTCATCGGATCGACGCTCGCCGAACTCGGCGCCGACTACGACAACCTGTGGGTGCTCACGCCCGACATCGGCGCGACGCTCGTCGAGTTCCGCGACACGTATCCCGAGCGGTTCCTCGACGTCGGCCTCGCCGAGCAGGCGTGCGTCGGCATCGCGGCCGGCCTCGCATACGACGGCAACATCCCCGTCGTGTCGGGCATGCTGCCGTTCCTCTCGATGCGCGCGCTCGAGCAGATCCGCACCGACGTCTGCTACCCGAACCTGCCGGTCAAGATCATCGGCACGCACGGCGGCCTCGTCGGCAACGGCGGCTCGACGCACTACGCGGTCGAGGACCTCGCGCTCATGTGCGCCCTGACCAACATGACGGTCACCTCGATCGGAGACCCGCTCATGGTGGGTGAGGTGATCCGCCAGTCGATGACGATGCAGGGCCCGATCTACATCCGCCTCGCGGTCGGCAAGAAGGACATGGTCCTCTACGAGCCGGGTCAGCACGAGGTCCGGATCGGCAAGGGCATCGTCGCCCGCGAGGGCACGGATGCCACGATCTTCACCCACGGCACGACGGTCGCCCAGGCGCTCCAGGCCGCGGAGGAGATCGCGCAGGACGGGCGCTCGGTGCGCGTCGTCGACATGTTCACGCTGAAGCCCATCGACGAGGACCTCATCCTCCGCTGCGCGGAGGAGACGGACGGCCGCTTCGTCGTGCTGGAGGACCACCTCGCGTACGGCGGTCTCGCCTCGCGCATCGCGGACGTGCTGACCGACCGCGGCGTGAGCCTCAAGGCGTTCGAGCGCCTCGGCATCCCGCAGGTCTACGCCGGCTTCGGTGAGGACGAGCAGCTGCGCGACAAGCACGGCTACGGCCTCAAGGACACGATCGCGGCCACGCGCCGCGTGCTCGCCGCCTCCTGACCGATCGAACTCCACCGGAGAGTCGAATGAGAACAGTCGCTGTCACCAAGATCGGGAGCCTGCGCGATCCCGACGAGAGCACGCGCGGCCGCATCGGAGTCGTGGACTTCCCCGAGCAGCCGCTCGGGCCCGAGGACGTGCGCATCCGCGTCGCCTATGCCGCGATCTGCGGCTCCGACCCGCACCTGGCCGAGGGCTTCTTCGGCACGGATGTGCCGATCGGGCTCGGCCATGAGCTGTCGGGCGTCGTCGAAGCGCTCGGAGAGCGCGCGACGCGCAACGGCCTGCGGGTCGGCGACCGCGTCGCGGGCAACTTCCTTCGCTTCTGCGGCACATGCCGCCCGTGCCAGGAGGGCAAGCAGCAATTCTGCGAGAACATCCAGGAGTACAACCGCCCCGGCATGGCCGAGACGGTGACATGGCACGAGTCGCAGGTGTACAAGCTGCCCGACGACGTGTCGCTCCTGAAGGGCTGCCTGCTCGAGCCGACGTCGGTCGCGGTGCGCATCGCCGACAAGACGAACATCAAGGTGGGCGACCGCGTCGCGATCTGCGGCGGCGGTCCGATCGGGCAACTCGCGCTGCAGGTGCTCAAGATGCACGGGGCGACCTCGCTCACGCTCATCGAGCCGATCGCGGATCGCCGCGAGATGGCGCTGCGCCACGGCGCCGAGCACGTGATCGACCCCGTCGCCGAGGACCAGCAGGCCCGCGCCGACGAGATCACGGGCGGCCGCGGCTACGACGTCGTCGTCGACGCGTCGGGCTCGCCGCGCGCGGTGCGGGGGCTCCTCGACATCGCCGCGAAGGGCGCCACCGTCGTGTACGGGGCGATGTACCCCGAGACGTTCGAGATGCCGCTCAACCTGTCGGACTACCTGTACCTCAAGGAGCTCACGCTGACGGGCGTGTTCGTGTCGCCGTACGCGTTCCCGCGGGCGCTGCAGATCCTGCCGCACCTCGACGTCGACGAGCTGACCCGCGCGGTGTTCCCGCTGGAGGGCGCCGTCGAGGCGTTCGAGGCGCACGTGTCCGGCGCGCATCCGAAGGTCGTCATCCGGTGCAACGAGCTCGAGGCGGTGTCATCGTGACGATCACCGAGGAGGAGCCGCCCGTGGTGGTGGCGGCGCCGCCGGCGCTCGAGGCGGTCGACATCGTCAAGAGCTTCGACGGCGTGCACGCGCTCAAGGGCGTGCGGCTGTCGGTGCAGCCCGGAGAGATCCACGCGCTGCTCGGCGAGAACGGCGCGGGCAAGTCGACGCTCATCAAGATCGTCACGGGCCTGTACAGCCCCGACTCGGGTGAGATCCGCCGCGGCGGCGAGACGGTCGAGTTCGCGAACGTGCGCGCGGCGCACCAGGCGGGCGTCGTCGCGCTGTATCAGGAGCTGTCGATCGTGCCGACGATCTCGGTCGCCGAGAACGTGCTGCTCGGCGAGCAGCTGCCCAGCCGCGCCGGCATCGTGAAAGGGCGTGCGCTGCGCCGCCGTGCGGGCGAGCAGCTCGCGCGCCTGCAGCAGAAGATCCCGCTGCGCAAGCTCGCTGGCGACCTCTCGCCGGTGCAGCAGACGATGGTCGCGGTCGCGCGAGCGCTCGCGACGGATGCCCGTGTGCTGATCCTCGACGAGCCGACGGCGTCGCTCACCGAGACCGAGATCCGCGAGGTGTTCGCGGTCCTGCGGGCGCTGCGCGAGGAGGGCGTCGCGATCGTGTACGTGTCGCACCGCCTCGAGGAGGTCTTCGAGCTGTGCGACCGGCTCACGATCATGCGCAACGGCGAGACGATCGTGACCAAGAACGTCGCCGACACGACGATCGACGAGGTCATCTCGACGATGGTGGGCCGCTCGGCCGACTCGCTGTACCCCGAGCGTGGCACCGCGACGAAGGACGTCGTGCTCACGGTCGAGCATCTCAACGGGCGCCGTGTGAAGGATGTCTCGTTCCAGGCGTACGCGGGCGAGGTGCTCGGCATCGGCGGGCTCGCCGGCTCCGGCCGCAGCGAGCTGCTGCGGATCCTCGCCGGCGCGCAGGGTCACAAGGGCGGCACGATCACGGTGGGCGGGGTGCCGCTGCGCCGTCGCTCCGCGGTGGGCCGGATGCTGGATTCCGGCGTCGCCCTCGTCCCCGAGGAGCGCCGCAGCCAGGGTGTGCTGCTGGGCACCTCGATCCAGGACAACATCGCGCTCGCGAACCTCGGCTCGGTGAGCCGTGCCGGCGTCGTCTCCGGTCGCCAGATCGCGCAGATGGCCAAGCGCGGCATGGCCGACCTTCAGATCAAGGCGCGCAGCCCGAAGCAGACGGTCGGCGAGCTGTCGGGCGGCAACCAGCAGAAGGTCGTGCTCGCCAAGATGCTCGCGCGCCGCCCCAAGGTCCTGCTCATGGACGAGCCGACCCGGGGCATCGACGTCGGCACGAAGGCCGAGATCTACCGCCTGATCCGCGAGCTCGCGGCCCAGGGCACAGCGGTCATCGCGGTCAGCTCGGAGCTGCCCGAGCTCATCGGAATGAGCGACCGCATCCTCATCATGCACGAGGGCTCGATCTCCGGGGAGGTCGCCGCCGAGGGCGCCGACGACGAGATCCTCCTCTCCTACGCCTACGGAAGGTCGGAGTGACATGACCACTCAGAAGGAATCGACCACCACCACCGCGGTCGTGGTCCAGCAGTCGAAGGCGGCCGGCCGCCTGCTCATCAGCGGCGGCACCGTGGTCGCGCTGATCCTGCTCATCCTGTTCTTCTTCTTGATGCGGCCCGACACGTTCCTGTCGTTCGTGAACGTGCGCAACATCCTGTACCAGATCTCGATCCTCGCGATCATCGCGGGCGCGCAGACGATCGTGATGGTGCTGGGTGACTTCGACCTGTCGGTGGGCGCGACGTCGAGCCTCGCGGGGGCCGTCACCTCCGTCCTCCTCCTGCAGGAGAACGGGCTCGGGGTGGCCCTCCTCGCGGGTCTCGCGGTGGGCCTCATCGTGGGCCTGGTCAACGGCATCCTCATCGCCTATCTCAAGATGTCGGCGTTCGTCGCGACGCTCGCCACGATGACGTCGGTCATCGGCCTCGGGTATCTCGTGACCGGGGGCACGACGGTGTTCGGCATGCCGGCCGAGTTCAACCAGCTCGGCCAGGGCCGGTTCCTCAACATCCCGCTGCCCGTGTACTTCGCGGTCGCGATCTCGGTGCTCATCTGGGCGGGGCTGCGGTTCACGACGGTCGGACGCCGCTGGTACGCGATCGGCGGCAACGTCGAGGTGGCGCGCCTCTCGGGCGTCAACGTGCGGTTCGCGCGACTGCTCGCGTTCACGCTGGCCGGCATCATCTCGGCGATCGGCGGCATCCTGCTCGCGGCACGCCTCGGCAGCGCCGCCGCCGAGCAGGGCGGCGACAACACGCTGTTCTCCGTCGCCGCCGTGTTCCTCGGCATGACCGTCATCCGCTCGGGCGCGGCGAACCTCGTCGGCACGATGATCGGCGTCGCGATCATCGGCGTCATGAGCAACGGCCTGAACATCCTGGGCGTCAACGCCTACGTGCAGCAGGTCGTCACCGGTCTCATCATCATCGCGGCGGTCACCCTGTCGTCGCTCAAGACGCGGGAGACATAGCGATCTCCCTCGGGCCGCGCGGCGATCCCGCAGGCCACCCATTCCCTCAACGACAAGCGCAATCACAAAGGAGTAGACACGTGCGTAAGCAGTTCAAGGTCGCGGGGGCCCTTGCCGCCGCGGCGATCCTGGCACTGACCGGATGCTCGAGCTCGGGCGCCGCCGGCGGCAACGGCGGAGGCGACGACGACGGCACGTTCAAGGTCATCGCGTTCACGTCGGGCAACCAGACGCCGGTCGGCGCGTGGTGGGTCAAGGCGGTCACCGAGAAGGCCGAGGAGCTCGGCTGGGACCTCACGATGATCCAGGGCGACTTCGACTTCCAGAAGATGAACCCGGCGGTCGAGAGCGCGATCGGCCAGGGCGCCGACGTCATCCTCGACGGCTACACCGACGTCTCGTCGATCGCGTCGATCGTGACCGCGGCGAAGGACGCCGAGATCCCGATCTTCGCGATGGACGCGGGCACCGAGGAGACGGATGCCTTCGTCACCAACATCACGACCGACCAGCAGGCGATCGTCGACAAGACCGTCGAGGGCATCGGCGACGCGATCGGCGGCCTCGAGGGCAAGACCGTCATGGTCATCGGGCACGACCCGCACGCGGGCATCCGCTACCGCTCGCGCCTCGCGATCGAGGCGTTCGAGGCGGCGGGCGCCACGATCGCGGGCGGTGAGATCCAGCAGGTGACGAGCCCCGCGTCGGGTCGCACCGAGGCGCTGAACTTCGTCGCGGACTACCTGTCGGCCAACCCCGGCGGGCTCGACGCCGTGTGGGCGGGCTGGGACGACGCCGCGCTCGGCGCCGCTCAGGCCCTCGCGGAGGACGAGTCGACCGCCGTTGTGACCGGCGTCGACGCGCTCGCCGAGACGATCGCGGCGATCGAGGCGGGCGGCAACATGCTCGCGACGATCGAGCAGCCGTGGCCGACCGTGCTCGACATGCTCGTCGAAGACGTCGAGAAGTACCGCGAGACCGGCGAGCTGCCCTCGAAGCGCTTCGTCGCCGTCGACGTCACGCTCGTGACGAAGGAGAACGCGGCCGACATCACCCCGTCGGACAAGCTCGGCTGACCGGGCTCCGACACGCGGGGGCGGATGCCGCGGCATCCGCCCCCGCCCCATCAACGCAGACACCCCCAACGCAGAGAGAAGAGGAACCCCATGCGCCTGGAAGGCAAAGTCGCGCTCATCACGGGAGGCGCGAGCGGAATCGGTCTCGCGACCGTGCGGAAGTTCGTGCGCGAAGGCGCGAAGGTCATGATCGCCGACATCAACCTCGAGCACGCGGAGGCCGCGGCATCCGAGATCTCGCGTGAGGGCTTCGAGGGCGCCGTCGCCGCCGTCCGCGTCGACGTGTCGAAGTACGCCGAGGTCGAGGCCGCCGTCGCGCGCGCCGTCGAGGTGTTCGGCAAGCTCGACGTCATCTTCAACAACGCGGGCATCGCGGGCGGCCGTCCGCTGCTCGAGCACGACCCCGCCAAGGACTACGAGCCGATCATCAACATCGACCAGCACGGCGTGTACTACGGCATCCTCGCGGCGGGCCGTCAGTTCCGCGACCAGGGCACAGGCGGCGTCATCATCTCGACGTCGTCGATCTACGGCGAGCAGGCTGCCGAGCTGTCGTTCACGTACAGCGCCGCGAAGGCCGCGGTCATCTCGTTCACGCGCTCGGCCGCGTACGAGCTCGCGGAGTACGGCATCCGCGCCGTCGCGATCACGCCCGGCCGCGTCGCGACCCCGATCATCAACCAGTTCAGCGACGAGCTGAAGGCCACCTTCGCGGCCGAGCAGCTGCGCAACAAGCTCACCGAGCCCGAGGAGATCGCGAACGTCGTCGCGTTCCTCGCGTCGGACGAGGCCAACGTCATCAACGGCACGGTGGTCAGCGTCGACGACGGCTACTCGGTGTTCAAGCAGCGCCTCGACCTGCCGGTGTTCTGATCGGAGG
>NZ_DASRXZ010000084.1:0-32398 GCF_035687345.1 Microbacterium sp.
ATCGCCGTGCCCGGGTGGCCGTTGCCCACCTTCTCCACGGCGTCCGCCGCCAGGACGCGAGCGGTGTCCACCGCGCGCCGATCGATCTCATCCCAACGAAGTTCCGACACTCGGCCGCCTTTCTCGTGGAGCTGCGCCCGATCAGGCCGTCCCACAGAGCCTTGCCCGGTATGGAGAAGGGGGAATCGGCGCAGGGCGCGCGTGTGGTCTCAGCATAGCGAAGCGGTATGCCGCTCCGGCCATGGGGCGAGACATGTGAAGAACCTTTTCGCGGAGGGGTGCGGTGGGGTCGTCGATCGGGTTCGCTCAGGACGCTCCGGATGCCGCATCCGGCCCGTTCCACGGGAGCCGGACAGCCGGTTCGGCGTCGACGGATGCCCTAGACTTGTGAGCGGTCTGCACACGGGCGATTGCGGGGGCGATGGACATCATGACGACGGCCGGCGCCGGCGCATCGACCGACTCGGCACGACGCCCTCGACAGGGTCTCGGCCGCACCATCCGGGCATACGTCGCACTGACCAAGCCGCGCGTGCTCGAGCTGCTGCTCGTCACGACCGTTCCCGTCATGATCCTCGCCCAGGGCGGGTTCCCGAGTCTGTGGCTCGTCCTCGCGACGGTCATCGGCGGGTCGATGAGCGCCGGCTCCGCGGCCGCGTTCAACATGTACCTCGACCGCGACATCGACGCGCACATGCAGCGCACCGAGAACCGGCCGCTCGTGACGGGCGAGGTCTCGCCGCGCGGGGCGCTCATCTTCGCGTGGGCTCTGGCCGTCGGGTCGACCGTGTGGCTCCTGGCCACGACGAACTGGCTCGCAGCGACACTGTCGGCCGCCGCGATCTTCTTCTACGTCGTGATCTACACGATGCTCCTCAAGCGCCGTACCGAGCAGAACATCGTGTGGGGCGGCATCGCCGGGTGCTTCCCCGTGCTGATCGGATGGACGGCCGTCACGGGGTCCCTCGCGTGGCCCCCGGTCATCCTCTTCGTGCTCGTGTTCCTGTGGACGCCCCCGCATTACTGGCCGCTGTCGATGAAGTACCGCGACGATTACGAAGAGGCCGACGTGCCGATGCTCGGCGCGACGCGCAATGGCTCGCAGGTCGGTCTGCAGGTCATCCTCTACGCGTGGGCGACCGTCGTGTGCTCGCTCCTGCTCATCCCTGTTGCGGGCATGGGCCTCGTGTACTCGGTGTCGGCGGTGGTCTTCGGAGGCTGGTTCATCTACGAGTCGCACCGCCTCTACAACCGCGCCGTGCGCGGCACCGAGCCGCGTCCGATGCGCGTCTTCCACGCGTCGATCTCGTACCTGACGCTCCTGTTCGTCGCGATCGCCGTCGACCCGCTGCTTCCGTTCTGACCTGCGCCCGACGATTACCGTCGAGCGGGATCGCGCGCGCCGGCAGCATCGGGCCATGGGCGGGCGGCAACCGCACCGACGCGAGGACGCCGGAACTTTCCTCCTGCGAATCAGCGCTGCCGGCGCGCCGGCCCGAGGAACAGGCGCGAGATGACCCGGTCGAACACGCGATCCGGAAGGAGTCGACGGGCGCCGATCGCGAGACGTGCCTGCGATCCGACGGCGTAACGCGTGCGCGGACGCTTCGACGACACCGCACGCGCGATCGCGTCGGCGACGACCGACGGGGGAGAGGCTCGCCCGGGCCGGTCGGCCGCCTCGAGGAACGCGGTCGCGCTCTCGACGAGCGGCCGGTACGGTCCGTCGCCGGAGGTCTCGATGGCCGACGAGCGGGCGATCCCACCCCATTCGGTCTCGATCGCGCCCGGCTCGATCACGACGACGCGGATGCCGAACGGCGCCACCTCGATCCGCAGGGCGTCGCTCAGCCCCTCCACCGCGAACTTGCTCGCGTGGTACCACGAGCCGAGCGGCGTCGTGATCCTGCCGCCGATCGACGAGATGTTGACGATCGTGCCGGACTTCCGCTCGCGCATCGACGGGAGGACGAGCTGCGTGAGCCGGGCGAGCGCGAACACGTTGACGTCGAACTGCCGCCGCGCTTCCTTTGGCGGGACCTCCTCGAACGCTCCGTACGCGCCGTAGCCCGCGTTGTTCACGAGCACGTCGATGCGACGCTGCTCGGCGAGCACGCGCTCGACGAAGGCGGTGACGGCCGGGTCGTCGGTCACGTCGAGTGCGACGATGCGGATGCCGGCGGCTTCGAGCTGCCGCATCCGGTCCACTCGCCGCGCCGCGGCGTAGACGATGAATCCGTCGCGGGCGAGACGGAGGGCGGTCGCCGCTCCGATGCCGGACGACGCGCCGGTGACGATCGCGACAGGACGCGAGGCGGTCATGCCGCCGATTCTCTCAGCTCGACGAGACGGATGCCTCGACCCGGCCACCCGCGTCGACCGTCGTCGTTGCGGCGACCGGCCGCTTCAGGCGCAGCGCGACCACGGTCATCGCGGCGGCGGCGAGCGCCGCCAGCACCATGTGCACCCCGACGGCGATGGGCGGGAGACCCTCGCGGGCCTGGTACACGCCGACCACGATCTGGACGGCCACGACGACGAGCAGAGCGATCGACCAGCGCAGCGTCGGCAGGCGGAGCACCGCGCCCGCACCCACGAGCAGCACGAGCAGCCCGCCCAGGACGTACCCCGGGATGGCGTGCACGTGCGCGAGCAGGGAGGCGTCGAAGCCCGTGCGGATGACGTCGGCGTCACCCGAGTGCGGGCCGTTGGCCGTCGTGAGCACACCGAACGCCAGCGTGACGGCGAGTGCGACGGTCGTCAGGTGGGCGAGGACCGCGAACCACCGCGGCACGGCGAGCTCCCGTGGCCCGGGCACGTCATAGGCGCGCACGATGTACGCGGCGGTCACCGCGACGAGGACGACCGACGACACGTAGTGGAACCCCACGATGAAGGGGTTGAGACCGGTGAGCACCGTGACCCCGCCGACGAGCGCCTGGGCTACGACGCCCGCGACGACGATCCACGCGAGCACGAGCAGATCGCGGCGCTCGGAGACCGCGCGCACGGTGACGATCGCCGCGGCGATCACCGCGACCAGCACCACCGACGAGAAGACGACGAACGCGGGTGCGCCCAGGATGCCGGCGATGGCGGCGGCCGCGACGCCCGCGACGATTCCGCCGGCCGCGAACCAGATGGTGAGGCGAAGCCCGCGACGCGCGCGCACGTGGAGGAAGGTCAGGACGAGGACGGTCAACGCCAGCACGCCGACGACACCTGTCAGAGTGCGATTGCCGAACTCGATGACCCCGTGGATGCCGAGCTCCTCGGTCGGAACGAGCGACTCGGGCGTGCACAGCGGCCACTCCGAGCACCCGAGACCCGAGCCCGTCAGCCGCACGGCGCCGCCCGTGCCGATGATGACGACCTCGGCGACGAACGACAGCCACGCTGCGAGCAGCAGCCACCTGCCGGGACGCGTGGGGGAAGACACGGTGCGCCTCCTGGGAGTCGGCTCCGCGTCCGATCCGCTCGCGCCGGGGCGGCGAGCCGGGTCGGAGGGGAACCTGTAGAATCGAGGGGTCGGATGCGGGGTGCGCGAGGCGCGACGCATCAATGACAGTCTAGGCGCGAAGGACGGCGCCACTTGAGAGGGCCCACCAGCGGCATCCGCCTGCGGTAACTCCACCGCGGAGACCGGATGCCGGGGCGGATGACACCGTTGAGGCCCGGAGGAGAGTGTGACGATGTCGGATGTGCTGATCGACCGCCCTGAGCTCGACGGACTGGGGGTGTATGAGTTCGGCTGGCACGATCCCGACGCCGCCGGCGCGAGCGCGAAGCGCGGTCTCAGCGAAGCCGTCGTGCGCGACATCTCGGCCATCAAGGGCGAGCCGGAGTGGATGCTGAAGAACCGGCTCAAGGGCCTGCAGCTCTTCGAGCGCAAGCCCATGCCGACGTGGGGCGCCGACCTCAGCGAGATCGACTTCGACAACATCAAGTACTTCGTGCGGTCGACCGAGAAGCAGGCCCAGTCGTGGGAGGACCTGCCCGAAGACATCCGCAACACCTATGAGCGCCTGGGCATCCCCGAGGCAGAGCGCCAGCGGCTCGTCGCGGGCGTCGCCGCGCAGTACGAGTCCGAGGTCGTCTACCACCAGATCCGCGAGGACCTCGAGGCGCAGGGCGTGATCTTCCTCGACACCGACACCGCGCTGAAGGAGCACCCCGAGTTCTTCGAGGAGTACTTCGGCACAGTGATCCCGGCGGGCGACAACAAGTTCGCCGCGCTCAACACCGCGGTGTGGTCGGGTGGCTCATTCGTCTACGTGCCGCCGGGCGTCCACGTCGAGATCCCCCTGCAGGCCTACTTCCGGATCAACACCGAGAACATGGGCCAGTTCGAGCGGACGCTCATCATCGCCGACGAGGGCTCGTACGTGCACTACATCGAGGGCTGCACCGCCCCGATCTACAAGAGCGACTCGCTGCACTCGGCCGTCGTCGAGATCATCGTGAAGAAGAACGCGCGCGTGCGCTACACGACGATCCAGAACTGGTCGAACAACGTGTACAACCTCGTGACCAAGCGCGCGGTGGCGCACGAAGGCGCGACCATGGAGTGGGTCGACGGCAACATCGGCTCCAAGGTCACGATGAAGTACCCGTCGATCTTCCTCATGGGCGAGCACGCGAAGGGCGAGACTCTGTCCGTCGCCTTCGCGGGTCCGGGCCAGCACCAGGACGCCGGCGCCAAGATGATCCACATGGCGCCGTACACGCAGTCGTCGATCGTCTCGAAGTCGATCGCACGCGGCGGCGGCCGCGCCGGTTACCGCGGCGAGGTCCGCGTCGATGCGAACGCCCACCACTCGGCGAACACCGTGCGCTGCGACGCGCTGCTGGTCGACACGATCTCCCGCTCCGACACGTATCCCGCGATCGACATCCGGGTCGACGACGTGCAGCTCGGCCACGAGGCCACGGTCTCGAAGGTCAGCGAGGAGCAGCTGTTCTACCTGATGAGCCGCGGTCTGCCCGAAGACGAGGCGATGGCCATGATCGTCCGCGGTTTCATCGAGCCCATCGCCCGTGAGCTGCCGATGGAGTACGCGCTCGAACTCAACAAGCTCATCGAGATGGGCATGGAAGGATCCGTCGGCTAGTGAGCTCTGTGACTTCGGCCCCGACCGTCCCCGGCGCGAAGGGCCATTCCGATGGCGCGGGCGCTTTCGTCCCCGTGCAGACCCGTTCCGAGCGGTTCCGGTCGTACGACCCCGCCGCATTCGAGAAGCCGACCGGCCGCGAGGTGAACTGGAAGCACACGCCGGTCGACCGCCTCTCGCGACTCTTCGTCGACGAGGCCGGAGACGAGGCCGCTGTCGCGATCTCGGTGACCGGGCCCCTGGCAGCGGCCGGACTCGAGATCGGCGCGGCCCCGCGCGGCGAGGTCTTCACCCCGGAAGATCTTCCCGCGGCGATCGCGTGGTCCCGCTCCGCCGAGGCGCTCTATCTGGCGATTCCGACGGATGCCGAGTTCGACGAGCCCGTCGTCGTCGAAGCCGTGGGCGGCGGCGCCGACCTGCTCGCTCACTCGCACCTCGTCATCGAGGCGGGCGTGAACAGCCGAGCGACGGTCGTGCTGCGCCACGTCGGCAGCGCCCAGTTCGCGCAGAACGTCGAGATCATCGTCCGCGACGGCGCCCAGCTCGAGGTGATCTCGGTCCAGCAGTGGGACGACGACGCGGTCCACGCGGCGTCGCACCAGGCGCGCGTGGCGCGCGATGCGACGCTGCGCCACATCGTCGTGAGCTTCGGGGGAGCGGTCGTCCGCGTCAACCCGAACGTCGAGCTGGCGGGCACGGGCTCGCGCGGCGAGCTCTACGGGCTGAGCTACTCCGACTCGGGGCAGCATCTCGAGAGCCAGGTGTACCTGTTCCACAAGGGCGCCGAGACGACCGGCGACGTGCTCTACAAGGGCGCACTGCAGGGCGAGGGCGCGCGCAGCGTGTGGGTCGGCGATGTGCTGATCGGGCCCGACGCGGTCGGCACCGACTCGTACGAGGCGAACCGGAACCTCGTGCTCACCGACGGCGCTCGCGCCGAGTCGACGCCGAACCTCGAGATCGAGACCGGCGACATCCGCGGCGCCGGCCACGCCTCGGCGACCGGACGCTTCGACGACGAGCAGCTCTTCTACCTGCAGGCGCGAGGCATCCCCGAAGAGGAGGCGCGCCGCATGGTCGTGCTCGGCTTCCTCGCCGAGATCGTGCAGAAGGTGGGCGTGCCGTCGCTCGAGCAGGAGCTGTTCGCGGCGATCGAGACCGAGCTGGCGCTGGAGGTCACTCGATGACCTCGCAGCGCATCTGCTCGCTCAGCGAGCTTGTGCAGGACGAAGCGCGCCGCTTCGAGGTCGACGGGGTCGCGATCGCGGTCGTCCTCGACTCGAACGGCGAGGTGCACGCGATCGGCGACACGTGCACACACGGCGACATCTCGCTGTCGGAAGGCTTCGTCGACGGCGACACGCTCGAGTGCTGGGCCCACGGCTCGGCGTTCTCGCTGCGCACCGGCAAGCCCCTCAACCTCCCGGCCTACGAGCCCGTCCCGGTGTTCCAGGTCACGATCGACGGTGACGACGTGTTCGTCGACCCGGCCGTCAAGCTCGCACTGAACTGAAGAAGGTATCGAACGAATGTCTGTCCTCGAGATCCGCGACCTCCATGTGACGGTCGAGACGGATGCCGGCATCACCCCCATCCTCAACGGCGTGACGCTCACCATCCGCACCGGTGAGACCCACGCCATCATGGGCCCGAACGGCTCGGGCAAGTCCACGCTCGCCTACACGATCGCCGGTCACCCCAAGTACAACGTGACGGCCGGCACGATCACGCTCGACGGCGAGGACGTCCTCGCGATGTCGGTCGACGAGCGCGCCCGCGCGGGACTCTTCCTCGCGATGCAGTACCCCGTCGAGATCCCGGGCGTGACGGTCACGAACTTCCTCCGCACCGCCAAGACGGCGATCGACGGCGAGGCGCCCTCGATCCGCACGTGGACGAAGGACGTCAAGTCCGCCATGAAGAACCTGCGCATGGACGCGAAGTTCGCACAGCGCAATGTCAACGAGGGCTTCTCCGGTGGTGAGAAGAAGCGCCACGAGATCCTCCAGCTCGAGCTTCTCAAGCCGCAGATCGCCGTGCTCGACGAGACCGACTCGGGCCTCGACGTCGACGCACTCAAGGTCGTCTCCGAGGGCGTGAACCGCGCGAAGGCCGAGACCGACCTCGGCGTGCTGCTCATCACGCACTACACGCGCATCCTTCGCTACATCCACCCGGACTACGTCCACGTGATGGTCGGCGGACGCATCGTCGAGGAGGGCGGGCCGGAGCTCGCCGACCGCCTCGAGGATGAGGGCTACGACCGCTACCTCCCCGAGGGCGAAGAGGAGGCGGCCGACGCCCCTGTGACGAGCGAGGCGTAGGATCACGAGTATGACCGCGACGCTCAGTCCCGAGAAGTACGACGAGGTCACCGAGGCCCTCAAGGACGTCATGGACCCCGAACTGGGGATCAACGTCGTCGACCTCGGCCTCGTGTACGACCTCGCCTGGGACGAGGAGAACGACGCGCTGGTCATCCACATGACGCTGACCTCCGCGGGATGCCCGCTCACCGACGTCCTCGAGGAGCAGACCGCGCAGGCGCTCGATGAGGTCGTCGAGCGGTTCCGCATCAACTGGGTGTGGATGCCGCCCTGGGGTCCGGAGCGCATCACCGATGACGGGCGCGACATGATGCGGGCGCTGGGCTTCGCCATCTGACGCGATTCCGCTGACCGGTGTCGCCCGGTGACGGGGCGGGCGGGACAACCGTCTGTCCTCGGTAGGCTCGAGGAGTGAGCGTGACCCCTCTGCAGGCCCTTCCGATCGACCAGCTCCGCGAACGCTCGAGCACCAAGTGGCGCACCTACGGGCCGGACGTGATCCCCATGTTCGTCGCCGAGACGGACTACCCGCTCGCGCCGGCGATCACCGAGCGCCTCGCTCGTGCGGTCGCGGTCGGCGACACGGGCTACACGCCGCCCGACCCCGGCATCCGCGACGCGTTCGCGACCTTCGCCCGCCGTCGTTTCGGGTGGGAGGTCGACCCCGGGCGGGTCCGCTCGACCGCCGACGTGATGATGGGCGTCGTCGAGATCCTGCGCCGCGTGACGAAGCCCGGGGATCGCGTCGTCGTGACGCCGCCCGTGTACCCGCCCTTCTACGACTGCGTACCCGAGGCCGGTGCGGTCATCGAGCGCGTGCCGCTGCGCGACACCGGCGACCGGTGGGAGCTCGACCTCGCGGGGATCGAAGCGGCACTCGCCGACGGCGCGCGCGCTGTGCTGCTGTGCAACCCGCACAACCCGACCGGCACGGTGCACTCCCGTGAGAGCCTCGCCGAGCTGGCGCGCATCGTCGCGGCCCGCGACGCGGTCGTCGTGAGCGACGAGATCCACGCGCCGCTCACGCACGCGAATGCGACGTTCACGCCGTTCCTGGCGGCGTCCGACGAAGCCGCCCGTGTCGGCTACGCGGTCACGAGCGCGAGCAAGGCGTACAACCTCGCGGGTCTGAAGTGCGCCCTCATGGTGACGGCGTCCGACGAGACCTCGCGAATCGTGCGCGAGATGCCGGCTGAGGTCGAGTGGCGCACAGGCCTCTTCGGGGCGCTCGCGGGCGTCGCGGCGTTCTCGCCGGAGACCGACGCCTGGCTCGACGCCGAGCTCGCGGCGCTCGACGGCAACCGCAGGCTGCTCGCGGAGTTGCTCGCCGAGCACGTGCCGGGGGCGCGCTTCCGCATCCCCGACGCCGGCTTCCTCGCGTGGGTCGACCTGTCCGCACTGGGCTGGGGCGACAACCCCGCGACGAAGATCCTGCGCGAGGCGAAGGTCGCCCTGCACTTCGGCCCGCACTTCGGCGACGAGGGCAAGGGGCACGTGCGCATCAACTTCGGATGCGACCCCGATCTGCTGCGGGAGGCCGTCGCGCGGATCGGCGCGCTGGCCGCATCGTGACCGGTCCGACACCCGCATCGCCGCCCCGCGCGGGGGGCATCTGGAGTCCGCAGTTCGTCTGGGTGACGGTCGGCGCGGTGGCGATGATCTTCCTCGCGGCGATCCAGTCGCTCGCGGTGACGACGGTCATGCCGGTCGTGAGCGCCGACCTCGACGGCGCCGCGCTCTACGCCATCGCGTTCTCGGGCACCCTCGCGACGGGCGTCATCGGCATGGTGGCCGTGGGCGCGTGGAGCGACCGCTCCGGCCCGGTGTGGCCTCTCACGGCATCCGTCGTCCTCTTCGTCGGCGGCCTCATCGTCGCGGGCCTCGCGCCGACGATGGAGGTCCTCGTCATCGGGCGGCTCATCCAGGGTCTCGGGACGGGCGGCCAGACGGTCGCGCTGTACGTCGTCGTCGCGCGCGTCTACCCACCCGCGATCCACGGGCGCGTGTTCGCGGCGTTCTCGGCCGCGTGGGTCGTGCCGTCGCTCATCGGGCCGTTCCTGGCAGGAGCGGTCACCGAGTACATCCACTGGCGGTGGGTCTTCCTCGGCGTCGCGGCGCTCACGGTGGTCGCGTACATCATGGTCGCGACGCGACTGTGGGGCACGCCGCTCGACACGGAGCATCGGTCGACCGCCCGCATCGGGCCGCGTCTCGCGTGCGCCGTCGCGGTCGCGGTCGGCGCTCTGGCCCTCAGCCTCGCCGGTGAGCTCGGACCGTTCGCGATACCGACGGTCGTGGCATCCGTGATCGTCATCGCGTTCGCGGTGCGACCTCTGCTGCCGCGCCGAACGCTGACGGCGGCACGTGGGCTCCCGAGCGTCGTGCTCATGCGCGGGCTCATCGCGGGCGCCCTCTTCGGCGCGGAGATCTATGTGCCGTACCTCCTCATCGACGAGTACGACTTCTCGCCGACGTGGGCGGGTCTCGGCCTCACCGCCGCAGCCCTCACGTGGGCGGCGGCCGCGGACGTGCAGGGCCGCTTCGGTGACCGCATCGGCAACACGCGCATCACGATCTTCGGAGTCGCGCAGCTCGCGACCGCGACGGCCATCTGCGCTCTGAGCGCGACGTTCCACCTGCATCCGCTGATCATCGTCATCGGGTGGGCGTTCGCGGGCTCGGGTATGGGACTCATGTATCCGCGGCTCACGGTGCTGACTCTCGCGTACTCGACGCCGCGGGATCAGGGGTTCAACTCATCGGCGCTGTCGATCTCGGACTCGGTCGGCGCGGCGACGTCCATCGCCGTGATGGGGATCGTCTTCACGACGCTCATCGCGACGGACGCTGCGTTCCCGGCGGTCTTCGTGCTGGGCGCGGGGCTGGCGCTCCTGGCGCTCGTGCCGGGGCTGCGGCTCGGGCACGCGCACGAGGAGCGGGCGGAGTCGCGGTAGGACTGGTCGGGCGCGAAGCGGGCTTCGTCTCGCTCGCTCAGGCGTGAGTCGTCAATTCTCCGCGCGACCGGCCCGCCAGTACCCCATGAAGGCGACCGCGCGGCGGTCCACGCCGCGGTCGGCCACGAGGTGGCGGCGAAGGGTCTTGATCGCGCCGGCCTCCCCGGCGAGCCACGCGTAGAGGCGTGCGCGCTTGAGCGCGGCGCCGCCCTTCGCCGTGCGCGGGACCTCCCACAGGAGCCCCTCGTCGATGTCGACCTCTTCGACGTCGGCACCGTGCCCGGGCGGGGCGAGGGCGGTCGCGGCATCCGTGACCGAGGCGACGAGGTGACCGTGCCGGTCGGATCGTCCGCGCGCGCCGACGCGATACTCGAAGCCCGGATGCCGCGGAAGATAGCCCGTGTCGCCCTCTTCGGGCACCTCGAGCACGACGACCCCGCGCGCGTCGCGCGGAAGCTGCTCGAGGATCGCGGCGATCGCCGGTGCGGCGGTCTCGTCGCCCGCGAGGAGGATGTCGTCGACGCGCGCCGGCGGCACGAAATCGACGCCGTAGCTGACCCCCGTGTGGGCCGTCGTCGGCGCGTAGATGAGCACCTCGTCGCCGACGCGCGCGTTCGCGATCCACTCCGACGCGGGGCCGATCACCTCGTGCGCGACCATGTCCACGTCCACCTCGCTCACGTCGTTGCGGACGTAACGCGTGGTGTACGTGCGGAACGGAGGACGGCGGTCCTCGGGCAGCGCGCGCCACTCCGTGTACCAGTCCTCGCCCGTGGGCATCGCGTCGATCCCGAGCGTCGCGGTCGGGAAGACGATCTTGATGCGCTGGTCGAAGCCCGGGTCGCCGTACTCGGCCAGATCTTCGCCGCCGAACGTGAACCTCCGAAAGCTCGGCGTCACGTCGGTGATCGCCCTGACGGTGGCGCGGAAGAATCGGTGGGCATCACCCGGTGAGGCCATGCGGTGCTCCTGTCGTGGCGTGGGCGGGTGCGGTCGCGCGAACGGACGGCGTGACGGATGCCGCGCCGGCGAGCCGCTCGGCCGCGGCCCGTTCGGCGGCCGACGCCTCGGCGGTGACGACGTGGTGTCGTCCGCGCGGGAGGACGATCGGCGCGCCCGACACCGGGTCGGGCACGACGAGCGCGTCGAGGTCGAAGACGTCGCGGATGAGCTCGCTCGTGACGACCTCGCTCGGCGCGCCGCTCGCGACGATGCGGCCGTCGCGGAGCGCGAACAGGTGGTCGGCGTAGCGGGACGCCATGTTCATGTCGTGCAGCACCATGACGATCGTGGTGCCGCGCTCACGGTTGAGGTCGGTGAGCAGGTCGAGCACCTCGACCTGGTGGGCGACGTCGAGGAAGGTCGTCGGCTCGTCGAGCAGAAGGATGTCGGTTTCCTGGGCGAGCGCCATCGCGATCCACACGCGCTGGCGCTGACCGCCGGACAGCTCGTCGACGGCGCGATCCGCGAGCTCGGATGTGCCGGTCGCCTCGAGCGACTGGGCGACGACGTCGTAGTCGCGCGTGCTCCAGCGGGCGAGGAGCTTCTGGTGCGGATGGCGGCCGCGGCCGACGAGGTCGGCGACCGCGATGCCCTCGGGGGCGATCGGGCTCTGCGGGAGCAGGCCGAGTGTGCGGGCGACCTCTTTCGTGGGACGGGAGTGGAGCGCTTTGCCGTCGAGGACCACCTGACCGGAGCGAGCCGGAATGAGGCGCGAGAGCGCGCGCAGGAGGGTGGACTTGCCGCATCCGTTGGCGCCGACGATCGCCGTGATGCGACCCGGTGGGATCTGCAGATCGAGCCCATCGATGATGACGCGATCGCCGTAGCCGAGCGCGAGGGACTCGGCGGAGAGCGTGTGGGAAGCGGTCATAGCGAGCCTCCGGAGCGGTTCGTCCTGATGAGGAGGTAGATGAGGTAGGGGGCGCCGACGACACCGGTGATCACGCCGACGGGGTAGCGCGCGTCGAAGGCGAACTGGCCGATCATGTCGGCGACGAGCACGAGCAGGGCGCCGATGAAGCCCGACGGCAGCAGGAGCGCGGACCCGGAGCCGACGACGCGCGCGGCGATGGGGCCGGCCATGAAGGCGACGAAGGCGATGGGGCCGGTCGCCGCGGTGGCGAACGCGAGCAGCGTGACGGCGGCGAGGATCGCGATGACGCGGGAGGGGGTCACACGCACCCCCAGCCCGGCGGCGGAGTCGTCGCCGAGGCGGAGCACGCCGAGGTTGCGTCCCTGGCTCAGCAGCGCGGGAACGACCGCAACGGATGCGACGGCGAGCGGAAGGACCGTCTCCCAGCTCGCGCCGTTGAGGCTTCCCGTGATCCAGCGGAGCGCGGCCTGCAGATCCCACGCCGCGGCCTTCGACAGCAGGTAGGTCACGGCGGCGTCGAGCATCGCCGCGACGCCGATGCCGATGAGGATGAGGCGCGTGCCCGCGAAGCCGCCCTTGTTCGACAGGAGGTAGATCGCCAGCGCGGTGAGGAGCGCACCGCCGAGCGCGAGGAGCGACACGGTGGTCTCGCCCTGCGACAGCACGACGATCCCGAACACTGCTGCCGCGGTGGCGCCCGACGAGATGCCGATGATGTCGGGCGACGCGAGGGGATTGCGCAGGATGGTCTGGAACGTCACGCCCGCGATGCCGAACGCGAAGCCGGCGAGGAGTCCGAGCACCGCGCGTGGCAGCCGCAGCTCGCCGACGGTGAACGACGCACCCGGTACCGTGTGCCCGGCGAGCACATCCAGCACGTCGAGGGGCGTGTAGAACGTGCGGCCCACCATGAGCGAGAGGGCGAAGACGACGACGATCGCGACCCCGAGCCCGGCGGTGATGAGGGTGCGTCGACGGACGCGGCTGCGCCGCCCCTTCGCGATCGAGGATGCGGCAGATGCCCCGCCGCGGACGACGGGGGAGTCGAGGCTCGTCGGGGCGGTCACAGCTCGCGCACCCTCTGGCGGCGGACGATCCAGATGAAGAAGGGCGCCCCGATGAGGGCGGTGATGACGCCGACCTCGACCTCGTCGGGGCGCGCGATGAGGCGCCCCACGACGTCGGCGGCCACGAGGAGCGCGGCGCCCGAGACTGCGGTGAACGGAAGGAGCCAGCGGTGGTCGGTGCCCACGAGCAGGCGGCACATGTGCGGCACGATGAGGCCGACGAACCCGATCGGGCCCGCGATCGCCGTCGCCGCGCCGCACAGGATCACTGCACCCACGAACGAGACCAGCCGTGTGCGGGCGACGTGCTGCCCGAGTCCCGCGGCGAGATCGTCGCCGAGCGCGAGCGAGTTCATGCCCCGCGCGCACACGAAGCACACGAGCGCGCCGACGACGAGGAACGGGACCGCGACTCCGATGCGATCCCACGTCGCTCCGCCCACGCCGCCGATCTGCCAGAACCGGAAGCGCTCGACGATGTCGATGCGCGGCAGCAGGATCGCGCTCACGAGCGACAGGAAGGCGGCCGAGCTGGCCGCACCGGCGAGCGCGAGCTTGAGGGGTGTCGCTCCGCCCCGGCCGAGCGAGCCGACGGCGTAGACGAACGCGGACGCACCGGCGGCACCGGCCGTCGCGAGCGCGATGATCGCGTACGGGTCGGACAGGCCGAAGAACGCGATACCTGCCACGACGACGAGCGCCGCCCCGCCTGAGATGCCGAGGATCGCGGGGTCGGCGAGCGGGTTCCGCGTCACCGCCTGAAGAGACGCGCCCGCGAGAGCGAGGGCGGCGCCGACGAGCATCGCGAGCACCGTGCGCGGAAGCCGTGCGACCACGGCCGCCTCCGCCACACCGCTGGTGTCGCCGCTGAGGCCGGCGAAGATGTCTCCGAGAGACACCTCGCGCACCCCGAAGGCGACGGATGCGACGCACAGCGCCGCGAGGACGACGACCGCCACGGCGAACCATGCCAGCCGCACCGCTGCCGGCCGCCGCAGCGAGGCGGTGTCCGGCAGCGGTGGGCGGGTCTGCGTGACGGTCACGAGGGTGCGGTCCTGGAGATCAGTCGAGGGCGCCGGCGAGGACGGCGAAGTAGTCGTGGACGCCCCAGCCGATCGACAGCGGCGACGGGTTCGCGGATGCCGCGAGAGGCGTCGACTCCTCGAGGATCGCGATGTGGCCGGCGGCGATGGCCGGGATCTGCGACAGCAGCGGGTCGGCCTGCAGCTGTTCGATGATGCTGCCGCTCGCGTCGCCGTAGGTCACGAACACGTCGACGTCCTCGAAGCGGTCGGCCTGCTCGGCGCTCACGGTCGTGTAGAACTGGTCGGTCCCGGCCGACTCCTCCTCGACGATCGTCGGGAGCGGGAGGCCCAGGTCCATGAGGAAGCCCGGACGCGTGTCGAGGCTCGTGTAGAAGCCGATCTGGCTGAAGTCCGACGGGTCGATGTACGAGAAGAGCACCTTCGACTCGGCGAGCTCCGGGAAGTCGGCGAGAGCCGCATCGACCTCGGAGTGCAGCTCCTCGATGAGCGCATCGCCCTCCTCGGCGAGGCCGAGGGCGGTCGAGTTGAGGCGGATCATGTCTTCGTAGGACGTGCCCCACGGCACCTCGGGGTAGGCGACGACCGGTGCGATCTTCGACAGCGTGTCGTACTCTTCCTGCGTCAGACCGGAGTACGCGGCGAGGATCACGTCGGGCTGCGTGTCGGCCACGGCCTCGAAGTCGATGCCGTCGGTCTCGTCGAAAAGGACGGGCGTCTCGGCACCGAGCTCCTCGAGCGCTTCCTCCACCCACGGGAGCACGCCGTCGTTGTCGTCGTCGCCCCACGTGACCTCTGCCATGCCCACCGGCACGACGCCGAGTGCGATCGGCACCTCCTGGTTCGACCACGACACCGTCGCGACGCGCTCGGGCTTCGCCTCGATCGTCGTCTCGCCGAAGGCGTGCTCGATCGTGATGGGGAAGGCGCCCGCATCCGCCTCATTCGCTGCGGTGTCGCCGCCGTCGCCGGAAGAGGAGGCGCAGCCGGCGAGGGCGAGGACTGTCAGGGCGGTGAGCGCGATCGCGGGGACGGAGCGGGAAAAGGGCACGAGGAAACCTCCGAGGGGCGAGTAAGGACAGCCTTACTTTACCTGCGGGTGGTTCGCGCCGCTAATCGGATTCCCACGAAGAGGGAGGCCCCGGCGTCTGCCGCGGGCCTCCCTCAATGACGGATGCGGCGCCGTCAGCGCTTCGTCGCGTCGACCTTGCGCACGAGGACCCACGCCGCCGGAATGACCAGTGCGGCGATGAGCGCCTTGATGATGCCGCCCACGATGAAGGGGAAGACGCCCACCTCGAGCACCTGGAGGAACGTGAGCTGCGCGCCGCCCACGACGTTGAGGATGTAGGCCAGATACGGCACGCCGAACAGGAACGGCACGATGCTCGCGATCGCGAAGCCGACGAACGCGAGCCACGGCTTGCGATCCCACGCACGCTCGGCGAACCAGCCCGCGACGAATGCGGCCAGCACGAATCCGATGATGTACCCGAAGCTCGGCTTGGCGAGGGCGGCGATGGTCCCGGTGAAGCCCGCGAACACGGGGATGCCGGCGAGCCCCGCGATCATGTAGGTCGTGAGCGCGGCCGCACCGCGCCAGGCGCCGAGTGCGGCGCCGACGACGATGACGCCGAGCGTCTGGCCCGTGATGGGCACCGGCCACAGGGGGATCTCGACCTGCGCGAGCAGGGCGACCACGGCGGCGCCGGTGACGACGAGAGCCGCGTCGACGGCGAGAGCGCGGGCGCGGTGGGACGGGCGGGCGATGACATCGGCGAGGACGCGGCGGGGCTGCGACGGGGCGACGGCGACGGTCATGGGACTCCTCGAGGGGACGGGCCGGGGCGGGGGAAGCCCGGCATCGCGACTTATACTAGGGGGCTGGCCATATCGCGCCGCTTGTACCCCTTCCCCAACGAAACGGACGATCGCTGTGCTCGCCGTGCACGACCTCGAGATCCGCGTGGGCGCCCGCGTGCTCATGTCTGACGTCTCGTTCCGCGTGTCCGACGGCGACAAGGTCGGGCTCGTGGGGCGGAACGGGGCAGGCAAGACCACGCTCACGAAGGTGCTCGCGGGCGACGTGCTGCCGAGCGCGGGGCGCGTCGACCGCTCGGGCGACCCCGAGATGCTCGCGCGCACGCGCATCCTCGACGCGCGCGGTCTCGGCACGATCGCGATCGGCATGCGCGAGGCATCCGAGGCCATGGGTTCGGACGACCCGGATGCCGCGGCCCGCGCCATGCGCAAGTACGCGAACCTCACCGAGCGGTTCGAGGCGCTCGGCGGATACGCCGCGGAGGCCGAGGCGGCGTCGATCGCGCACAACCTCGCGCTGCCGGACCGCATCCTCGACCAGCCCCTCAAGACGCTGTCGGGCGGTCAGCGCCGCCGCATCGAGCTGGCCCGCATCCTGTTCTCGGATGCGGGGACGATGATCCTCGACGAGCCCACCAACCACCTCGACGCCGACAGCATCGTGTGGCTGCGCGAATTCCTCAAGAGCTACAAGGGCGGGCTGATCGTCATCTCCCACGACGTCGAACTCGTCGGCGAGACCGTCAACCGTGTGTTCTACCTCGACGCGAACCGCCAGGTCATCGACATCTACAACATGTCGTGGAAGAACTACCTTCGTCAGCGCGCGGCCGACGAGGAGCGCCGCAAGAAGGAGCGTGCGAACGCCGAGAAGAAGGCGACCGCGCTCCAGCAGCAGGCGGCCAAGTTCGGCGCGAAGGCGACGAAGGCCGCCGCGGCGCACCAGATGATGGCGCGCGCCGAGAAGCTCCTGGCGGGCCTCGAAGAGGTGCGGCAGGAGGATCGCGTCGCGAAGCTGCGGTTCCCGAAGCCGGCACCGTGCGGACGCACGCCGCTCACGGCATCCGGCCTATCCAAGTCGTACGGGTCGCTCGAGATCTTCACGGACGTCGACCTCGCGATCGACCGCGGCTCGAAGGTCGTCGTGCTCGGGCTCAACGGCGCGGGCAAGACGACCCTGCTGCGCATCCTCGCCGGCGTCGACGTGCCCGACACGGGTGTCGTGGAAGCCGGCCACGGCCTCAAGATCGGGTACTACGCGCAGGAGCACGAGAACCTCGACGTGTCGCGGTCTGTGCTCGACAACATGATGTCGGCGGCGCCCGACATCTCGGCGACCGAAGCGCGCAAGGTGCTCGGATCGTTCCTGTTCACCGGCGACGACGTGCTCAAGCCCGCGGGCGTGCTGTCCGGCGGCGAGAAGACCCGCCTCTCGCTCGCGACGCTCGTCGTATCGAGCGCCAACGTGCTGCTGCTCGACGAGCCGACGAACAACCTCGACCCGGCATCCCGTGAGGAGATCCTCGGCGCGCTCGCGCACTACGAGGGAGCGGTCGTGCTCGTCTCGCACGACGAGGGCGCGGTCGAGGCGCTGAACCCCGAGCGGGTGCTGATCCTGCCCGACGGCGTCGAAGACCTGTGGGGCCGCGACTACGCGGACCTCGTCGCGCTCGCCTGACGGCCCGGTCAGCGACCTGCCGCGTCGAGGATCGCGTCCTCGTCCTCCGCGTCGCGGTCGCGCTTGCGGCGCCGTCGTTCCGACGGGGGAGCGGGTTCCGACTCCGCCTCCGGCCCGTTGTCGTCGGCTCGCTCGGCGGGGGCCGTGGAACGGGCAGCCGCCACCTCCTGATCGACCGCACCCGCTTCGGCGTCTTCGCGGCGCCGCGTGCGCTCGGTGTGGATGACGTACCCGATGAAGACGAACCCCATGATGGCGAACAGGATCCATTGGATCGCGTACGACAGATGAGGCCCCGGGTCTTCGGACGGTGCCTCGACAGCCTGCGGGCGCACCGCGGGAGCGGGATCCTCGGAGGCCATGAGACCGTACGCGGTCTGCTCGAGGTCGACCGCGGTCGCCGGGTCGACGAGGTCGGCGACGAGCGGCAGATGGATCGTGGGGACCTGTCCTTCGTCGGCGGAGCGGCCCGATGCGGGAAGAGGCTCGCTGGGGCGCAGTCGTGCGACGACAGTGACCTCGCCGCTCGGCGGGTCCGGAACCTCGTCCGGGAGACGCTGCTCGCTGCCCGGCGGGACCCACCCGCGATTGATGACGAGCACGCGCCCCGACTCGGTGCGGAACGGCACGAGCACCTCGAACGCGGCGGTGCCGCCGTGAGCACGGTTGCGCACGAGGAGCTGCTCGTCGGAGAGGTATTCGCCGACCACCTCGACCGGGAGCCACTCATCGCCCGCGTCGAACTCGCCGCCGACGGCGATCGCGGTCTCGAGCGGGACGGGCGCCGCGTCGTAGTTCTGCTCGACGAGGGCGAGTTGGCCCGCACGCTCGGCGTTGCGGTTGAACTGCCAATTCGACAGGAACGCGCACGCGACGGCGAACACCACCGCGACGAGCACGTAGACGGTCCACCGCACGGCGGGGCGCGCGGTCTTCAGGCTCATCGCACCGCCTCCGAGGAGGTGAGGCGAGACACCTCGACGGGGAAGCTCCGCGCCGCGAGGAAGTCCCGCAGGTAGTCGCGGTGCTCGTCGCACGCGACCCAGGTCTTGCGGCGATCCTCGGAGTGGATGCGCGGGTTGCGCCAGTCGATGCGCCACACGGCGGTGGCGCGGCATCCGGCCCTCGAGCACTCGGCGGCGGTCTCGATCACGCGGCGCCGTCCTCTCGGCCGTCGGCGGACGGCTCGGGCGACGCGGATGCCGGGTCCTCCGGCTCCTCGGTCGCAGCGGCGTCTCCCGCCCTGCGCACCGGCGCGTCGAGGGTCTCCTCGACCCGGATGACGCGCGACGAGGCGTCGGACGAAGGCGGCGCCGCCGGCCGCGGGGTCGCGGGCAGCGAGAGCTCGGGGTTCTCGGCGGGGGCGCCCGGCTGCCGGCTGCTGACGTTCGCGATCACGACGGCGATGTAGGGGAGCACGACCGCTCCCGCGCCGAACACCCACGTGTACCAGCCGTACGGCGTGACGACGACCATCAGGATGAAGCACACCACGCGGATGCTCATCATGATGATGTACTTCGTCGAGCGCGCCCCGGCGTCGTCACGAGGTGCACGCGGCAACGACGTGGCCGACGGGGCCCTGCTCGACTTGTTCACGGTCCTTCCAGCCTACGCCGGGTGCGGACCGCGGGATCCCCTCGCGGGAACGCGCTCAGGTGTTCGTGGGGATGTTGGAGATCACCGCGAACAGCGCGGGGAGGAACGCCAGTGCGAACAGCAGCCCGAGGACCGCGAGCCCGAGTCCGACGTAGCCCGTGATCAGTCCGCCGAGCGCGATTCCGCGGCCTTCCTCGCCCGACGTCTTGAGCTGCGAGAGCGACATGTGGCCCGTGATGACAGCGACGATCGATCCGATGAACGGCACGAGGGTGAGTCCCGCGATCCCCGCGATGAGCGAGACGATCGCGAGCGAGTTCGTGCGCCGCTGCGGATAACCTCCGCCGTAGGCGGGCGCAGCCGGATACCCGGCCTGCGAGTACGCCGGGGGCGCGCTGTAGCCGGGCTGGCCGTACGACGACGCGGCGGGGTACTGCTGCTGGCTCGCCGGGTACTGCTGCTGCTGAGCCGGAGGGGGATACGCGCCCGCGGGCGGGTAGTCGGCAGGAGAGCCCGCCGGGGGAGCGGGAGGCGGTTCGTACGCGGGCGGAGGGGCGGGCTGCTGCGACTGCGGCGTGTCGCCGGACGAGGTGTTGTCGCTCATCGGTCGGCCTTTCTCGGGGTCGCTTCCAGCGTTCCAGCGCCCGTGGGGTGTGTCAACGACACCCCGCTAGGCTGGTGCGGGTCCAGCCCGCGCACCATCCCACGGGAGCACACATGCCCACTGATCGCGTCGTCCTCGTCACCGGCGGAAACCGCGGCATCGGCCGCGCGATCGCCGAGCGCTTCGTCGCGGAAGGCTACAGGGTCGCGGTGACGGCCCGTTCCGGCGAGGGTCCCGAGGGAACCCTCACGGTGCGAGCGGACGTGACGGATGCCGCGGCCGTCGACGCCGCGTTCACCGAGGTCGAGGCGGCGCTCGGCCCCGTCGAGATCGTCGTCGCCAACGCAGGCATCACCAAGGACACGCTGCTCCTGCGCATGACCGAGGAGGACTTCGACTCCGTCGTGGCGACGAACCTCGGCGGCACGTTCCGCGTCGTCAAGCGCGCGTCGAAGGGCATGCTGCGGGCGAAGTGGGGCCGCGTGATCCTCATCTCGTCGGTCGTCGGCCTCTTGGGCTCTGCCGGTCAGATCAACTACGCGTCGTCGAAGGCCGGCCTCGTGGGCTTCGCACGCTCGCTCACGCGAGAGCTCGGCGCGCGCGGCATCACGGCGAACGTCGTCGCACCGGGCTTCATCGAGACCGACATGACGGCCTCGCTGCCCGAGGACACGCAGGCGGAGTACAAGCGCAGCATCCCCGCGGGTCGCTTCGCGTCGCCTGACGAGGTCGCCGGCGTCGTCGCGTGGCTCGCATCGGATGACGCCGCCTACATCTCGGGCGCCGTGATCCCCGTCGACGGCGGCCTCGGCATGGGGCACTGAGCCCCTCCGCCTTCGAGGCCTTCGTTCGATCGGCCGAGCGGCGTCTCAGCGGATCGCGTCGACGAGCGCCTTCGCCAGCACGTCGGGCTGCGAGAACTGCGGCCAGTGTCCGCTGCCGAGCTTCACGACCTCGGCGTCGCGAATGGCTTGGAACTCCTCGCCGAACGACCCCCACTGCGACACGGCGCCGCGAAACTCCGCTTCGTCGAAGCCGCCCGACAGGATCGTGACCGGGACGTCGTGCCGCCGCTCGTCGCGAAGCTCGATCGGGTCTGTGGGTACGCGAGCCGGCACCGACTGCGCACGCGCGGCCCACGTCGCACGAACCTGTTCGTTCAGGTCGAAGATATCCTCGTCGTCGAACGACTCCCACCCGGGGAAGGGCACGACGCCGTCGACGAGCTCGAACTCGGAGATCACGCCGCCGGGCGGCGGAGCGATCGAGTCGACGAACACGACGCGGGCGACCCGGTCGGGCCGCGCATCGGCAGCGCCCCACACGACGTTGCCGCCGCCGCTGTGCCCGACGAGCACCACAGGGGCGTCGAGCGCGTCGATCTCGGCCACGACGGCCGCGACCCAGTCGGCCATGCCGATCGAGTCCGACTCGGATGCGGGCGCGCCGACGCCGGGCATCGTGAGAGCCCGAGGGCGGTGGCCCGCCTCTTCGAGTGCGGGGACGATGTCGCCCCACGACGACGCGTCGAGCCAGAGACCGGGTACGAGGATGACGTCCATGCGCCGACGCTACCGGCGGCCTCCGACATCCGCGAGAGTCACGGAAGCAGAGGGATGACCTCGCGCAGATCGACGCGCCCGACCACGATGTCCGCCTGAGCGCGCACCGCGGGCTTGGCGTTGAAGGCGATCCCGATTCCCGCGCGCTCCATCATCCGAAGGTCGTTCGCACCGTCGCCGATCGCCAGGGTGCGGTGCAGAGGCACGCCGGCGGTCTCCGCCCACTCCACGAGTGCCGCGGCCTTGCCTTCGGCGTCGACGATGTCGCCGTCGACGACGCCCGAGAGCACCGGAGCGCCGTCGTGGCCGCTCTCGACGGCGAGTCGGTTCGCGCGCCACACGTCCACTCCGAGCGACGGCGCCACCGTGTCGAGGATCTCGTGGAAGCCGCCCGAGACGACTCCCACGCGGCCGCCTCGGTCGTGCACGGCGTCGATGAGCTCGCGCACGCCCGGCGTCGGCTCGATGCGCGACAGCACGCGCTCGAACGACGCCACGGGCACACCGGACAGCTCGCGCACGCGCGAACGCAGCGACGTCGCGAAGTCGACCTCCCCGCGCATCGCGGCCTCCGTCGCCGCCGCGACCTCGGGGCCGCGCCCGGCCTCGTCGGCGATCAGCTCGATGACCTCGTTGCGGATGAGCGTGGAGTCGGCGTCGAGCACGACGAGGAAGCGCGCGGGAGCATCGGGCATGCCCTCAACGGTAGCGGCGCGGCATCCGCCACGATGACGCACCCGTCATCTGTCGATGCGCACGCCCTTGCCGACGACCGTGATGCCCGAGTCCGTGACCGTGAAGCCGCGCTCGAGGTCGCGCTCCCGGTCGACGCCCACCGTCGCACCCGGCGCGAGAACGACGTTCTTGTCGAGGATCGCGCGGTGGACACGCGCACCTTGACCGACCTGGACGCGGTCGAACAGCACCGAGTCGGTGATCGTCGAGCCGCCGCCCGCGAGCGTCCAGGGTCCGACCACGCTGCGCTCGAGGTGCGTGCCGGAGAGGACCGAGCCGAGTGACACGATCGAGTCGATCGCGTTGCCGATCCGCCCCACCGAGTCCCGCACGAACTTCGCCGGCGGCGAGTTGACGAGCTGCGAATGGATCGGCCAATCCGTGTTGTACAGGTTGAAGATCGGCAGGGTCGAGATGAGGTCCTGGTGCGCGTCGAAGAACGAGTCGATCGTCCCCACGTCGCGCCAGTAGTAGCGGTCGCGGTCCGTCGATCCGGGCACGTCGTTGTGGGTCATGTCGTAGACGCCCGCCTCGGCGCGCCCGACGAAGTACGGCACGATGTCGCCGCCCATGTCGTGGTTCGACGTCGGCACCTCGCCGTCGGCCTCGACCGCCTCGATGAGCGCGTCGGCGTCGAAGATGTAGTTGCCCATCGACGCGAGCACCTCGCCGGGCGAATCGGGCAGGCCGACGGGGTTCTGCGGCTTCTCGAGGAACTGTCGGATGCGGTCGGTGTGCTCCGGGTCCACGTCGATCACGCCGAACTGGTGAGCCAGGCCGATGGGCTGACGGATGCCGGCGACCGTGGCGCGCGCGCCGGACTCGATGTGCGAGTCGAGCATCTGCCGGAAGTCCATCCGGTAGACGTGGTCGGCGCCGACGACCACGACGATGTCGGGCTGCTCGTCGTTGATCAGGTTGAGGCTCTGCAGGATCGCGTCGGCGGAACCGGAGAACCAGCGCTTGCCGAGCCGCTGCTGGGCGGGGACGGATGCGACGTACGAGTCGAGCAGCGGCGACATCCGCCAGGTCTGAGAGATGTGCCGGTCGAGGCTGTGCGACTTGTACTGCGTCAGCACGACGATCTGTCTGAGCCCCGAGTTGATGAGGTTCGAGATCGCGAAGTCGATCAGCCGGTACTGACCGCCGAACGGCACGGCGGGCTTGGCCCTGTCGGCCGTCAGAGGCATGAGGCGCTTTCCCTCGCCTCCGGCGAGGATGATCCCGAAGACCTTTGGCGAAGCCGGCATGCGTCCACCCTAGGACGGGTGTGGCCCGTGTACTAGCGTTCGAGACATGCGCGTCGACCTCATGACGAAGGAGTACCCGCCCGAGATCTACGGGGGTGCCGGTGTGCACGCCGCCGAGCTCGTGAAGGCCCTCCGGGCGCTCGGCGGGCTCGACGTGCGGGTGCGCGCTTTCGGCGCGCCGCGCGACGAGGCGGGCACGACCGCCTACAGCGTGCCGGTCGAGCTGCAGGGTGCGAACGCCGCGATCCAGACGCTCGGGACGGACCTCGAGATCGCGACGGATGCCGCCGGAGCCGACGTCGTCCACAGCCACACGTGGTACGCCAATTTCGCCGGACACCTCTCGTCTCTCCTGCACGGCGTGCCGCACATCGTGACGGCGCACAGCCTCGAGCCGCTGCGCCCGTGGAAGGCGGAGCAGCTCGGCGGCGGGTACGCCGTGTCGAGTTGGATCGAGAAGACCGCCTACGAGGGGGCTGCCGCGGTCGTGGCTGTGAGCGAGGGGATGCGCGACGACATCCTGCGGTGCTACCCCGAGCTCGACCCGGCGAAGGTGCGGGTCATCTACAACGGGATCGACGTCGAGGCGTGGCATCCGGTGCATGACCCTGAGCTGCTCGCGAAGCTCGGCGTCGACGCGGACAAGCCGTCGGTCGTGTTCGTCGGGCGCATCACGCGGCAGAAGGGCCTGCCGTACTTCCTGCGGGCGGCCGAGCGGCTGCCCGCCGATGTGCAGGTCGTCCTGTGCGCGGGCGCGCCCGACACGCCGCAGATCATGGCCGAGGTCGAGGATCTCGTGCGCGGCCTGCAGGAGACGCGCGGGGGAGTCGTCTGGATCGACCGGATGCTGTCGCGCCACGAGCTCTGCACGATCCTGGGCTCCGCGACGACGTTCGTATGCCCCTCGGTGTACGAGCCGCTGGGCATCGTGAATCTCGAGGCGATGGCGTGCGGCGCGGCCGTCGTCGGGACGGCCACCGGCGGGATCCCCGAGGTCGTCGAGGACGGCGTGACCGGGCGGCTCGTTCCCATCGAGCAGGTGCAGGACGGCACCGGCACGCCGCTGGACCCCGAACGGTTCGTGGCCGACCTCGCGGCCGTGCTCACGGAGGTCGTGAGCGACCCGGAGCGGGCGGCGGAATACGGACGCGCCGGGCGGGCGCGCGCCGCGAACGAGTTCAGCTGGGGGCGGATCGCGGAGCAGACGGCCGCGCTGTACGCGGAGGTCACGACGGGCGGCCGATAGGCTGGGGGCATGCCTGAGGTCCTCCAGTTCTCCGACGTCGTCGTCCGCCGGAACGCTCGCGACATCGTGGACCACGTGGACTGGCAGGTGACCGACGACCAACGGTGGGTGATCCTGGGCCCGAACGGCGCGGGCAAGACGACGATCCTCAAGCTCGCCGCCACGCTCGAGCACCCCACGTCCGGCACGGTTTCGCTGCTCGGCGAGCAGCTGGGTCGCACCGACGTGTTCGAGCTGCGTCCGCGCATCGGCTTCGCGTCGACGGCGATGGCTCGCCGCGTGCCGCAGGAGGAGACCGTCCTCAACGTCGTGCTGACGGCCGCGTACGCGGTGCTCGGCCGCTGGCACGAGGCGTACGAAGACATCGACGAGCGCCGTGCGCTGCGCGTGCTCGCGGAATGGAAGCTCGACGATCTCGCCGACCGCACGTTCGGCACGCTGTCGGACGGCGAGCAGAAGCGCGTGCAGATCGCTCGCGCGGTCATGACCGACCCCGAGCTGCTGCTGCTCGACGAGCCGACCGCGAGCCTCGACTTGGGGGCGCGCGAAGAGCTGCTGTCGCTCCTCGGCGGATACGCGCAGGCGCCGACGACACCGGCGATGATCATGGTGACCCACCACGTGGAAGAGATCCCCGTGGGATTCACCCATGTGCTGCTACTTCGCGAGGGCCGTGTCGTCGCGGCGGGACCGATCCGCGAGACCCTCACGGCCGAGTCGCTCACCGAGACGTTCGGCGTGCCGGTGACGCTCAGCGAAGAAGGCGGACGCTACGCGGCCCGGGCCGTCAGCGACGCCTGAGCCCGCGCGTTCCGCGGCAGGCCTCCCGGGCTGATAGAATCGCTCTTTGGTGCGCTCGCACTCAAGACTTTGACCGTCCTGGCAAAATCCAGGGCACCATCCTCAAAGGACTCCAATGAAGACTGACATCCACCCCGACTACCACGCGGTCGTGTTCCGCGACCTCGGCTCGGGCGAGACCTTCCTCACCCGCTCGACGGTGACCAGCGACAAGACGATCGAGCTCGACGGCGTCGAGTACCCGGTCATCGACGTCGAGATCTCGTCGGCGTCGCACCCGTTCTACACGGGCAAGCAGCGCATCCTCGACTCGGCCGGTCGCGTCGAGAAGTTCAACCAGCGCTTCAAGAATTTTGGCGGCAGCGGCTCGAAGTAAGGTACGCTCCGTCGTGAAGGCCCCGCTTCGGCGGGGCCTTCGCCATTCCCGCGACGCGCGATCGCGTCGTCAGCGCACCGGCCAGCGCCCGTCGAGCCGGTCATCGGGATCGAGCCGGCCGATCTGCACGAAGTACTCCGTCAGGCTCTCCGCCTGCGCCCGCGCCCACGCGATCTGGCGTGTGTGCAGCTCTTGCGCGGTGGGCGGCATCCGCGTCGCGAAGCGACCTGCGAGCGCCTGCGCGATGCGCCCGGCCGCGACGGCATCCGCGGATGCCTCGTGCGCGCCCTCGAGCCGCACGGCGTAGTGCGCCGCGACCACCTCGAGCGTGCGCTTGCCGCGCCGCCACCGGTCGTAGGCCTTGTCGACGACGAGGGGGTCGATCACGGGGCACGGATCCTCGATCGGGGTCACGCCATGCCGGAGCGCCTCGTGCTTGAGCAGCGAGAAGTCGAACGCGGCGTTGTAGGCGACGACCGGAATGCCCGCGTCGAGCAACGCGCGGAGCACCTCGACGACCTCCATCACGACCTCGTTCGCGCAGCGACCATCGGCGCGCGCCCGCTCGGTCGTGATGCCGTGCACGGCAGTCGCCGCATCCGGAATGTCGATCTCGGGGTCGGCGAGCCAATCGCGCGCGAGGATCACGGTGCCTGTGCCGTCGAGCAGTCCGACGTGGGCGGTGACGATCCTGTCGGCGGTGACGTCGACGCCCGTCGTCTCGAGGTCGAACACGCCCACGACCCGCGTCCACTGCGGCCCCGCGTCGCACGGCCGGCTCGACGAGGGGGAGGCGACGTGGTGGCGCGAGGGGTCCATGCGCCTCACGGTATGCGCGCCGTCCGACATCGGTCGTGGAGGGTTCGCACGGATGCGCCCTCTTAGACTCGTGGGGTGACCGTGGCCAACCCGTACGCCGCGCTTCTCGACGCGGTGCCCGTCGAGCGGCGCGAGGTCGACGTGCTCGGCGGGCGAACGGCGTACTGGGTGTACGGACCGCCCGACGCCGCGACGACGATCGTCGCCGTGCACGGCTTCCGCGGCGAGCACCACGGCCTCGAGCCCGTCGTCGCGCACCTGCCGGAGTACCGGATCATCTCACCCGATCTCCCGGGGTTCGGCGAGACGCCGCCGGTCCCGCGCCGTCGCCACGACCTCGACCTCTACGCCGAGTGGCTGGCGGCCTTCGCCGCCGCTGTCGCTCCGGGGGCGGTCATCCTGGGGCACTCGTTCGGCTCGATCGTCGTGTCGGCGGCCGTCGCGGGCGGCCTTCAGACGCCGCGCGTCGTGCTCGTGAACCCGATCGGCGCCCCTGCGCTCGAGGGCCCGCGCGGCATCCTCACGCGGCTCGCGGTGTTCTACTACTGGGCCGGCGCGCGGCTTCCGCGCCGGCTCGGCGAGGCGCTGCTGCGCAACAGCGCGATCGTCCGGGCGATGAGCGTGTCGATGGCGAAGACGCGGGAGCGCAGCATCCGTCGATTCATCCACGACCAGCACGACACCTATTTCTCGCGTTTCGCCGACCGCGACGTGCTCCACGACGCGTTCGTGGCGTCGGTGTCGCACGACGTGCGCGAGTTCGCTCCGCGGATCCCGCAGCCGACCCTACTCGTGGCGGCTCAGCGCGACGACATCACGCCGATCGAGGCGGAGCGGCACCTCGCGACGCTTTTCCCGCACGCGGAGCTCGTCGAGATCCCCGACGTCGGACACCTCATCCACTACGAGACGCCCGCCGCGGCGGCCGCCGCGATCACGCGCTTTCTCGCGCCTTCCTGAGCCGGTACGCGTTCACGTTCATGCGGTTGCCGCAGTTGCCCGTGTCGCAGTAGCGCTTCGACCCGTTGCGCGAGTAGTCGATGTAGACCGAGTCGCAGTCGTCGGCCGAGCACACGCGCACGCGGTCGTACTCGTCGGCGCGGATGACGTCGACGAACGCCATCGCCGCCTCGACGAGGATGCGGGTCGCCAGCGGCGCGTCGTCGGAGGTGGCGTGGATGTGCCAGTCGTAGCCGTCGTGGATCACGAGCTGGGGGAGTGCCTTGCCGTCGCGGAGCATCGCGTTCACGAGCGGCACGGCACCGTCGCGGTCGGCGTCCCACAGCTCGCGGAGGCGGGGACGGATGCGCCGGACCGCCTCGAGCTCGGATTCGTCGCGTCGCACGGCGCCGGAGTAGGGGTTCGCCGCGAGGAAGGCGTCGAACTCATCGAGGGTCGTGAGCGTGTCGGGATCGTCATGCCCGGGGAGCGTGTTCACGAGGTCCGTGACAGCTGTGAGCGCCGTCTTGGTGTCATGAATGAAGACCACGTTGACTCCTGACACAGGCGACCATTACTGTCATCAGTGTAATCACGTTTCACTCCTGACAGTCGGGCTCGCATGACCTCCACCGCGCCTCTTCCGATCGTCTCTCCGGCGCGGGTCCGCAACGCCGGCACGTCGGGGCTCATCATGGCGGTCGCATCCGCGCTGGCGTTCTCGTCGAGCGGGCCTGTCGTCAAGCCCCTGCTCGAAGCGGGATGGTCGGTGGGAGCGGCCCTGGTCGTCCGGATGGGGCTCGCGGGCCTCATCCTCGTGCCGGCGCTCGTGCGGGCGCTGCACCGCGAACGCGGCTTCGTGCGCCGACACGGCCTGCTCATCCTGGGGTTCGGCCTCACTGCGGTCGTCGGCTGCCAGCTCTTCTTCTTCTCGGCGATGCAGCGGATGCCGGTGGCCGTCGCGCTGCTCATCCAGTACCTCGCGCCCGTGCTCCTCGTGATCCTCGCGTGGATCCGCACGCGCACGGCGCCTTCGCGGCTCGTCGTGTTCGGCTCGGTCGTGGCGATGACGGGGCTCGTGCTCGTCGTGGACATCTCGGGTGCGACGTTCGACCTGCTCGGAACGCTGCTCGCACTGGCGGCGGCGGTGTGCGCGGGGGCGTACTTCCTCATCGCGGAGCGCGCGGGCGATGGCCTGCCGCCGCTCGCCCTCGCCTCGGGAGGGCTCCTCATCGGCGCCGTGGTCATCGGGATGCTGTGCGCGGTCGGGGCACTGCCGTTCGCGGCGCCCGCTGTGACGGTGTTCCTCGCGGGCCTCGAACTGCCCGCGTGGGTGCCGCTTCTGTGGGTGGGGGCCATCGCCACGACCCTCGGCTACGCCCTCGGAGTCATGGCGGTGCCGCGCATCGGCTCGCGCATCGCGTCGTTCGTGGGCCTGTCCGAGGTGCTCTTCGCGCTCGGGTTCGCGTGGCTCCTGCTGAGCGAGGCTCCCGCGCCGATCCAGTTCGTGGGCGGAGCACTGATCCTCGTCGGAGTCGTGCTCGTGCGGCTCGACGGCGGTGCGCCGCGGATGCCACGCCCTCAGTCGACGCACGGTCCGCGCCCGAAGCGCAGAGTCCGGAGGGCCCGGGTCACGACCGAGACGGCCGAGCCTCGCGCCGTGCAAGCTCCATGAGCGGCTTGACACGGTAGCCGATCACCTCGCCCATCGCGAGCGACGTCTCGGTGCGCTCGACGCCGTCGATCGCGAGGATGCGCGCGTCGGTGTCGAAGAGGTGCTGCGTGTCGCGGCAGGCGACGCGCACGAGGAGGTCGACCGGGCCACTGAGCCCGTGCACCTGCACGACCTCGGGCACGAGCTCGAGCGCGGCGGTGATGCGCGGCAGCTCGGCTTGGCGGACCATCACGTGGATGAACGCCTCGATGGGGAAGCCGAGCGCGGACGACGAGATCGCGCGCTCGAACGACAGGAACACACCCGACCGCTCGAGGCGGGCCATGCGCGCCTGGACCGTGTTGCGCGACAGGCCGAGCCTGTCGGCGAGGGCCACGACGGTCGCGCGGGGGTCGTCGGAGAGCGCCGCCAGCAGTTCGAGATCGACGTGGTCCAGAGCGCTCATAGTGTGAACATTATCACGGCGCGGAACCCGCGAGCTTGGCAACATGCTCAAGCGTGCGAGTGATGCTTGAGCGAGGTGCGAGAGCGACGTAATGTCGGCCTTGTCGGCGACGATGCCGGCGACGACGTGACGAGCGCCTCACGAGGGCGACTCGCACCGAGGAGGTATGACGATGGCGCACACCCTGACCGCTCCCGACCTTGCCGTCGACGTCGATGACGTCGCGCGGCTGCTGACACCCGACGGCGAACGCGTCGCGGACCCCGATCTCGGCCGCTGGGTGGCCGACGTCGACCATGAGCTGCTGCGCGGTCTGTACCGCGACATGGTGCTCGTCCGCCGCATCGACACCGAAGGCATCGCCCTGCAGCGGCAGGGACAGGTGGGGCTGTGGGCCCCGTGCCAGGGTCAGGAGGCCGTGCAGGTCGGCACCGCCCGCGCGCTGCGCGCGGATGACTTCGCCTTCCCGAGCTACCGCGAGATCGGGGTGAACTTCGTGCGCGGCGCGAAGCCCGCCGACTTCGTCATCGCATGGCGCGGCGAGGAGCACTCGACCTTCAACCCCTACGACATCAACACCGCCGTGCCGCAGATCATCATCGGCGCGCAGACGCTGCACGCCGTCGGCTACGCGATGGGCATCCAGCGCGACGGCGCCGACCAGGTCGCGGCGACCTACTTCGGCGACGGCGCGACCAGCCAGGGCGACGTCAACGAGGCGATGATCTTCGCGTCGTCGTTCCGTGCGCCGGTCGTGTTCGTGTGCTCGAACAACCAGTACGCGATCTCCGAGCCCGTGACGGTGCAGGCCAAGTACCCGATCGCCGGCCGCGCGCCCGGCTTCGGCATCCCGAGCGTCCGCATCGACGGCAACGACGTGCTGGCGAGCCTCGCGGCGATGCGCTGGGCGATCGACCACGCCCGCTCGGGCAAGGGCCCCACCTACATCGAGGCGGTCACGTACCGCATCGGCCCGCACACGACGTCCGACGACCCGACGCGCTACCGCTCGAAGGACGAAGTGGAGCGCTGGAAGCAGCGCGACCCCATCGCCCGCGTCGAGGCGCTGCTGCGCGCCGAGGGCGCGTTCGACGACGAGTTCGCGAAGTCCGTCGCATCCGAGGCCGATGAGCTCGGCGCGCAGGTGCGCGAGGCGGCCCTCACGGCGACCTCCCGCGAGCCCATCGGCGTGCTCGACCACGTGTACGAGGAGCCGCACACCGGCCTCGAGGAGCAGCGCCGCGAGTTCGGCGCCTACCTCGCCGGCTTCGAGTCGTCCGAGGAGGCCTCGCGATGACGGAGATGACGATGGTGAAGGCCGTCAACGCAGGTTTGCGCCGCGCGATGGCCGACGAGCCGAAGGTCGTCGTGATGGGTGAGGACGTCGGCCGCCTCGGCGGTGTCTTCCGCATCACCGACGGGCTGCTCGACGAGTTCGGCGCCGCCCGCGTGATCGACACGCCTTTGGCCGAGGCGGGGATCATGGGCACCGCCGTCGGCCTCGCGTACCGCGGCTATCGCCCCGTCGTCGAGATCCAGTTCGACGGCTTCGTCTACCCGGCGTTCGACCAGATCGTGTGCCAGGTCGCCAAGCTGCACTACCGCACGCGCGGCAACGTCAAGATGCCGATCACGATCCGCATCCCGTGGGCCGGGGGAGTGGGCGCCGCCGAGCATCACTCCGAGTCGCCCGAGGCGTACTTCGTGCACACGTCGGGGCTTCGCGTGATCGCGGTCTCGAACCCGCAGGACGCGTACGTCATGCTGCGCCAGGCGATCGCATCCGACGATCCGGTGGTGTACTTCGAGCCGAAGCGCCTGTACCACCAGAAGGGCGAGGTCGATCTCGACATCGACCTCGCGGATGCGCCACCCATGGGGCTGGCACGCGTCGCGCGCGAGGGCAGCGACGTGACACTGCTCACCTACGGCTCGCAGGTCATGACCGCGCTGGACGCGGCGATCGCGGCCGAGGACGAGGGCGTCTCGATCGAGGTCATCGACCTGCGGTCGCTGTCGCCCGTCGACTACCGCACGGTGACCGCGTCGGTGCGCAAGACGGGTCGCGTCGTGGTGACCCACGAAGCCGCGAAGGAGGCGGGCGTCGGCGCCGAGCTCGTCGCGAGCGTCACCGAGCGCTGCTTCCACTACCTCGAGGCGCCGCCGCAGCGCGTGACGGGCCACGACATCCCGTACCCGCCGGCGAAGCTCGAGAAGTACCACATCCCGGATCTCGACCGCATCCTGGACGCGGTCGACCGCGTGCTCGACAAGCCGAACAGCCTGTCCGGGCTCGAGGAATGGCGGACGGCCGAGACCGGTCGCGCCGGCGTGGGCGGTGGTGTGCTGTGATCCAGGAGTTCCTGCTCCCCGATCTCGGCGAGGGCCTTCCCGAGGCCGAGCTCGTCCAGTGGACGGTCGCCGAGGGCGACGAGGTCGCCCTGAACCAGACGATCGCCGAGGTCGAGAC
>NZ_DASRXZ010000085.1:0-2336 GCF_035687345.1 Microbacterium sp.
CCGACGAAGATGAAGTCGATCCAGGCGTACCTGGGCGACGGATACGAGGTGCTGTCGTCGGTGGGTCACATCCGCGACCTCGCCGACAAGCGCGACATCCCTGCCGACAAGAAGGAGGCCTACGGCAAGTACTCGATCGACATCGAGCACGGCTTCGACCCCTACTACGTCGTCAACGAACGCAAGACGAAGACGGTCGCCGAGCTCAAGCGAGCGCTCAAGGACGCGGACGAAGTCCTGCTCGCGACCGATGAGGACCGCGAGGGCGAGGCCATCGCGTGGCACCTCCTCGAGGTGCTCAAGCCCAAGGTCCCGGTCAAGCGCATGGTCTTCCACGAGATCACGAAAGACGCGATCCGCGCCGCCGTCGAGAACACGCGCGAGCTCGACCAGGCGCTCGTCGACGCCCAGGAGACCCGGCGCGTCGTCGACCGCCTCTACGGGTGGGACGTGAGCCCCGTCCTCTGGTACAAGGTGCAGCAGGGCACGTCGGCCGGACGCGTGCAGTCCGCCGCCACGCGCCTCATCGTCGACCGCGAGCGCGAGCGCATGGCGTTCGTGCCGGCGTCGTACTGGGACATCGAGACGCTCGCCGAGAAGCGAGAGGACGGTTCCGCGAAGGAGGCGTTCTCGGCGCGGCTGGCGCGCGTCGACGGCGCCGCCCTCGCGCGAGGCACCGACTTCGACGACAACGGGCAGCTCAAGAAGGCCGTCCTCGCGCTCGACGAGGCGAAGGCGCGCGAACTGGCCGAGGCGGTCGCACGGGTCGGCGAGGCATCCGTCTCCAACCTCGAGTCGAAGCCCGGCACGCGCAGCCCCCGCGCGCCGTTCACGACCTCCACGATGCAGCAGGAGGCAGGGCGCAAGCTCTCCATGAGCGCGAAGCACGCGATGAGCGTCGCGCAGCGGCTCTATGAGAAGGGCTACATCACCTATATGCGCACCGACTCGACCGCGCTGAGCACGCAGGCCGTGCAGGCGGCGCGCGCGCAGGCGGTGCAGCTCTACGGCGACAAGGCCGTGCCGCCGAATCCGCGCGTGTACCGCAGCAAGAGCAAGAACGCGCAGGAGGCGCACGAGGCGATCCGCCCGTCGGGCGAGCAGTTCCGCACGCCTGCGCAGGTCGCCGGCGAACTCGACCGCGACGAGCAGCGCCTGTACGACCTCATCTGGAAGCGCACGCTCGCGAGCCAGATGGCCGACGCGAAGTACGAGACCACGACCGTCACGCTCGAGGTCGACGCGGACGGCACGCGCGCCGAGTTCACGGCATCCGGCACCGTCTACACGTTCAAGGGCTTCCTCGACGCGTACGAGGAGGGTCGCGACGAGAAGCGCGCCGACGCCGACAAGGCCGACGACCAGGCGCTCCCGGCGCTCGCGGTCGGCGACACGCTCCGCCTGAAGGACGTCGAGGCCAAGGGTCACACGACGACCCCGAAGCCCCGCTACACCGAGGCGAGCCTCGTGAAGGCGCTCGAGGAGAAGGGCATCGGCCGTCCGTCGACGTTCGCGAGCATCATCGACGTGATCCTCGACCGCGGCTACGTCACGAAGCGGGGCCAGGCGCTCGTGCCGAGCTGGCTCGCGTTCAGCGTGGTGCGCCTGCTGGAGCAGCACTTCCCCGACCTCGTCGACTACGACTTCACCGCCGAGCTCGAAGACGACCTCGATGCGATCGCCCGCGGCGAGCGCGAGCGCAGCGAGTGGCTCAACGAGTTCTACTTCGGCTCGGACGAGCACGTCGGCCTTCGCAGGATCGTCGACAACCTCGGCGAGATCGACGCGCGCGAGCTCAACTCGACGCGCATCGCCGACGGCATCACGCTGCGGTTCGGAAAGTACGGCCCCTACCTCGAGGTCACCGATCCCGCGAACCCCGACGCGAAGCCGCGCAACGTCAACATCCCGGAGGGGCTCGCCCCCGACGAGCTCACGCCCGAGAAGGCTCGGGAGCTCATCGAGGCGCCCGTCGCCGGCGACCGCGTGCTCGGCGAGAACCCCGCGAACGGGAAGATCGTCGTCGTGAAGGACGGCCGGTTCGGGCCGTACGTGCAGGAGGAGGATCCGGTCGATCCGGATGCCGTCGACACCGCCACCGGCGTCGTCGAGGAGCCCGCACCCAAGAAGCGCGGTGCGAAGAAGGATGCTGCGCCGAAGCCGCGCACCGCGTCCCTGTTCAAGTCGATGAGCCCCGACACGATCGACCTCGAGACGGCGCTGCGCCTCCTCGACCTGCCGCGAGTCGTCGGCACCGACCCCGAGACCGGCGAGGTCATCACGGCGCAGAACGGCCGCTACGGGCCGTACCTCAAGAAGGGCACCGACTCGCGCAC
>NZ_DASRXZ010000086.1:0-4923 GCF_035687345.1 Microbacterium sp.
CGTCGCCGGCGCCGTCGAGGGTCCGGTGACGGCGTCGTGCCCCGGTTCGGCGATCCAGCTGCATCCGCACGCGACCGTCGTGGTCGACGAGGCCGCCGCGTCGCGCCTCGAGCACGCGGACTACTACCGCTACGCGTACGCGAACAAGCCGGAGTGGCAGGGGCTGTAGCTCTCTCCCGTCTCTCCTCGCTCGCCGAATGCACGGGTTGCCGTCGAGCGCACGGGTTGTCTGCGTGGCGAGGTCGTGCACTCGACGCGAGGTCGTGCGCTCGGGGCGCGCGAAGGCGGGCCTCCGTCACGGTGCCTACGCCCACGCGTGCCGGATGAGGTGATTCCGGCTCAGCGGCGCGAGGGGAGTGTGCTCGACCTCGTCCTCGGCGAGCCACCGCAGCTCGGCGATCTCGGCGCTCGCCGCGGCGAACGGCCGTTCGAGCCGCAGCAGGTACGCGTCGGCGACGACGACGTGGTCGGGTTCGTTGGCCGCGGCATCCGTGAATCGTCCGAGCGGGACGAACGAGGCAGGGTCCGCTTCGATCCCCGTCTCCTCGGCCACCTCGCGCACGGCGGCGTCGAGCGCCGACTCGCCGGCGTCGGGCTTGCCGCCCGGTTGCTGGAAGACGGATGCGCCGTGCTTGCGCACGACGAGCGCCCGGTCGCCTGCGACCACGACGACCGCGCTCACGCGAACCTCGGGGCTCACCGCGCGAACACCTTGCCCGGGTTGAGGATGCCGAGCGGGTCGAACACCGCCTTGATCTGACGCTGCAGCTCCCACTGGTCGTCGCCGAGCTCGTCGGCGAGCCAGCGGCGCTTGAGCACGCCGACGCCGTGCTCGCCCGTGAGCGTTCCGCCGAGGCGCAGGGCCGCGCGGAACAGGTCGTCGGCGGCGTCCCAGATGTGATCCGGCGCCTCGACGATCCCGTGCTCGTCGGGCTCGGCCTCGAAGATGAAGTTCGGGTGCAGGTTGCCGTCGCCCGCATGGGCCACGGTCGGGATCGTCACGCCGTGGTCGCGCTCGACCCGCGCGATCTCGTCGAACATCGCGGGGAGCATGCTGCGCGGCACCGAGACGTCCTCGATGAGGGCGGTGCCGAGCGACTCCATCGCCGGATGCATCATCCGCCGGATCGTGAGCAGTCGCTCGCCTTCCTCGCGGTCGTGCGACAGTGCGACGGTGCCGCCCGACGCGCGCAGCACTTCGGCGATCGCATCCGCTTCGGCAACGGCCGCGGGCCCGTCGGTCTGGATCGTGAGCTGCGCCGCCCCGGGCGTGGGCGGGTCGAGCTCCAGGAGCGCGTGGACCGCCGCGAGCGAGTGCGCGTCCATGAGCTCCATGATCGCGGGCTGGGCTCCCGATGCCGTGACGGCTGCGGATGCCACGGCCGCCGCGCGCACGTCGGCGAACGTCGCGGCGATCGTGCACACCTGGCCCGGTACGAGCCGGCGGAGCTTGAGCGTCGCCCCGACGACCACGCCGAGAGTGCCCTCGGATCCGATCACGAGCGACGTGAGGTCGAGGCCCGTGACGCCCTTCACGGTGCGGTGCCCGAGGTGCAGGAGTCGGCCGTCGGCGAGCACGAGATCGACACCGAGCACCGCATCGCGCACGACGCCGTACTTCGCGCACAGCAGGCCCCCGGCGCCCGTCGCGATGTTGCCGCCGACCGTCGAGATCGCCCGGCTCGCGGGGTCGGGCGCCCACCACAGCCCGTGCTCGGCGAGCGCCGTGTTGAGGTCGGCGTTGAGGATCCCGGGCTCGACCACCGCGAGCAGGTCGTCGGGACGCACTCCGAGGATGCGGTCCATCGCCCGCAGCGACAGCGCGATCTCGCCTTCGCCCGCGTTGGCGCCCCCTGCGAGTCCGGTCGCGGCGCCCCGCGCGACGACGGGAGTGCGGGTCTCAGTCGCGATGCGCATGGTCTGCTGCACGTCGTCGACCGAGGCCGCGTTCACGACGGCGAGGGGAAGACCGGGTGCGGCATGCCCCGACTTGTCGGCGCGGGCGGCCGCGAGCGCATCCGGCGTCGTGTCGACGCGGTCTCCGAGAGCGGCGCGCAGCCGGTCGACGACGTCGACCATGGCTCAGGCGAACCGGCGGCGACCGGCGATGACGCCGACCGTCACGGCGACGATTCCGAAAATGAGGCCGACCCACGTCGCGCCCAGGCTCCACCACGCGATCGTCGCCGACACGTACACGAGCAGCTCGACGACGGCACGGACGAACGGATGCACCGCGAACACGGCCCGCGGCGAGACGAAGAGCGCCCACACCACGATCGCGAGGGCCGGGGTGGCGATGCCGAAGACGATGTTCCACGGGAACGGCCACGACACGAAGCCCCAGATCGCGAGGCTCGCGAACGCGAAGAGCTCGCACAGGAACGCGAGGATGTCGATGCCCGTGATGCGGGGGACGGTGCCCGGTTCGGTCGTCGCGGGGGTCTTGTCGGGCTTGTCGGGCATGACCTCCAGTCTACGTCCGGGCCCCGCCGCCGGTCGTCGCGGAGGCCTCCGCTCAGCGAGGCAGTGCCGCGAGGATCGCGCGCAGGTCGACGAGGCCGCTCAGCCGCGTCGATCCGATCGGGCCGGCCTGGTCGGCGGTGACGTAGCGCAGACCCACGGATGCGTCGGCGAGAAGCTGCGGCAGCGTGGGACGGACCGACGCGGTGCCCGCGCCGCCTCCGTCGAGTGTGATCCGCTGCTTCACCGAGCCGGCGAGGAGCACTTCGACGGTCGAGCCCGCCGCGCCGAAGACGGGGATGTGCAGCGTCAGGCGCATGCCGGTCGAGAACTCCGGTGTCGCACGCGACGGCGTCGGCACGCCCGCGGGGAGCGGATGCACGGTCGGCGGGTCGGGATCGGCCGCGGGCGGGTCGGGGTCGACGGGGGTCGTCGGCGGGGAGTCCGGATCGCTCGCGTCACCCGCGCCGCGGTCGCTCGCCTCGGACTCGGATGCCGCGGGCGGCGCCGTCCGCGGGGCGACCGGCTCCGTCACGGGAGGGCTCTCGTCGACCGGAGGAGTCGGGTCGTCGGGGGTCGGCTCGGGTGTCGGCTCCTCGGGCGGAGCATCCGTCTCGTCTTCGGGCGCCGGCGCGACGTCGGGCCCCGTGGCGGGACCGACCACGAGGTCGTCGAGCGAGCCTTTCTGAGCCGCGGCTTCGGCGACCGTCGACGACTGCTGCAGAGAGGGCAGCACCGCAGCGGCGGCGACGACTCCTCCGACGACCACGGTCGCGGCCACGGCGACCGCCGCGATGCCTCCCGCGCTCGACAGCACCCCCCCGCCCGTCGCGGCGCCCGAGCCCACGGCCGACGCGGCGCCGGAGCCGGACGCCCCGGATGCGCCGGCCGCCCCACCGCCCGCCGCCCCGCCGACGGCGGGCATCGCGACGATCGCGTCGGGCATCGCGGGGACCACGCCCGCCGCCATGGCCATGCTCGTGATGCCGCCCTGCAGCGACGCGAGGTACGAGGCCGACCCGGCCGCGCCCAGCACGAGCGGCAGCAGCACGAGCGCGAGGCGATTCGAGACATCGCGCGCCTCGGCCGCGACGATCGCGCAACGCGCGCACTCCGCGAGGTGCGCCTCGACCTTCGCGCGGTCGCGGCGCCCGAGGTTGGAGCGCGCGTACGCGCCGAGGCGCTCGATCGTCCACTGGCAGTCCGAGCCGTCGGCGACGCTGCGCAGGTGCGCCTGGATCCACGCTTCGCGCAGGCCCTCGCGCGCGCGGAACGCGAGCTGGCTGACGGCCGCCGCCTTCATGCCGAGAAGGGGCGCGACCTCGGCGGGCTTGAGCTGCTCGATCTCGGTGTACCAGAGCACCTCCTGCCAGCGCGTGGGAAGGCTCTTGAACGCCTGTGCGGTGATCCCGCGGTCGAGCGCGTCCTGCGTCGCCTGCTCACCCGAATCCGGGTCTTCGACCGCCTCGAGCTCGTCGATCGCGACCTCGCGCCGACCCCGCCCCCAGCTCGCCGCGGTGTTGCGGATGCTCGTGAACAGGTACGCGCGGAACGATCCGGTCGGACCGCCGCCCTTGAGGATCGACTGGTAGATGCGGGCGTACGCCTCCTGCACGAGGTCGTCGGCGTCGAGGCTCGGCGAGACCGAGGTCGCGACGACGATGCCCGACCGATAATGGCGTCGCCACAGCTCGCCGAACGCCGCTCGGTCGCCGGAGCGTGTGCGGAGCACGAGGTCGGCATCCGCCGTCTCGGTGAACGCGGGGGGCGCGGTGTCGTGTGGGGTCATCTCTCGCTCTCGGCGCGTCTCGAGACGCCGGCCGGGTCACCGGCGTCACTCATGAGACGCGCGCAGTCGGGTCTGCGTTACGCGTTCCGACCATTCTCACGGTTTCACGGCGCGCGCCGCACCGCATCCCCGATTCCGACCCGATGAAAAAAATCTCAGAAGTCGCGTAACGGATGCCGCCCCCCCGCGTCTCATGTGCAGAGACGTCGTTCGAGTCGGGGGGCTGACGCGGGCGGCGGTGCGGGGGGAGCGGGCGAGAGCCCGCGGCACAGGGGAGGGCCCGGAAGCGCTCGGGGGAGACGCTTCCGGGCCCCCGTCTCTCTCCGTGCGCCGTCCGCGTCACACCGGCTCGCCCGCGACCCACACGTGCTGCACGCGCAGCGCGTCGTCGAGGAGCACCGCGTCGGCGACCGATCCGATCCCGAGCCGGCCGAGATCGCGGCGGCCGACCGCACGCGCCGGGGTCGCAGAAAGCGCCGTGAGGGCGGCGCCGAAATCTACGCCCGCCTCGACGACGTTGCGCAACGCCCGATCCTGCGTGAGCGTCGATCCCGCGATCGCACCGCCATCGGCCAGGCGCGCGACGCCGTCCGCGACCTCGACCTCGAGTCCGCCGAGCTCGTACCTCCCGTCGGAGGCACCCGCCGCCGCCATCGCATCGGTGACGAGCG
>NZ_DASRXZ010000087.1:0-27774 GCF_035687345.1 Microbacterium sp.
GGGGGGGGGGGGGGGGGACGGCCGGGGCGTCGGATGCCGCGGCTACCCTGGACCGCGTGACTGATCAGCCGGGCGACCCGTACGCCGACCTCGACTGGGCCGACGTCGACGCGCCGCCCGACGACTCGTGGGCGCCGCCCGAAGACGGGTGGATGCCGCCGCCCGACGAGTTCGCCCCGCCGCCGTCCGGCGACCTGTTCGACGGCACTCCTCGGCGCGATCACACCGGTGCCGACCCGCGCGACGTGCTGCGCGAGGTGTTCGGCTACGACGCGTTCCGCGGCGACCAGTCGGCGATCGTCGATCACGTGGTCGCGGGGGGCGACGCCGTCGTGCTCATGCCGACCGGCGGGGGAAAGAGCATCACCTACCAGGTGCCCGCACTCGTGCGACCGGGCACCGGCCTCGTGATCAGCCCGCTCATCGCACTCATGCACGACCAGGTCGACGCGCTCGTCGCGAACGGCGTGCGAGCCGCGTACCTCAACTCGACGCAGGCGCCCTTCGAGCGCGCCGCCGTCGAGCGGGCCTACCTCGCAGGCGAGCTCGATCTCATCTACGTCGCGCCCGAGCGGCTGTCGGCGCCCGCGACGACGAAGCTGCTGCAGCGGGGCCGGTTGAGCGTCATCGCGATCGACGAGGCGCACTGCGTGTCGCAGTGGGGCCACGACTTCCGCCCCGATTACCTCGCGCTCGGCGACCTCGGCGAGCGGTTCCCGGGCGTCCCCCGCATGGCGCTGACGGCGACCGCGACCCGCGCGACCCACCGCGAGCTCACCGAGCGCCTGAGTCTGCCCGAGGCGAAGCACTTCGTCGCGAGCTTCGACCGCCCGAACATCCAGTACCGCATCGAGCCGAAGGTCGATCCGCGGCGCCAGCTGCTCTCGTTCATCCGGTCCCTGCCCGAGGGATCGGCCGGGATCGTGTACGCGCTCAGCCGCAAATCGGTCGAGCAGACGGCCGAGTACCTGCGCGCGCAGGGGATCGACGCCCTTCCGTATCACGCGGGGCTCGAGGCATCCGTCCGGTCCGGCAACCAGGCGCGGTTCCTGCGCGACGACGGCGTCGTCATGGTCGCGACGATCGCGTTCGGCATGGGCATCGACAAGCCCGACGTGCGCTTCGTCGCCCACATCGATCTGCCGAAGTCGGTCGAGGGCTACTACCAGGAGACGGGCCGCGCCGGCCGCGACGGCGAGCCGGCGATCGCGTGGATGGCGTACGGACTCGGCGACGTCGTGCAGCAGCGGAGGCTCATCGACCAGAGCCCGGGTGACCGCGCGTACAAGATGCGCATGGGGCAGCACCTCGACGCGATGCTCGCGCTGTGCGAGACGGTCGGATGCCGCCGCCAGAACCTCCTCGCGTACTTCGGGCAGGAGTCGGAACCGTGCGGCAACTGCGACACGTGCCTCGAGCCGCCCGAGACGTGGGACGGGCTCATCGCTGCGCAGAAGCTCCTGTCGACGATCGTGCGGCTGCAGCGCGAGCGCGGACAGGCGTTCGGCGCCGGACACCTCATCGACATCCTGCGCGGCGCCGACACCGAGCGCATCCGGCAGCAGGGTCACGACGCGCTCTCGACGTACGGCCTCGGGGCAGACCTCAGCGACCAGGACTGGCGCAGCGTCGTGCGGCAGCTCCTCGCGCGCGGCATCCTCGTCGCGCGCGGCGAGTACGGGACGCTCGCGCTGGGAGATCCGGCGGCCGGGGTGCTCAAGGGCGAGACGGCCGTTCCGCTGCGGCGCGACGTGCTCGGGCGCGCCGGGTCGGCGGGCTTGCGCGTGCGCAAGGCGTCCGCCACCGCCCTTCGTCAGGCTCAGGGACCGGTTTCAGAGGAGGACCGCGAGCTCTTCGAGGCACTTCGCGCGTGGCGGGCGAGCGTCGCGCGCGAGCAGGGCGTTCCCGCCTACATCGTCTTCGGCGACGCGACGCTGCGCGCCCTCGCCGAGCACCGCCCGGCGACGCTGGCCGACCTCGACGGCATCTCGGGCATCGGGGCGAAGAAGCGCGAGGCCTACGGCGAATCCGTGCTCGAGGTGATCGCGGCCGCATGAAGGGCCGTCGCGGTCGCCGTTGGGTAGCGTGGCAGCCGTGCGCATCACGACGAGGAACGCCCAGTTCCAGGTGTGGCAGTCGCTCCTGACGAACCGGAAGACACGGCAGCGCGAAGGCGAGTTCCTCGTGCAGGGCGTCCGGCCGATCACGCTCGCACTCGAGCACGGGTGGGACTTCCGTGCCGTCGTCTTCGACGCGAGTCGAAAGCTCTCGCGCTGGGCCACAGGGGTCCTCGAGAGCACGCGATCCGCGCGACAGGTCGCGATGTCGCCCGAGCTCATCGCGGAGCTCGGTGAGAAGTCCGAAGGCCCGCCCGAGCTCATCGCCGTCGTCGCGATGCGTCCGGACCGGTTCGACCGCATCGTCCCGGGGGAGGGGCTCCTGACCGTCGTCTTCGATCGCCCCACCCAGCCGGGCAACATCGGGTCCCTCATCCGCTCGGCCGACGCGTTCGGGGCGACGGGCGTCATCGTCACCGGGCACGCGGCCGACGTGTACGATCCCAAGTCCGTCCGCGCGAGCACGGGATCGCTGTTCGCGGTCCCGACGATCCGCATCCCGTCGCCCCGCGACGTGGTCGACTGGGCGGGTCGGCTCCGCCCGCGGCCGCTGCTCGTCGGGACGGATGAGGCGGGCAGCGTCGACGTCGACGGCCACAACTTCCGCGGGCCGCACGTCATTCTCATCGGCAACGAGACGTCGGGCCTCAGCACCACATGGCGAGAGGCTGCGGACCTGATGGTGCGCATTCCGATGGTCGGCTCGGCGAGTTCGCTCAACGCCGCCAACGCCGCGACGGCCGTGCTCTACGAGGCGGCCCGGCAACGGCGTCGGCACGGGCGATGATCCTGCGCTGAGTCAACGGGCGCGCACCCGCGAACCGCGCAACACGTCTGCCGTTCGACGGGAGAGTTCCTCTGACGGCACCTCGTCGGCCTCTAGGCTGTCGCGAGCGGGCAAAGGAGCTCGCGACAGCGAAGGCGCGCATCGGGAGGGATACGTGGCTCTCAGCAACATCGAGATCGCTCAGGCGGCACACCTCGAGCCCATCGGCACGATCGCAGCGAGACTGGGCATTCCCGACGAGAGCATCGTGCCGTACGGGCACTACAAGGCGAAGGTCGCGCTGTCATACCTCGAGTCACTGCGCGACAGACCGCAGGGCAAGCTGGTCCTCATGACAGCGGTCTCGCCGACGCCCGCCGGCGAAGGCAAGACGACGACCACGGTCGGCCTCGGCGACGCCCTCACCCGGCTCGGTGAGAAGGCGATGATCTGTCTGCGCGAGCCCGCGCTCGGTCCCGTGTTCGGCATGAAGGGCGGTGCCGCAGGCGGTGGCTACGCGCAGGTCGTGCCGATGGAGGACATCAACCTCCACTTCACGGGCGACTTCTCCGCGATCGCGGTCGCGACGAACCTGCTCGCCGCGCTCATCGACAACCACATCCACCACGGCAACGCGCTCGGCATCGACGTGCGCCGCGTGACGTGGCGCCGCGTGCTCGACGTCAACGACCGCGCGCTGCGCGACATCGTCTCGGGCCTCGGGGGTCCGGGCAACGGCTACCCGCGCGAGTCGGGCTTCGACATCGTCGTCGCGAGCGAGGTCATGGCGGTGTTCTGCCTCGCGCGCAGCCTCGCCGACCTCAAGGAGCGCCTCGGCGAGATCGTCATCGGCTACACGCGCGACCGCAAGCCGGTGCGCGCGCGCGACCTCAAGGCGCACGGTGCGATGACGGCGGTGCTGCGCGACGCGCTCGCGCCGAACCTCGTGCAGACGATGGAGCACACGCCCGCGTTCGTGCACGGCGGCCCGTTCGCGAACATCGCGCACGGCTGCAACTCGCTCATCGCAACGGCGTCCGCACTCCGCCTGGCGGACTACGTCGTCACCGAGGCGGGCTTCGGCGCCGACCTCGGCGCCGAGAAGTTCATCGACATCCTGTGCCGCTCGTCGGGGCTGTGCCCGTCGGCCGCGGTCATCGTCGCAACCGTGCGCGCGATGAAGTACCACGGTGGCGTCGAGGTCGCCGATCTGCCGACGGAGAACGTCGACGCCCTGCGCCGCGGCACGGTCAACCTCGTGCGCCATCTCCGCACGGTGCGCGAGACGTGGGGCATCCCCGCGGTGGTCGCGATCAACCACCGCGCGGAGGATTCGGATGCCGAGGTGCAGGCGCTCATCGAAGCGGTCGAGGCCGCCGGCGCGAAGGCCGTCGTCGCCAGGCACTTCGCCGAAGGCGGCGCCGGCGCGGAAGACCTCGCGCGCGAGGTCAAGCGCCTGTGCGACGGCGAGGCGCCCGACCTGACCTTCACCTACCCCGACGAGGCGACGCTGTGGGAGAAGATGCGCGCGATCGCGACGCGCATCTACGGGGCATCCGACATCACCGCCTCGACCGCAGTGCGCGCGCAGATCCGGCGCCTCCAGGAGGAGGGCTACGGCGATTACCCGGTGTGCGTCGCGAAGACGCAGTACTCCTTCTCCACCGATGCGAAGCTGCGCGGAGCCCCCGAGGGGCACGTCGTCGACATCCGCGAGGTGCGACTCGCCGCCGGTGCGAAGTTCATCGTGATGATCTGCGGCGACATCATGACGATGCCAGGCCTTCCCGCCGTACCCGCCGCCGACTCGATCGACGTCGACGACGAGGGGCGCATCGTAGGGCTGTTCTGAGCGGCGCGACCGGCGTGTGCGGCCCGCGTTACGCTCGCTGACATGGCGCTCACCGACATCCCGTTCCAGACGATGGAGGGCGAGACCAGGACGCTCGCCGACTTCGGCGGCAAGGCCCTCCTCATCGTCAACGTGGCCAGCCGCTGCGGCCTCGCTCCGCAGTACGCGACGCTCGAGCGTCTGCAGCGGGAATACGGCGATCGCGGTCTGCAGGTGCTCGGCTTCCCGAGCAACCAGTTCCTGCAGGAGCTGCGCAGCAACGACGCCATCAAGGAGTTCTGCTCGACGACGTACGGCATCACGTTCCCGATCTTCGATCGCATCCGCGTGAACGGGCGGAAGGAGCATCCGCTCTACACCGAGTTGAAGAAGACACCGGATGCTTCCGGCAGAGCCGGCCGGGTCACCTGGAACTTCGAGAAGTTCCTCGTCGCGCCCGACGGCACCGTGAAGCGCTTCCGCCCGCACACCGAGCCGGACGATCCCACGGTGATCGCCGCGATCGAGGAGGCACTGCCGCGCTGACGCTCACCTGTCGTATGGGAACGTCCGTACGCGCTCGACGCGGAACCGGTGCGGCAGTGCGTCGAGGTCGCGCGTTCCGTCCGCGCGCGGGAACTCGAACACGTCGAGCATGAGCTGCACCGGATAGTCGATGCGCTGCGCGACCGTCTTGACCCATCGGTGGTCGATGTAGAACCGCAACTCGTCGGGCGTCCATGCGACGGCGTAATCGTGGAACCCGGTGAGGTCACCCTCCACACGCACCTTCGCAAAATCGGTCGTGAGCTTCGGGTCGTTCTGCGCCTTGACGCCGACTCCGACGAGGCCGCCCGTGTCGTCCATCTCGGAGCCGAAGATCTCGGCGATGCAGATCTCACCCGAGTGCTCCGGCTCGTCTTCGAAGCCGATCGGCCAGAAGGCGACCATGACGTCGGGGTGGCGGATCGCTGCCATGCGGACTTCGATCACGCCGTGCTGCACGAGGTGCAGTCGGCGCTCGGGCTGTGCCTCGCGCACGACGAGATCTGGGCGGAAGCGGTGCTGCCCGATCCTCGATCCGACCGGTCCGGAGTATTCGCCGGTCTGCAGGTGGGAGACACGGATGCCGCCATCGAAGTCCGGCGACCACGGCGGGGTGTCGGCGTCGATGAGGAGCTCGAGCCCGGACGGCGCGACCGAGTACCGCGACCCGGTGCGCTCGCGGGACGACCAGTGCGGCAGGTAGTACGGCCACCACACGGTCTCGTCGAGCACGCCCTCGTCGAAGTGCTCGTCGAGGTCGGGCGCGCGGCCGTCGAGGTCGAGCGGCATCTCGGGGTCACCCATGCGGTCATTGTGCTCCCCGCGGGCGACATCGTCACCCGCGAGAGTCACCACCGCATCGTCGTGCGACTCACCAGGGCATGGGGCCGTGCTTCGACACGTACGTCCCCGTCGGTCCGTCGGGTCCGATCTTCGCCATCCGCACGATGATCTCCGCGCCCTCCTCGACCGTCTGGGTCCCGGTGTTGCCGTTGAGATCCGTCTTCGTATAGCCGGGCTCGACCGCGTTGATGCGCATCTCGGGCAGTGCCTTCGCGAGCTGGACCGTGATGACGTTGACCGCGGTCTTCGAGGCCGGGTAGGCGATGCCCTGGTAGAAGTGCGTGAAGCTCTGCGGATCGCTCAGCATCGACAGCGACGCGAGGCCGCTGGACACGTTCACGATCACGGGTGCCGGCGAGCGGCGGAGGATCGGCAGGAACGCGTGGGTCACCCGCATCACACCGAACACGTTCGTGGCGAACACCGCCTGCAGGTCGGCCGCGGTGGTGTCCACCGGCGACGGGATGCTGTTGTCGGGCAGCCGCGGCTCGACGCCGGCGTTGTTGATGAGCACATCGATTCCGCCCGCATCCGCAATGGTCTTCGCAGCGGCGTCGACCGAGGCGTCGTCCGTCACGTCGAGCTGCACGAACTCCGCGCCCAGCTCCGAAGCCGCTGTGCGTCCGCGCTCCTCGTCGCGCGCGCCGATGAAGACGCGATGTCCGGCGGCGATGAGCTGCCGCGCGGTCTCCTTGCCGATTCCCTTGTTCGCTCCGGTGATGAGTGTCGTCGTCATGCCTTCGACTTTCGATGGAAGTCGAAGGCTCAGCCAGGTCCCCCGTTTTCCTGAGACTGACAGGGCCAGGATGAGCGACGCCGGCTCCCGGATGCGCGCGGATAATGGCTCCGTGGCGACCTGGGATCTCGGCCGGGCGATCCGGTCATGGCGTGACCGGGTGACCCCCGAGCAGGCGGGTCTTCCCGGTGGGCGGCGCCGCCGTGCGCCGGGGTTGCGGCGCGAGGAGCTGGCCGGCCTCGCGGGCATCAGCATGGACTACCTCACGCGTCTCGAGCAAGGCCGCGCGACCTCCCCGTCGGCGCAGGTCGTCGAAGCCCTTGCCCGTGCACTGCGGCTCAGCGACGCGGAGCGTGAAGTGCTCTTCCACCTGGCGGGGCTGACGGTGCCCGGCCCGGGAATCGTCCCGACCCGGATCAGCCCGAGCGTGCAGCGGCTGCTCGATCGGTTCACGCACACGCCGACCGTCGTCTTCGACGCGACATGGACGCTCGTCACGGCGAACCCCGCGTACAACGCACTGATGGGCGACACGACGCGCCGGTCCGGGCTGGAGCGCAACGCCGCGTGGCGGTATCTGCACGGGCTTCCGAACCGCGTGCGGATGTCGGCCGACGAGCGCGATCGCCTCGCCGAGCAGCTCGTCGCGGATCTCCGCGCAGCCGCGGCGCACTATCCCGACGATCCGCGCGTGAGCGAGCTCGTCGAGGCCATCGTCGAATCAAGCGCCCGGGCGGCCGAGCTGTGGCGGGCCGGAGGCGGCACGACCGATCATCCGCCCGCCCGCCGCAAGGTGATCGACCACCCGCAGGTCGGGCCGATCGAGCTGGACTGCGACACCCTCATCGTCGCGGGCGATGACCTGCGCATCATGATCTACACCGCCGAGCCCGGCAGCGAGGACGCGAGCCGTCTCGACCTCGCGATCACCCTCGGAACCCAGCAGTTCACCGCACGATGAGTCGCGCGGCTGTACGTCGCCCTGTCGGGACCGCACAACCTCCCGGGTCGACGGTCGTCGGATGCGTTGTACAACATGTCCAATCGACTTTGCGCGAAGTTGTGGGAGTCCTACCGTCAGAGTGACTTCCCCTATCGATGCCGAAAGGTGATCACCCATGGCAGACGCCGCCGTCCGCATCAAGAAGCCCGCCACCAGCAAGCGCACGCCCGCCGGAGGCGCCCCGACCGCCGCGCACAGCGCAGCCGAGGCATCCGAACCGCGCATCGACGTCGCCTCGGTGACCGACCTCCTGCTCGGAACGTGGGCGGACACCCGCCGCGAAGCACGCGAGATGATCAAGGACTCCGCGTTCTGGCGGATCGACGGGCAGCCGATGCCCGAGCACCGCGAGCGCGTGCTGAGCCAGCTCCACCTTCTCGTCGAGCACGGCGGCTCGCGCCGCGCCTTCCCGAAGGAGTACGGCGGCCACGAGGACAACGGCGCCAACCTCGCCGGCTTCGAGGAGCTCGTGCTCGCCGACCCGAGCCTGCAGATCAAGTCGGGCGTGCAGTGGGGTCTCTTCGGCTCGGCGATCTACCAGCTCGGGACGAAGAAGCACTGGGACGAGTGGCTCCCGGCCGTCATCGACTTGAGCCTGCCGGGCGCGTTCGCGATGACCGAGACCGGCCACGGGTCGGATGTCGCCGCGATCGGCACCACGGCGACGTACGACCCCGAGACGGAGGAGTTCGAAATCCACACGCCGTTCCGCGGCGCGTACAAGGACTACCTCGGCAACGCCGCACTGCACGGCAAGGCGGCGACCGTGTTCGCGCAGCTCATCACGAACGGCGTGAACTACGGCGTCCACTGCTTCTTCGTGCCGATCCGCGACGACGAGGGCAACATGATGCCCGGCATCAAGAGCGAGGACGACGGCGTCAAGGGCGGCCTCAACGGCATCGACAACGGTCGCCTCGCGTTCGACCACGTGCGCGTGCCGCGCTTCAACCTGCTCGACCGCTACGGGCAGGTCGCCCCGGACGGCACCTACACGAGCGACATCTCGAGCCCCGGCCGCCGCTTCTTCACGATGCTCGGCGCGCTCGTGCAGGGCCGTGTCTCGCTCGACGGCGCGGCGACGGTCGGCACGGCGCTCGCGCTGCACATCGCGATCACGTACGCGAACCAGCGCCGCCAGTTCGACTCGGGCGCCGGCACCGAAGAGGTGGTGCTGCTCGACTACGGCAAGCACCAGCGCCGCCTGCTGCCCCTCCTCGCCCAGAATTACGCGCAGTTCTTCGCGCACGACGAGCTGCTCAAGAAGTTCGACGGCGTGTTCTCGGGCCGCACCGACACTGCCGAGGAGCGCGAGGACCTCGAGACGCTCGCCGCGGCACTCAAGCCGCTGAGCACGTGGAACGCGCTCGCGACCATCCAGGAGGCGCGCGAGGCGTGCGGCGGCGCGGGCTTCCTCGCCGAGAACCGCCTCGTCGGCCTGCACCAGGATCTCGATGTGTACGTCACGTTCGAGGGCGACAACAACGTGCTCCTGCAGCTTGTCGGCAAGCGGCTGCTGAGCGACTTCGCGAAGCAGTTCAAGGGCGCGGATGCCGCGAAGCTCGCGCGGTACGCCGTCGGGCAGACCGCCGGCAAGGTGTTCCACGGTGCCGGGCTCCGCCAGCTCGGGCAGGCGGTCGCCGACTTCGGCTCGACGGCCCGGTCGGTCGAGCTGGGCCTGCGCGAGGAGCAGCAGCACGAGCTGCTCGCGGGCCGCGTGCAGCAGATGGTGGCCGACATCGCGGCCGCGCTGCGCCCCGCGTCGAAGCTCTCGCAGGCCGAGGCCGCCGAGCTGTTCAACGCGCACCAGGCCGAGCTCATCGAGGCGGCCCGCGCGCACGGCGAGCTGCTGCAGTGGGAGGCCTTCACCGACGGCGTGAACCGCGTCGCCGACGAGGGCACGAAGCAGGTGCTCATCTGGCTGCGCGACCTCTTCGGCATGCATCTCATCGAGAAGCACCTCGCGTGGTATCTCATCAACGGACGCCTGTCGACGCAGCGCGCGGCATCGGTCTCGCGCTACATCGACCGGCTCTCGGCCCGCCTTCGCCCGCACGCGCAGGACCTCGTCGACGCGTACGGCTTCGAGCCCGAGCACGTGCGCGCGCCCATCGCGTCGGGGGCGGAGCAGCAGCGGCAGGATGAGGCGCGCGAGTACTACCGCGCGCTGAAGGCGTCGGGTGAGATGCCCGTGTCGGAGAAGTCGCTCAAGAAGAAGTAGCGCTAGGCGCCGCCGCGCGGAAGCGGTGGGCCGCCGCGCGGAAGCGGTGGGCGGTCACCCGGACCAGCCGCACATGCCGCACTCGCCGCTCGCCGACACCTCGACGAAGCAGTTCGGGCACATCGCCCGCGTGACGTCGCGAGTGCTCGGGGTGCGGCGCGCAGGCGCGCGCTCGGCACGCGGCCGTGCCTTCGCGCGCGGCGCGGCAGCCGTCGGAGCCTCGCGCCGCACCACGACCGGGCGGTGCTCGGCGCAGTAGAAGCGCACGAACCCGTCGTGGTTCTTCGGATGCCGGTGCTTGACCGCCCACAGCTCGGTGCGCGGCCGCGGCTCGGAGTCGGCGCCGCACGTGAAGCAGCGCGTCGGGTCGCCGGGGACGACGTCGGCCACAAGGACGGGGGTCTCGAACGGGATGGCGTCCCGCCAGTCGGACGACGCGACGATCCTCATGACATTCCTCTCGTGCGGTGCCGGGGGCGCACCCGCCCTTCAACGGTAAGCGACTCGACCCGCTGCCGTCTCCGGCCCTGTCTGAGACGATCCGTCCGTTCGCGACACGACAGTGGTGAGGCCGCGTGCGCAAGGGCTTCAGTGCACGCATGCTTCGCGAGGGGATCGCGTTCGGGGCGCGGTCCCCTCGATCGCGTTCCAGGACGGCCGACGTCGGTGTCGGCGCGCGCCGCTAGCGTGGGCGGAATGAGCCTCGATGTCGCCGTCGACGAGAACGGAGTCGCGCGCTGCCGATGGGCCGACTCCGACCCGGAATACCGCCGCTACCACGACGAGGAGTGGGGAACGCCGCTGCACGGCGATCGCGCGCTGTTCGAGAAGATGAGCCTCGAGAGCTTCCAGGCGGGGCTGTCGTGGATCACCATCCTGCGCAAGCGTCCTCGGTTCCGCGAGGCGTTCGCGGGCTTCGATCCCGAGGTCGTCGCACGGTTCGGCGACGACGACGTCGAACGACTCATGGCCGACGCGGGCATCGTGCGCAACGGGGCGAAGATCCTCGCGACGATCTCGAACGCGCGGGTCGTGGCCGAGATGGCCGAGGGCGAACTCGACGAGCTCATGTGGTCGTTCGCGCCGCAACCGGATGCCCGGCCGAGGCCCCGCTCGTTCGCCGAGGTCCCCGCCACGACGCCTGAGTCGAAAGCTATGAGCAAGGCCCTTCTCGCGCGCGGGTTCCGGTTCGTGGGCCCCACCACGATGTACGCGCTCATGCAGTCCGCGGGCATGGTCGACGACCACGTCGAGGGGTGCTGGCGCGCGGCATCCGGCTCGTCGACCACTCCTCGTGGGGATTTGTCCCCATCGAGTTCCGAACCCGCCGCGACGTAGCCTGACGGAGGCGATCGGACGGCGGCCGGAGACCACCGCCGTGTGGAAAGGGCTCGTCAGATCGGCGATCCCCGGGTTAGGCTGGGTGCTTCCCCCGCCCATTCCCCCCTTCGTCGTGAGCCGAATCACCTCGCCCGTCGCCACGCACGTCGTCTATCCCGCCCGGAGGAGGCAGAGGACCCCGTGAAAGCGTCGTCGTGGCTTCGCGCGCGCCCGCGCACCCTCGCATCCGCGGGGATCGTGACGACCGGCGCGGTGGCGATCAGCACGATGGCGTTCCTCTACGAGGGCTTCCCGACGACCGAGGTCGACCTGCACGACGGGGGAGTGTGGGTCACGAAGCAGTCGAGTCTGCTCGTCGGTCATTTCAATCACGAGTCGCGCGTGCTCGACTCGGGACTGCGCACGGTCAGCGACGAGTACGACATCCTCCAGTCCGGCGACAACGTGCTCGTCGTCGACAAGGCGGGCTCCTCTGTCACGGCCATCGATCCCGCGATGGTCGTGCTCGGCGACAACGCGCAGGTGCCGGGCGGCGCCGACATCGCGCTCGGCGGTTCAACGCTGGCGATCCTCGACCCGAGTGCAGGCTCCCTGTGGGTGCTGCCGGCGAAGGCGGTCGCGAGCTTCGAGCCCGCCGGCAACGAGCCGGTGGCCGAGCTCGGTGAGGGCGCCGACGTCGCGGTCGGCCTCGACGGGACGGTCTACGCCGTGGCACCCGCGACGGGTGAGGTCGTCACGATCCGCATGGGCGGCGACGGCGATCCGGCCGAGCCGGAGCGCGCCGCGCTCGACGGGCTCGGTGCGAATGCGGATGCCTCCATCACGGTCGTCGGCGACGTCCCGGTCGTGCTCGACAACGAGAGCCGCACGGTCTGGAGCACACGCGGCCTGCGCGCCGAGCTCGAGGTGGACGGGGCATCCGTGCTTCAGGCCCCGTCCGAGCCCAACGACGCCGTCATGGTCGCATCGCCCGGAGCGCTGCTGCGGGTTCCGCTCGACGGCTCAGAGATCGCCGAGACGAAGGCCGAGGGTGAGGGCACCCCGGCCGAGCCGGTCTTCCTCGAGGGCTGCGCGTACGGTGTGTGGTCGGGGTCGACCGCGTTCGTGCGCGACTGCGTCGGCGAGGCCGACGACCAGTCGACGACGGTGCCCGGCGCCAATCCGGATGCGTCGCTCAGGTTCCGCGTGAACCGCGACGTCATCGTGCTCAACGACGTCATCGGCGGCGCGGCGTGGATGGCGAGCGAAGACCTGCAGAAGGTCGACAACTGGGAGGACATCACTCCGCCCGAGGGTGAGACCGACGAGAACGACGACGAGACGACCGACGAGACCGTCGAGACGACTCTCCCCGAGCGGTCCGCGATCAACACCCCGCCCGTCGCGGTGGACGACGAGTTCGGCGTCCGCCCCGGCCGCACGACGATGCTGCCGGTGCTCGACAACGACTCCGACGCCGATGGCGACGTGCTCACCGTCACCATCCCCGATCAGGGGCCGTCGTTCGGCGAGGTGCAGTCGATCAACAACGGCTCGGGTCTGCAGATCGCCGTCCCGGAGGATGCGACCGGCACGACGACCTTCCAGTACGAGGCCGATGACGGCCGCGGCGGACGCGCGCGCGCGAACGTGCAGCTCACCGTGCACGACTGGAGCATCAACGGCGCGCCGAAGCAGAACCGCGTCACGGCGATCGCGGTCGAGTCCGGCGGCGTCGTGTCGTACAACGTGCTGCCCGACTGGATCGATCCCGACGGCGACGACGTCTTCCTGAGGTCGGTCACACCGGCCGAGGGCGACGAGGCCGACTTCACGGCCGACGGCCGCATCACCTATCGCGCGCTCGGGCCGACGCAGGGCCGCAAGGACGTGGTCATCTCCGTGTCCGACGGAAGCGAGGTCACCGAGGGAGTCGTGCGCTTCGACGTGCGCCCGCCCGGTTCGACACTCCCCGTCGCGAACGCCGACCACGTCGTCGTGCGCGCCGGCAAGTCCGTCACGGTCTCGCCGCTCGCGAACGACACGAACCCGAGCCGCGAGCCGCTGCGCCTCACGCGCGTCGACGAGACGCCCGGCGCATCGCTGTCGCCCGACTACGCGAACGGGCGGTTCGCGTTCTCCGCGAAGCAGCCGGGCGTCTACTACGTGCAGTACCTCGTGTCGGCGGGGTCGCTGTCGGCCCCCGGCGTCGTGCGTGTCGACGTGCTCGAGGACGCGGAGACCGACCTGCCGCCGATCGCGGTGCGCGACGTCGCGCTGCTCCCGAGCGGTCGCGAGGTGCTCGTCGACGTGCTCGCGAACGACTCCGACCCGTCGGGCGGCATCCTCGTCGTGCAGTCGGTGACGGTCGAGCAGTCGAGCGGCGTCTCGGTGTCGGTGCTCGGCCACGAGACGCTGCGCATCACCGACCAGGGCGCGCTCGCCGAGCAGGTCACGGTGAAGTACACGATCTCCAACGGCAAGCACAGCGCCGACGGCGAGGTCGTCGTCATACCGATCCCCGCGCCGTCGAAGCTGCGGCCGCCGGTCGCGAACGACGACCGCGTCGTCGTTCGGGCGGGCGACGTCGTCACGATCCCGGTGCTCGAGAACGACTACCACCCCAACGGCGACACGATGCACCTCGCCTCGGAGCTGGTGGAGCCGCTGCCGGAGCCTGAGGACGGTGAGATCTTCGTCGCCCAGGACACCGTGCGCTTCCGCGCGGGCGACGAACCGGGCACCGTCTACGCGACGTACGAGGTCGTCGACAGCACCGGTCAGAAGGACGCGGGGTACATCACGATCCAAGTGCTTCCGGTGACCCCTGAGACCAACCAGGCGCCGCGGCCCGAGGAGCTGACGGCCCGCGTCGTGGGCGGGGCGACGGTGCGCATCGCGATCCCGCTCGACGGGATCGACCCCGACGGCGACTCCGTGGACCTCCTCGGCATCGCATCCGCGCCCGAGAAGGGCCGCATCTCGCAGGTCGGCCCCGACTGGCTCGAGTACCAGGCGGTCGGCGACTCGGTCGGCGTCGACGAGTTCACCTACCGCGTGCGCGACCGCCTCGGCGCCGAGGCGACCGCCTCCATCCGCGTCGGCATCGCCCCTGCGGGGTCCATCAACCAGGCGCCGTACGCGGTGAAGGATGCGATCGTCATGCGCCCGGGCCGATCGGTCGCGGTGCCGGTTCTCGCAAACGACTCCGACCCCGACGGCGACCAGATCACGCTCGTGCGCAACGGCGTCGAGACGGCCGACGTGCCGGGTCTGTCGGCGGAGGTCCTCGGCGACCGCGTCGTGGTGACGTCGCCCGGCAGCGAGGTCGTCACGTCGCTGCAGTACCGCGTCCGCGACGTGCGCGGCGCCGAGGCGATCGGAGTCCTCCAGATCACGGTCGCCGACGACGTGCCGCTCATGAAGCCGATCGCGCGCGACGACCGCATCCTCCCGCAGGACGTGGAGGACGCATCCGTCGACCTCGAGGTGCTCGCCAACGACGAGGATCCCGACGGCGTGGTCGCCGACCTCGAGGTCACCGCGGAGGGCACGGGCGTCCGCGTGCTCCCGGACGGCCGCCTGCGCATCGAGATCGGCGACGAGGAGCGCCTCGTCCAGTACCGCATCACCGACCGCGACGGCCTTCAGGCGACCGCGTTCGTGCGCGTGCCGTCGCTCGACTCGCTGCCGCCGACGCTCGCGACGACGGAAGGCGTCGAGGTGAACAGCGGCGAGACGATCGAGATCCCGCTCGCCGACCATGTGCGCACATCGCGCGGCACGCGTGCGGTGATCACGGAGGCGGCGAAGGTCTCCGCCGTGCACGGCGACGGGTCAGAGCTCGTGAAGGACCAGACGACACTCGTCTACACCTCCGAGCAGGGGTACTTCGGCCAGGACGCGATCACCTTCGAGGTGACCGACGGCACCGGGCCCGACGACCCGGACGGCCTCAAGGCCACCCTCACGCTCCCCGTCACGGTGCTGCCTCCCGACAATCAGCAGCCGGAGTTCCTCAACGGCCAGATCTCCGTCGCCCCGGGCGAGGAGGCGAGCCGCCTCGACCTGAGGGCCCTCACGACCGACCCCGACCCGGGTGACGTCGCGCGTGCGTCGTACACGCTCGTGGGCGGTGCACCGAGCGGACTGAGCGCGTCGATCTCCGACGGCACGCTGAGCGTCAGCGCGGATGCCGCCACACCGAAGGGCACGCAGGCGACGCTCCGGGTGCGCGTCACCGACGGCGAGACCGAGCCGATCGAGGGCGACGTCGTCGTGACGGTGACGGCCTCGACGCGCACGCTCCCGACCGCGAACGACGACGTCATCGACGAGGCGAACCAGGGCACGACGATCACGGTTCCGGTGACGGCGAACGACTTCAACCCGTTCCCCGACCGGCCGCTGAAGGTCGTCGCGGCCGCTGTCGAGACGGGCAACGGCACCGCTGAGGTGCGAGGCGACCAGGTGGCGGTGAGCCCGAACAGCACGTTCGTCGGCACGATGGTCGTGCGCTACCGCATCCAGGATGCGACGGCCGACGTCGACCGCGAGGTCGAAGGACGCATCCTCGTCACGGTGCAGGGCCGGCCCGAGGCTCCCGGCACACCGTCCGTGTCGAGCGTGCAGGACCGCACGGTGGTGCTGTCGTGGACGCCGCCCGCCGACAACGGCGCGCCGATCACGAAGTACGTCGTGTCGTCGACGCGCGGCGACTACTCGAAGGACTGCGCGGCCACCACGTGCACGCTCGACGGGCTGACGAACAACGTCGAGTACAACTTCACCGTCGTCGCGGTCAACCGCGTCGGCTCGTCCGACCCGTCGCCGGCATCGCCGCCGGCGCGCCCCGACGCGCGCCCCGACACGCCTCAGCCCCCCACGATCACGGGCTTCGGCGACCGCAGCCTCTCGATCGCGTGGGTGACGCCGCCGACGCCCGGTTCGCCCGTCGAGTACTTCACGCTCGAGATCTCACCCGCTCCTCCGTCGGGCATCCCCGAGAAGACCAACATCACGGGCAACACCTACGTGTGGGAGGGCCTCGAGAACGGCACCGCCTACCAGGTGCGCGTCAAGGCGCACAACCGGGCGCCGGATGCCTCGAGCTACAGTGCGTGGTCGGCGACGGAGATCCCCGCGCGTGCGCCCGAGCCCGTGGCCGCCCCGTCGACCCAGCGACTCCAGCCGGTCGGCAACCAGGCGCAGCTGCAGGTCTCGTGGGCGGCGCCCGCCAACAACGGTGCACCCATCGCCGGGTACGAACTGCAGGTGATGCGCGGCGGCTCGGTCGTCAGCACGATCCCCGGCATCCCGGCCACGCAGACGAGCCAGGCGGTCGTCGTCGACACGTCGACCACGGACTACACGTTCCGGCTCCGGGCCAGCAACAAGGCCGGCTGGGGCGAGTGGGGCGCGCAGTCCGCACCTCGCCGTGCCTTCACCCCGCCCGGTGCGCCCACGATCACGGGCGTGACCCCCGGCGACCGCAGGCTCAACGTCACCTACACGCCGGGTGCCGGAAACGGCGCGACGGCGAGCGAGCTGCGGTACGAGTACTCGCTCAACGGCGGCGGCTGGCAGGCCTTCAACGGGTCGACGATCACGGGTCTGACGAACGGCACGACGTACCAGGTGCGCCTGCGCGCGTACACGTCGATGGACGGTGTGCGCTACGACGGCGCCCCGTCGGCGTCGTCGGCGGGAAAGATCCCGTACGGACCGGTCAACACACCGGGAGCGGGCGCCAAGGCGAGCGGTCAGAGCATCACGTACAGCTGGAGCGCTCCTGCGCCGAACGGCCGACCGATCCAGCGCGTGCAGATCAACATCAACGGCAACGGGTGGGAGAACGTCTCCCTCAACGGCAACCGCACGATCAACCACGGCTACGACTTCAAGGGCACGATCCAGGTGCGCGCGTACGACAGCGAGGGCCAGGTGTCGGCCGTGCGGTCGGCGTCCGACACGACGGCGCAGCGACCCCAGGCGTCGGCGCAGGCGGGCAAGGGCAGTCGGACGAACAGTCCGACGTGCACGAGCACGCAGTGCGCCTACCTGACGGTCACGACGCAGAACTTCCCCGCGGGGGACTACCGCATCTCCTGCAACGCGACCGGCCCGTACGGCGGCACCCCGTTCGCCGGCGGCGGGACGTACCACCTCCCGGCGAACGGCACCATCCAGCTCGGCTGCTACTTCGGTGACAACGGCGAGCAGGTGTGGGTGACGATCCACGGCTGGGGCGATTCCAAACGCACGACCTGGTAGGGCCGGCACGGATACCGACGACGACAGACACAGCGATACGAGAGAGATGACCATGACGATGACACCGGAGCAGGCCGCCTGGTTCCAGGGGACCTTCACGCGCCTCGTCGACAACGTGGACCGAGCCCTCATGGGCAAGCGCGAGGTCGTGGGACTCGTGCTCGCGGCGATGCTCGCCGAGGGCCACGTGCTGCTCGAGGACGCGCCCGGCACCGGAAAGACGAGCCTCGCCAAGGCGCTCGCGGCGACGGTGCAGGGCACGAGCTCGCGCATCCAGTTCACGCCCGACCTCCTGCCGTCCGACGTGACGGGCGTCACGATCTACGACCAGCAGGCGCACCGCTTCGAGTTCCACCGCGGTCCCGTCTTCGCGTCGATCGTGCTCGCCGACGAGATCAACCGGGCGTCGCCCAAGACGCAGTCGGCGCTCCTCGAGGTCATGGAGGAGTCGCGTGTGACCGTCGACGGCGTGCCGCACGAGGTCGGCCGTCCGTTCCTCGTCATCGCGACGCAGAACCCCGTCGAGCAGGCGGGCACGTACAAGCTGCCCGAGGCGCAGCTCGACCGCTTCCTCGTGAAGACGAGCATCGGCTATCCCGACCTCGCGGTGGCGGAGCGCATCCTCGCCGGCGCCGCCGATCGCAACCCGTCGGCGCACCTCCCCGCGATCATCACGACCGGCGCCGTCGCCGACATGGCCGACCTCGCCGCGACGGTGCACGTCGAGCCCGCGGTGCTGCGCTACACGGCGCAGCTGGCCGAGGCCACGCGCGCGGATGCCTCTGTGAACCTCGGCGTGTCGGTGCGCGGCTCGCTCTCGCTCATCCGCATCGCGAAGGTCTGGGCCGCCGCGCAGGGCCGACACTTCGTGACGCCCGACGATGTCAAGGCGCTCGTCGGTCCGGTGTGGACCCACCGTCTCGTGCTCGACCCCGAAGCCGAGTTCTCGGGCACCACCGCCGAGGCCGTCATCGCCCGCACGCTCGAGAGCGTCCCCGCACCGCAGGCGAGGGCCGCCGCCTGATGACCTCCGCGACCCTCGCGTCGGCCGAGCCCACGCAGAACGAGTCCCCGCGCAGCGCGTCAGCGGTGCGCGAGGACGCCGTGGGCGCGCCCGCGGGGGACCGCAAGGCGAGATGGACGGATGCCGCGGCGCCCGTCGCCGCAGCGGTCCTGCGCCGCGCGCGGTCGGTCGCGGGAGTCATCCGCCCCATCGCGTGGGTGCTCATCGTCGCGGCGATCGCCCTGTGGATCGCGGGCAGCGTGCTCGGCTGGTGGGAGCTCACCGTGGCGGCGGTCGTCATCACGTTCGTGCTGGCGCTGTGCGCGCTGTTCCTCATCGGACGCACCGCCTACGACGTGTCGCTCGATCTCAACCGCACGCACGTCGTGGTCGGCGAGCGCGCGGTCGGCGCGCTCACGCTGTCGAACCCCGGTGGGCGGGCGATCCTGCCGTCGCGCGTCGTGCTCCCGGTCGGCGCCGGTCGCGGCGTGTTCGACGTGGGCCGCCTCGCCGCCGGCGAGTCGGTCGAGGAGCTCTTCGCGATCCCGACGTCGCGTCGCGCGGTGCTGCCGGTGGGTCCGGTGAGCGTCGTGCGCGGCGATCCGCTCGGTCTCTTCGAGCGCGTCCACCGTCGCGACGAGCCCGTCGACCTGTTCGTCCACCCCAAGACGGTGCGCTTCGAGGGGCAGTCGCTCGGGTTCGTCCGCGACCTCGAGGGTCTCACCGCGCGCGACCTCTCGCGCGACGACGTGTCGTTCCACGCGCTGCGCGAGTATCAGCCGGGCGACGACCTGCGGCACGTGCACTGGCGCTCGTCGGCGCGCACGGGTGATGTCATGGTTCGGCAGTACGAGGAGACGCGCCGTTCGCACTTCGTCATCGGCCTGTCGTGCAATCCGTCGGACTATCGCGACACCGACGAGTTCGAGCTCGCGATCTCGGCCGCCGGCTCCCTCGGCCTTCGTGCCGTGCGCGACTCGCGGCGCGTCGACCTGCGAGTGCAGGGCCGCTCGGTGGCCGCCACGACGGGCAAGCGCCTCCTCGACGCGCTGTCGGCGCTCGAGCCGTCGAAGCCGCGCGACGGCGACATCCTCGACCTCACGACCGCCCTCGTGGCGACCGTCGAGCTCGCGAGCATCGTCGTGCTCGTGTGCGGCTCGGGCGTGAACCCGGCCAAGCTGCGCGCCGCGTGCGGGCGGGTCCCCTTCGGGGCGCGCGTGCTCGCGATCGTCACGCACAGTGGCGCCACCCCGTCGCTGCGCCGCGTGGGCGAGGCGGATGTCGTCACGATCGGCGAGCTCGACCAGCTCCCCGCCGCCCTCCGGAAGGTGCTCGCATGAGCGCGCCGAACGACGCCCCCGTCGTCGAGCGGGAGAAGCGCGAGGAGGCTCGCGCCGAGGCCGCGCGCCGCCGCGAGCAGCGCACGCGCCGTGCGGCGGAGCGGCGGGCGAACGCGACGACCGCCACGCGCCGGTGGGTGCTCGACCTCGCCGCCGCCGCGCTGCTCGTCGCGGTGCCCATCGCCGGGTTCTGGCCCACGTTCGGCGGCCCCGCGTACCTTCCCGCCGCGGTCGGCGGAGCGCTCGTGGGCCTGGCTGTCGCCGCGTTCGCGGCGCGCCTGCGATGGGGCGTGCTCGAGCAGGCGGGCCTCGTCGTGCTCGCGTACTTCCTGCTCGGCCCGGCGCTCGCCGTCCCGCAGACGACGATCCTCGGCGTCATCCCCACGCTCGAGTCGTGGATCCAGCTCGGCACCGGCATCGTCACGTCGTGGAAGCAGCTGCTCACGACGTTCGCGCCGGTCCCGGCATCCGAGCAGTTCCTCATCGTCCCGTTCCTGCTGTCGCTCGTCGCGGCGACGCTCACGGCCGGCTTCGGCCTGCGCCTGCGCCACGCGGCATGGGCTCTCCTTCCCGCCGCGGCGTACCTCGCGACGCAGATCGCGCTCGGCACGTCGCAGCCGGCGATCCCCGTGGTCGAGGGCATCGTGTTCGCGGTGGTCGCGGTCGCGTGGCTCGCGCTCCGCGAGGCGTGGGCCCCGTCGTCGGCCGCGGTGTCGCTCGGAAGCGCGGACGGGGGAGCGGATGCCGCGAAGAGCGGCTCCGCCCGCCGCGCGCTGCTCGGGTCGGGCGTCATCGCGATCGCGGTCATCGCGGGCGTCGTCACGAGCGGGTTCGCCGCGCCGGCGTCGCCGCGGTACGTGCTGCGCGATGTCGTGATCCCGCCGTTCGACGTGCGCGAATATGCGAGCCCCCTGCAGTCGTTCCGCTCGCTCGTGCGCGACCACCCCGACGACACGCTGTTCACCGTGACGGGGCTGCCGGAGGGCGCGCGCGTGCGCCTCGCGACCATGGACGCCTACTCGGGCACCGTCTACAACGTGTCCGACGAGGGCGCCGGATCGTCCAGTGCGTTTGTGCCGATGCGCGACACGATGCCGCCGACCGTCGAGGGCGCCGAGGCCTCGGTGCGCGTCGAGATCGGCGAGTTGGACGGCGTGTGGATGCCCGAGGTCGGCTCCGTGACATCCGTCCGCTTCGACGGCGACCGCGCCGACGACTTGCGCAGGTCGGCGCACTACAACGCCGCGACCTACACCGCGGTCGTGACGGCCGCGCTGCAGGAGGGCGACGCGTACGACCTCGACGTGGTCGTGCCGTCGGTGCCCAGCGACAAGGCGCTCGAGGGTGTGGGCTTCGCGCCGGTGCGGCTGCCGAAGCAGCAGGGCGTACCGAAGGAGTTCGCGGAGATCGCGTCGGATGCCGCTGCCGAGGCATCCACCCCGATCGAGCAGGTCCGCGCTCTCCAGGAGATGCTGTCGACCGAGGGGTTCTTCAGCCACGGGCTCGAGGGGCAGCCGCTCTCGCGCGCCGGTCACGGCGCCGAGCGCATCACGACGCTGCTCGGCTCGGAGCAGATGGTCGGCGACGACGAGCAATACGCGGTCGCGATGGCGCTGCTCGCCCGCGAACTCGGCATCCCGGCCCGTGTCGTGCTCGGGTTCTACCCCGATGAGGACCGCGTCGACGAGCCCGTGTTCGAGGCCGACGGCGAGAACGTGCACGCGTGGGTCGAGGTCGCGTTCGACGGCGTCGGTTGGGTGCCGTTCGACCCGACGCCGCCGGAGGACCAGGTGCCCAGCGACCAGGAGACCAAGCCGCGCGCCGATCCCAAGCCGCAGGTGCTGCAGCCCCCGCCGCCGCAGCAGGAGCCGGTCGACCTGCCCCCGACGATCCCCGACGAGCGCGAGCCCGAGGAGGGCGACGACGGCATCGGCGCCATCATCTGGGCGATCGTGTCGATCACCACCGCGACGATCGGCATCCTCGCGCTGCTCGCCTCGCCGTTCATCGTGATCGGCGCGCTCAAGGCGGCACGGCGCCGCAAGCGCCGCAACGCCGAGCGCGCCGCCGACCGCATCAGCGGCGGGTGGGACGAGCTCGTCGATCGCGCGGTCGACTACGGCACACCCGTGCGTGTCGGCGCGACCCGCCAGGAGGATGCGCACGTCGTCCGCACCGCGCTCGAGGAGCCGGCCGTCACGACGCTCGCCGACCGCGCCGACGCGCAGGTGTTCGGCCCGACCGAGCCCACGCAGCAGGACGTCGACGAGTTCTGGCGCCAGGTCGAGGAGATCGTCGGCACGATGGGCAGCCGCACGACGTTCTGGCGCCGCGTGCGCGCCCGCCTGTCGCTGCGCTCGCTGCTGGCCGGCACGCGCTTCGCCCTCGCCCGCCCGTTCGCCGCCGCACGCGCGTCGGCCGCCTCGTCGTCGCGCCGGTCCCGCACCGCCGCCGAACCCCGCACCCCTTCCGAACCCGCGGAGACCGCATGACCAACCCGCCCCCCGCAGCAACGGCCGCCGTGCCCGCCACGATCGCACGCCGCGTCGGCGCCTACGTGATCGACGTCGCGATCGCGTTCGGCATCTCGCTCGTGCTCGTCGGCGTGTGCGCCGCGATCATCTTCGCGATCGGTCCCGCGTGGACGCAGAGCGCGCTCGCCTTGACGGCCCTCCTCATGTACGTCGGCGTCGGGTTCGCGGCGCTCGCGTGGGGGCTCGTGTACACGGCGATGCAAGGTGTGCGCGGATCGATCGGCCAGCGGCTTGTCGGCATCACGCTGGCGGATGCCGCGACCGGCGCCCCGATCGGCTTCTGGCGCGCACTGCTGCGCAACATCGTCTTCAGCCTCGCGGGCTCGATCGTCGTCGGATACTTCTCGCCCCTCTTCGACGCGAGCGGCCGTCGCCAGGGCTGGCACGACAAGGTCGCATCCGCCGTCGTCGTCGATGGCGACGATGCAGAGGGCTCCGCGGCCACGCCGCCGGCGGCGGCGCCGTCCACAGGAGTCCCGATGCAGCGCCTCGCGTCGCCCGCGCACGCGCCCGCCGCGGGCGGCTCGCCCAACGCCCCGACCGGCCCGGTCCTCACGGGCGCGGCGGCGCAGGCGACCGCCCCCGCGTACACGGGAGGAGTCCCGCCCCGCCCGCCGCTTCCGCCGCGCCCGCCCGCCCCGGCGCCGCAGGCCGCCGCCCCGGCGCCGCAGGTCGCTCCGGCGCCGCAGGTCGCGCCCGCGGTGGTCGTGCCGTCGACGGGCATGATCGCGCACGTCCCCGGGATCACCGGCGACCGCCCGCGTCCGGATGCGGCATCCGTCGCTTCCGCCGGCGACGACGACCTCGACGCGACGCTCGCCGCGCGACCGAACCGGACGTCGACCCTCACCGTCCCGCGCCCGGCGCTCGACCCCGACGCGCGTGCGATCGCGGTCCTCACGTGGGACGACGGCGGCCGCATGGCCGTGTACGGGCGCACGCTGTACGGCCGCAACCCCGCCGCCGAGCCGGGTGCCGTGAGCGTCGCGGTGCGCGACGAGACGCTGTCGCTGTCGAAGACGCACTTCGAGATCGGATGCGACGACGCGGGCGCGTGGATCGTCGACCGCCACTCGACGAACGGCACGGTGCTCGTGCGCGACGGCATGCGGCATCCGCTTCTTCCGGGTCAGCAGACCACCCTGCGCCCCGGCGACCGCCTCGAGTTCGGCGACCGCACCGCGACGGTGAGCGAGCCTTCATGACGCAGTCTCCGGTGACGGTGGTGCACGGGTCGGCGACCGACCCGGGCCTGCGCCGCCGTATCAACGAGGACTCGTTCATCGCCTCGTCGCCGCTGTTCCTCGTGGCGGACGGGATGGGCGGGCACTCGGCCGGCGAGATCGCGAGTGCGACTGTCATCGACGAGTTCTCGAAGCTCGCCGGGCGGGCGAGCCTCACGATCGACGAGGTGCACACGACGCTCGCGGAGGCACGCCGCCGCGTCGAGGCGCTGCCGCCCGGCATGGGCGCGGGTGCGGGCACGACCCTCGCGGGCGTCGTCATCGCCGACATCGACGGCGAGGGGTACTGGCTCACCATCAACCTCGGCGACTCCCGCACGTACCGCCTGAGCGAGGGCGAGTTCGAGCAGATCAGCGTCGACCACTCGATCGTGCAGGAGCTCATCGACAGCGGCGAGCTCGACGCCGCCGCCGCGACGCGCGACTCCCGCCGCAACGTCATCACGCGTGCGATCGGCGCGGGCAGCGAGTCCGAGCCCGACTACTGGCTCATCCCCGCCGAGGAGGGCGACCGCATCCTCGTGTGCTCCGACGGGCTGTCGGGCGAGCTCGACAGCGACGCGATCCGCGAAGTGCTCCTCGCGGAGCGCGACCCGCAGGCTGCCGCGACGCGACTCGTGCATGAGGCGATGCTGCACGGAGGCCGCGACAACATCACGGCGCTCGTCGTCGACGCCGTCCGTGTACACTCGCGGGCGCCCCGCGCAGGACACGACACCCTGCCCGGTGAGTCGGTCGTCGATCACATCGACGGCGACACGCTCCCGCGCGCGGTCGCAGGAGGAGGCTTCTGATGTCGGTGAACTATCGACCCGGCGAGATCCCGGTCGCCGTCACCCGCCGCGGTGCGGTCGCCCTGTCGGCCGACACCCCGCCCGCGCTCGCCGTCCGCATCTGGACGGAGGTCGCCGAGGGCCGTGGGCTCGCGGCAGTGCTCGAGGCCCTCACGGGCACGTTCGGCACGTCTCTCGCGTCGCTTCCTCCGTTCGCGGTCGCGCTCGCCGAGGGCACGTCGCTGCGCGTCGCGGTCCGCGGCTCGCTCGAGCTCGAGGTCGACACGGCCGGCGGGCGCGAGACGATCTCGGGCGCCGGCGTCACCACGTGGACGGAGCGCGTGCTCGACGACGTCGCCCACGTGACCCTCCGCACATCGGCGACGGCCCAGCGCGACGACGACCCGGGGCTTCCGATCGCCGACGGAGTGGTGCTCGCGTCGACGGTCGAGTGGGTGCCGGATGCCGCATCCGCCGCTCCGGCCGAGCCGGCGGCCACGCCGACCCAGGCAACCCCTGCCCCCGCCCCGGCCGCGCCGAGCCCGGCTGCCACAGTCGCCGAGCCGGTCGCCGCGCCGATTCCCGAGAACGGAGACGCCGCTGCGGCCGAGGGATCGCACGGCCCCGTCATCGCCTCGGTCCCGCTCGACGGCTCGATGGTCGAGACGCTGCTTCCGTCGGAGTCGACGATCGCTCCGGCATCCGCCGCCGCGGCCGCAACCGTTGATCCGGGCATCGGCGACGACGACCTGTGGGGCGAGACCATCGCGCGGCCGAAGGCCGACTCGTCCTCGCACGAGTCCGAGGCCACCGTCCAGGCCGACTCCACACGGGCGGTCGAGGGCGACCACGACGGCGAGACGATCTCGGTCGCCCAGGCGCGCGCCTTGCGCACGGCGGGCATCGTCGACTCGGTGCCTCCGCCGCTCGCGGCACCGCGGCCTCCCGCCCCCGGCCGCATCCGGCTCTCGACCGGCCAGACGCTCCTGCTCGACCGCACGGTCGTGATCGGGCGGCGCCCACGCGCGACGCGGGTGACCGGCACCGATCTTCCACACCTCGTCGCGGTCGACAGCCCGCAGCAGGACATCTCGCGCAGCCACATCGAACTGCGGGTCGAGGGCGACAGCATCGTCGCGACCGACCTGCGCACGACGAACGGCACGACGCTTGTCCGTCAGGGCGGCGACCCCGTGCGGCTGCACCCGGGGGAGCCGACCGTCGTCGTGCCGGGCGACGTCATCGACCTCGGCGACGGGGTCACGGTCACCGTCGAAGGGATCTCGTGAACGCGAAGCGCACTCCGCAGGCGCCGCCCGAGCTGCCCGGCTTCACCTACGTCGATGTGCTGGGGTCGGGCGGCTTCGCCGACGTGTACCTGTACGAGCAGCATCTGCCGAAGCGCCGCGTCGCGGTCAAGGTGCTGCTGACGGAGCGCATGTCGAGCGGCTCGGTCGCCGAGTTCACGGCCGAGGCGAACGTCATGGCGATGCTGTCGACGCATCCGGCGATCGTCACGATCTACCAGGCGGGAGTCGCGGGCGACGGCCGGCCGTATCTCGTCATGGAGTACTGCCCGAAGCCGAACCTCCAGGTGCGCTATCGACGCGAGCCGTTCTCGATCGCCGAGTCCCTCCGCGTCGGCGTGCAGGTCGCCGCGGCCGTCGAGACGGCGCACCGCGCGGGTGTGCTGCACCGCGACATCAAGCCCGCGAACATCCTCGTCACGGAGTACAACCGCCCGGCGCTGACCGACTTCGGCATCGCCTCGACGACGAGCGCGGCGGCCGAGTCGGCGGGACTGTCGATCCCGTGGTCGCCGCCCGAGTCATTCGCCGACACGCCGCGCAGCGAGGTGCGCTCCGACGTGTACGCGCTCGGCGCGACCGTCTACACACTCCTCGCGGGCCGCTCGCCCTTCGAGCAGCCCGGGCGTCGCAACACCGCCGCCGAGCTCATCCAGCGCATCGAGACCGCGCCGCTGCCGCTGCTCGACCGCGCCGACGTGCCGGCGTCGCTGCACGCGGTGCTCGCACGTGCGATGGCGAAGTCGGTCACCGACCGCTACGAGAACGCCCTCGCGTTCGCCCGCGCGCTCCAGAAGGTGCAGATCGAGCTGTCGCACTCGGTGACCCCGATCGACATCCTCGACGACGGCGTGACCGACGAGATCGTCGAAGACGAGGACGACGGCCTCACACGCGTGCGCGGCGTCGTCAGCATCAACCCCGAGACCAACCCGGCGGCGGGCCTCACGCGCCCGTCGGCGACCACCGCGCCGTCGCGGCGCGAGCCGGAGCCCGTCGCGACGTACGTCGAGGCACCCGACGACACGGTGCTGCGCCCCGGTGCGGGCGTCGCCGGCGCCGACACGGTGCGCCACGCATCCGCACGCCCGACGCCTCCCGTGCCGTCCTCCGTTCCCGGCGTCGCGACGCCCGCACCGGGGCGATTCGACGACCTCGACGACATCGACGCGACGAACCTGCGCGTGCCGACGGATGCTCCCGAGCCGGCACAGGCGCCGCCCGCGCCCTCGCGCAAGGGTCTCGTCATCGGGCTCGTCGCCGCCGCTGTCGTCGTGGTGATCGCCGTCGTGCTGGCGGTGTCGCTCCCGGCCCTGCTCGGTGGATCGCCGGATGCCGCGCCCACCCCGCCCGCGACCTCGGCGCCCAAGGATCCGATCTCCGCCGTCGTCGCACCTCCGGCAGACCTCGACGGCACGCCCACCGCCGACGGCGTCGAGTTCACGTGGACCAACCCCGACCCGCAGGAGGGCGACCGGTTCCTCGTCGGGGTCGTGACCCGAGCCGATCAGGACCCGGAGTTCGAGGCGGTGACCGAGCCGACCGCGACCGTTCCCGCCGACCCCTCCGGCACGACGTGCATCGAGGTGATGGTCGTGCGCACGAACGGGCAGTCCTCCGATCCCGCGAAGGAGTGCGTGCCGTGAACGCCGTCGAGTCCCGTGTGACTGAGCCGCGGACCGATCGCCTGACGGTCGAGTTCGCCGGTGAGATCTTCCACGTCGAGCCTTCGCAGACCTTCACGGTGGGCCGTGAGGGCGATCTCGCGATCGACGACAACCTCTTCCTCCACCGCCAGTTCCTCACGATCGAGCGGGTCGACGGGCTGTGGATCCTCTCGAACGTCGGCAGCCGGCTGTCGGCGACGGTGACCGACTCGGGCAGCCGCGTGCAGGCGTGGCTCGCGCCGGGGGCGCG
>NZ_DASRXZ010000088.1:0-28273 GCF_035687345.1 Microbacterium sp.
CGTCCCCGGGGGCTTCGAGGTCACGTCGAGCACGACGCGGTTGACCTCGCGCACCTCGTTCGTGATGCGGTTCGAGATGCGCGCGAGCACGTCGTACGGCAGGCGCGTCCAGTCGGCGGTCATCGCGTCTTCGCTCGAGACGGGACGGAGGACGATCGGATGCCCGTACGTGCGCCCGTCGCCCTGAACGCCCACCGACCGCACGTCGGCCAAGAGCACGACCGGGCACTGCCAGATCTCGCCGTCGAGCCCCGCGCGCGTGAGCTCCTCGCGCGCGATCGCGTCGGCGTCGCGCAGGATCTCGAGGCGGTCGGCCGTGACCTCGCCCACGATGCGGATGCCGAGGCCCGGGCCCGGGAACGGCTGCCGTGACACGATGACCTCGGGGAGTCCGAGCTCGCGGCCGATCGCGCGCACCTCGTCCTTGAACAGCGTGCGCAGCGGCTCGACGAGCTCGAACTGCAGGTCTTCGGGAAGACCGCCGACGTTGTGGTGCGACTTGATGTTGGCGGTTCCCGCGCCGCCACCCGACTCGACGACGTCGGGGTACAGCGTGCCCTGCACGAGGAACCGGATGGGCTCGCCCTCTTCGGCGGCCTCGGCGACGAGTTCGCGCTCGGCCTGCTCGAACGTGCGGATGAACTCGCGTCCGATGATCTTGCGCTTCTGCTCGGGGTCGCTCACGCCCGCGAGCGCCGAGAGGAACCGCTCGCGTGCGTCGACAGTCACGAGCCGCACGCCCGTCGCGGCGACGTAGTCCGTCTCGACTTGCTCGCGCTCGCCCTTGCGCAGCAGCCCGTGGTCGACGAACACGCACACGAGCTGGTCGCCGACGGCCTTGTGCACGAGCGCCGCCGCGACGGCGGAGTCGACGCCGCCCGACAGCGCGCACAGCACGCGACCCGAGCCGACCTGCTCGCGGATGCGCTCGACCTGCTCGGCGATGACGTTGCCGCTGTTCCAGTCCGAGGGCAGGCCGGCCGCGCGGTGCAGGAAGTTCTCGATGACGCGCTGCCCGTAGTCGGTGTGCTTGACCTCGGGGTGCCACTGCACGCCGTAGAGCTTGCGCTCGTCGTCGCCGAACGCCGCAACCGGCGTCGCCGCGGTCGAGGCGAGCACCTGGAAGCCCTCGGGCGCGCGCGCCACCTGGTCACCGTGGCTCATCCACACGTTCTGCTGCGGCGGCTGGTCTGCGAGCAGCACTCCGCCGTCACCCGTCAGCGAGGCATCCGTCGCGCCGTACTCGCGCAGGCCCGTGTTGGCGACCTCGCCGCCGAGCGCCTGCGCCATGACCTGGAATCCGTAGCAGATGCCGAGCGTCGGCACGCCGAGCTCGAACACGCCGGCGTCGAGCGACGGAGCACCGGGTTCGTACACCGAGGAGGGCCCGCCCGACAGGATGATGCCGACGGGGTTCTTGGCGGCGATGGCGTCGGCGGATGCCGTGTGCGGCACGATCTCGCTGTAGACGCCCGCTTCGCGCACCCGGCGCGCGATGAGCTGCGCGTACTGCGCGCCGAAGTCGACGACGAGGACGGGGCGCTGGGAGGTCTCGGTCTGCTCGGTCACTTGCCGCCTTCGGTGGAGATCTTCGCCGTGAGCGTGGAGTGCTCGGCGAGGTGATGGGTCTGATCGGCTCCGGATGCCGCGGCCGCCTCGCGCTCCGCGAGGTAGGCCTTCACGTCCCGCGCCACGCGCACCTCCAGGAAGAACGACAGCAGCGGCACGACACCGCCGGACGCGAGAAGCAGGAAGCGCCAGAACGGCCAGCGCATGAGGCTCCAGACGCGGAAGCACGAGAAGAGGTAGACGACGTAGAACCAGCCGTGCGCGACGAGGATGCCGAGCGACAGATTGAAGCCGTCACCCGTCGACTCGAGGCCGTCGGGGCCCTCGACGACGGGTGCGAACCACAGGAACCCGCCCGACCCGCCGAGGAACAGCTCGTACCCGAACGCGGGCACGTACTTCAGGATCATCTCGGCGACCAGGAGCAGCAGCATCGTGCCCGTGATGACCGAGCAGATCTGGTAGAACTTCAGGGCTCCGCGGATCGCCGGGAAAGAGGCGAGCTTGGGGGCGGCGGGCATGCACCGATTCTAGTCTCGCCGGCTGGGAGCATCCGCCTGGCCGGATCGGCCGTCAGCTCAGGCCGCTGTAGACGTGCAGTCCCTTGAAGAACATGTTCACGATCGTGAAGTTGAAGATCACCGCGACGAAGCCGATGATCGACAGCCACGCCGACCGTGCGCCGCGCCAGCCGCGCGTCGCGCGGGCGTGGATGTAGCCCGCGTAGAGCACCCAGATCACGAAGGTCCACACTTCCTTCGTGTCGAAGCCCCAGTAGCGGCCCCACGCGTCGTTGGCCCAGATGGACCCTGCGATGAGCGTGAAGGTCCAGAAGATGAAGCCGATGATCGCGAAACGGTACGCGAGCGACTCGAGCGCGTCGGCGCTGGGCAGCGTGCGGAGGAATCCGGGTCCGGTCTTGACGGGGGCGTCGGATGCCTCGGCCGCCGCGACCTTCGCCTCGCGGCGCGCCTGCATGAGCTGGAGCACCGAGAGTCCGAACGCGAGCGCGAACAGCGCCGTCGCGAGCGATGCGACGAAGACGTGGATGACGAGCCAGATGCTCTTGAGCGGGTCGGCGAGCGGGACGATCTCGACGTAGAACGCGAGCGTCGCACCCCCGAGCAGCAGCACCGTGAGCCCCGTGATAAGCACGCCGAGGAAGCGCAGGTCGTACTTGAACAGCGTCACGAGGTACACCGCGACGATGAGCAGCGTGCCCGTGAGGGCGAACTCGTACATGTTCGACCACGGCACGCGGCCGGCCGCGATGCCGCGCGTGACATCGCCCGCGAGGTGGAAGAGGAACCCGAGCACCGTCAGCGACGTGCCGATACGGGCCCACACCATGCGGGGGCGCTGGGCGGGAGTCGCTTCGAGCGCGGCCTTGGCGGCCGCCTCCTGCGCGCGCACGGCGCCGATCGTCTCGCGGGCGGACGATGACGCGGATGCGCCGGCCGACGCTGCGCCGACCCCGACGAGCTCGCGCTCGCGCGTCGCGGCGTCCTTCGCCTCGACCGCGAGCGCGGATCGCCGCGCGAGGTCGATCGCGTACGCGATGAAGGCGAGCGAGTAGATCGCGATCGCGGTCCAGACCAGGAGCACCGACACCGAGTCGAGCGAGAGCGTTTCGGTTGCGGGCATGGCTGCCATTCTACGTGGCCCCTTCCGAGCGACTGGAGGCGGATGCCGGCTCGCGCAGCGCCGCCTCGAGGGCGTCGCCGTGCTTCAAGGCGACCTGGTCGACGGCATCCGCGAGTGTCGGGTCCTCGCCGCGCGCGAGGCCCGCGTACTCGACGCGGAGGGTGTGGCCGTCGGGCGTGACCTTCACCCACATGCGACGTCGCGGAACGAAGAGTGCGGCGAGCAGGCCGAGCACTGCGAGGGTGGCGAACGCGAGCACCCACGGAGCGCCGACATCGCGGTGGATCGACAGCGAGACGAAGCGCTTGACGGACTCCGAGAGGTCGGTCGAACCCGCGGGCGACTCGTTCTCGAACGTGATCGTGCCGAGGTCGTTCGGCAGGTCGGCGGTCTGCCCCGGCAGGAGCACGATCGAGTCGACGCCCACAGCGCGCCCGGTGAGCTGCTCCATGCCGGTCGGGTCGAGCGTGTAGACCGACCGCGGGGTGCCGTCGTCGATGCCGAGGTCGCCCGCGTAGACGTCGAGCGTGAGGGTCGGGTACACGAGGTCGGGGTAGGTCGACGTGAACGCGCCCGTGCTGAGCTCCTGCGCCGTCGGGTAGAAGAAGCCGACCAGTCCGAGCTGCTCGGGCATGCCGTCGGGCACCTTGATCACGCCGAGCGATGTCATGTTCGCGTCCTGCGGCAGGAACGGCACCGACTCGGAGTACACGACCTCGCCGGCGGCGTCGCGGATCGTGATGGTCGGCGCGTAGCCGTTGCCCATGAGGTAGACGCGGTCTCCCTCGATGTCGAGCGGGTGGTTGACGCGCACCTCGCCGTCGCGCGCCTCCTGGCCGGCGATCTGGGTCGTGAGGTGGGCGACGAAGTCGCCTGCCTGCCCGGAGCCCTTCAGACCTGGCGCCACGTACTCGACGGAGAACTCGTCGAGCGTGAGCGCGTACGGCACGAGGCGCTCCTGGTCGACGAATCGGCCGGGGTTGAAGGACGAGTAGTCGAGCATCGTGTTGACGAACGTGCGCCCCTCGATGATGACGCTCTGCCCCGTGTAGGTGAAGCCGCCGCCGACGGCGACCGAGATGAGCACGCCCACGAGCGCCGCGTGGAACACGAGGTTGCCCGTCTCGCGCGCGTAGCCGCGTTCGGCCGACACCGAGAACGACCCGCGTCCGTCGTACCGCTCGACGCGGTATCCGGCCTTGCGCAGCTGCTCGCCGGCGAGTGCGACGGCGGTCTCGGCGGATGCCGCGGGGTCGCCCCCCGGCGCGAGCTCGACGATCGTCGAGCGGTGGTCGTCGAGGCGCTCGAGGCGGGCGGGCGTGCGCGGCGGACGTGAGCGCAGCGCCTTCCAGTGGTGCTTCGTGCGCGGGATGACGCATCCGATGAGCGAGATGAACAGCAGGATGTAGATCGCCGAGAACCAGGGCGAGGTGTACACGTCGAACAGACTCAGGTTGTCGAGGATCGGCGCGAGGTCGGGGTTGTCGGCGTAGTACTGCGTGACGCCGTTCGGGTCGGCGCTGCGCTGCGGCACGATCGACCCCGGGATCGCGGCGATCGCGAGCAGCAGGAGCAGCACGAGGGCCGTGCGCATAGACGTGAGCTGGCGCCAGCCCCAGCGCAGCCACCCGAAGGCGCCGAGTGCGGGCTGCGTGACGTCGGCCGCGGCATCCGCGTGATCGGACGGGCGGAGCGGGTCGGCACTCACGCTGCCCGTCGTGCGGCCGGTCGACGGCTCGTCGTCAGAGCGGGAGCGGGACATCGAGGAACACCCCCTGCAGAGACGCCATGAGCGTCGTCCAGACGCCCGTGAGCATGAGGAGGCCGAGCAGCACGAGGAGCGCGCCTCCGATGAGGTTCACGGCGCGGATGTGGCGGCGCAGGAACGCGACCGAGCGCGTCGCCCATCCGAACCCGAGCGCGAGGAGAACGAACGGGATCCCGAGCCCGAGCGAGTACGCGAGGCCGAGCAGTGCGGCGCGCCACGGGTCGCCGAGGTTCCACGACACGGAGAAGATCGCGGTCAGCGTCGGGCCGATGCACGGGGTCCAGCCGATGCCGAGCGCGACCCCGAGGAGGGGCGCGCCGATGAGGCCCAGGTTGCCGCGCAGCTGCGGGCGCATCGTGCGCTGCGCGAGCCCGAACACGCCGATGAAGACGAGGCCCATCACGATCACGACCGCCCCCATGACACGGGTGATGATGTCGGCGTACTCGATGAAGAAGCGTCCGGCCGCGCCGCCCAGGATGTTGACGGCCATGAAGACGAGCGTGAAGCCGGCGATGAAGAGGACGACACCCAGCAGCAGGCGGCCGCGGGGCGGCGCATCCGTGATCGTCGTGGTCTGCGCTTCGTCTCGCTGCGCCCGCTCAGCGGCCGGTTGGGAGCGAGACGAAGGGGTGACCGCTCCGCCGATGAAGCCGAGGTAGCCCGGGACGAGCGGCAGCACGCACGGCGAGAGGAACGACACGAGTCCGGCGAGCATCGCGACCGGCAGCGCGAGCCACAGTACGCCGTCCGAGACGAGGGCTCCGACGCTCACGACTCCTCCAGCGCGGTGCGCACGAGGGCGGTGAGGATCGAGGCGTCGGGGAGCTGCCCGATCACACGCGCGGCGACGCGCCCCTCCTTGTCGAGCACGAGGGTCGTCGGCGTCGCCTGGATCGGCGTCTTGTCGGCGAACGCGAGCTTGACCGCGCCGTCGTCCGCCGCGATGACGCTCGGGTAGGTGACTCCCCACGTCTCGGCGAACGCCGCGGCGGCTTCGGGCGAGTCGCTCGTGTTGATGCCGAGGAACGCCACGTCGTCGCCGTCGAACGTCGTGTGCGCCTTCTCGAGGTCGCCCGCCTCGGCGCGGCACGGACCGCACGCCGCGTACCAGAAGTTCACGACGAGCACCTTGCCCGCGAAGTCGTCGCTCGACACGCGGTCGCCGGTCTCGAGGGTGCCCTCGAACTCGACAGGCTCGGTGCGCTGGTCGGCGGGGATCTCCTGCACGCGGAAGTCCCCCGCGATGTAGCCCTTGTTGTCGCCCGCGCGATACTGCTCCGCCAGGGGGTCGTTCGCGCATGCGGCGAGACCTGCCGCGAGCACGAGCGAAAGAAATGCGGATGCCACGACCCGCGCCCTACGGCCCATCACACCGCCCCCACATCGACCGCGCCGGCCGTCGCCGCCGGCTCGGCGTACGCGACCTCGGTCCACGTGCTGTCCACCATCTCGAAGCTCGTGACGCTCGACAGGGCGCAGCGCCGTCGCCGCGGGTCGTGCTGCGTCGGAAGGCCCGCCACCGCGAGGTGCGTGACCCAGATCGGAAGCTGGTGGGACACCAGGACCGCGTCGCCGGAGTCGACGGATTCCCACGCCTCGGTCATCGCGGAGTTCATGCGCGCGACGACATCGGCGTACGGCTCGCCCCAGCTCGGGATCGCGGGCTTGCGCAGGTGGCGCCAGTTCCACGGGTTGAGCAGCGCGCGCACCATGCGGCGGCCCTCGAAGACGTTGGTGGGCTCGATGATGCGGTCATCGATGTGCGGCTCGAGGCCGAAGATCTCGGTGAACGGCTCGGCCGACTCGCGCGTGCGCTGCAGCGGCGACGCCCACAGCGCGGAGACCGGGCGGTCCATGCTCTGCACCCACTCGGCGGCCTGACGCGCCATGCGGCGGCCCGCTTCGCTGAGCCCGTAACCCGGGAGTCGCCCGTAGAGCACACGGCGAGGGTTGTGAACCTCCCCGTGGCGCACGAGATGGAGGCGGTCGGCGGGCACCCGTCAAGTCTACGTGGGCGCGTTCTGTGGACGCGCTGAGCGCCCGCGGCCCGCGATCAGCCCGTGGGAACGCCGGCGGACGCGATGAACGCCCCCACGAACCACGAGCCGATCACGAGCGGGACGGCGACGAGCGGGATCCAGAACGCGATGTGGCGCTTCACCATCATCACGATCGCGACGACCACGGCGACGAGCAGCACGACCCACGGCAGGCCGACGGCCGTGAGCATGCCGAGCCCGATGAGCTCGGTGCTGCAGTCGCGCACTCCGCACGGGTCGCTCGCCATCGCCAGGAAGAACCCGAAGAACGACACGATCGCGGCGAGCACGCCCAGCAGCACGAGCAGCACCGATGTGAGCACGACGTCCCACACGCGCACGGGCGGCTTCGCGGGCGGCGTGGGGTACGCGGGATACGCGGGATGGTGAGGCGCGACCGGCGAACCGGCGGGTGGGCCGTACGGCGGCGGCTGCGTCATGCCCGCATCGTAACGGCGACCCCCGTCGGCGCGCCGCATCCGCCCACGTAGACTTGTCGCTCGTGACTGAACGCGTCCTCGTCAACCAGCTGCAGGCCCGCGAAGACGGCCCGGTATCCGTCTCCGGATGGGTCGAGACCGTCCGCGACCAGAAGAAGGTGCAGTTCGTCATCCTTCGCGATGAGACGGGTGCGGTGCAGCTCGTCAATCCGGCCACGCGTGACTCCGGCGAGGAGCTGGAGCTGACGGATGCCGAGCGAGCGCAGCGAGACGAAGCCCTCGCCCTTACGACCACGATCTCCGAGCTGACGCACGGCACGTTCCTCACCGTGCACGGCGAGCTCAAGCACGACGAGCGCGTCAAGCTCGGCGGCGTCGAGATCAAGATCGGCACCCTCGACATCGCGGCGGCCGCCCTGCCCGAGACGCCGATCGCCGCCGACAGCGGCCTCGACAAGCGCATGGACTGGCGCTTCCTCGACCTGCGCCAGCGCCGGAACAACCTCATCTTCCGCGTGCAGACGACGCTCGAGCACGCGATGCGCACGTACTGGATCGAGCGCGACTACATCGAGATCCACTCGCCGAAGCTCATGGCGTCGGCATCCGAGTCGAACGCCGAGCTGTTCTCGCTCGAGTACTTCGGCGACCAGACGGCCTACCTCGCTCAGAGCCCCCAGTTCTACAAGCAGATGGCGCAAGTCGCCGGCTTCGGCAAGATCTTCGAGATCGCGCCGGCGTTCCGCGCCGACCCCTCCTTCACGAGCCGGCACGCGACCGAGTTCACGTCGATCGACGCCGAGATCAGCTGGATCGACTCGCACGAAGACGTCGCGCGCATGCAGGAGGAGCTTCTGCAGTTCGCGTTCCAGGCGGTCGAGGACAAGCACGGCGATGAGATCCGCGAGCTCTTCGGCATCGAAGTGCGGGTTCCGCAGATCCCGTTCCCGCGGATCCCGCTCGCCGAGGCGCGCCGCATCGTCGCCGAGCGCGGCTACCAGATCCCCCGCACCGACGGCGACCTCGACCCCGAAGGCGAGCGCCAGATCTCGGCGTACGTCGAGGAGACCTTCGGACACCAGTTCGTGTTCATCACCGACTACCACCCCGAGATCCGGGCGTTCTACCACATGCGCGACCCGGAGACCGGGCTCACGAAGTCGTACGACCTGCTCTTCAAGGGCGTCGAGATCACGACGGGGGCGCAGCGCGAGCACCGCGTCGACATCCTCATCGAACAGGCGAAGGAGAAGGGTCTCGACCCCGAGCACCTCGACTTCTACTTCGACTTCTTCCGGTACGGCGCCCCGCCGCACGGCGGATTCGGCATGGGCCTCGCGCGCGTGCTGATGCTGCTGCTCGGCGAGTCGTCGATCCGCGAGGTCACGTATCTGTTCAGAGGTCCCACGCGCCTCGCCCCCTGACCCCTCTGCAGAGGTCGCACGCGCCTCGCGCCGTGCGAATGCCCGGCTGACGAGGCATCCGTCTCTACCGCTGAGGGCCCCGACGCCGATAGGTTTCGGACGACGGCGCCGTCGCGGAGGGCGGCGCGCATCCGACGATCGAAGGAGATCAACGATGGCGGGCAAGTTCGAGCTGTGGACCGACAAGGGCGGTCAGTACCGGTTCAACCTCAAGGCGTCGAACGGGCAGGTGATCGCGACGAGCGAGGGCTATTCGTCGAAGGCGAGTGCGCTCAACGGCATCGAGTCGGTCAGGAAGAACGCGCCCGACGCGCCGGTGGTCGAGAGGGAGAAGTGACGCTCAGCGACCGGTGAGCGCTGCGCGCAGCCGGTCGGGCGACACGCGCCAGTGCGCGTGCAGCTCACCGTCGACGAGCACGACCGGGATCTTCTCCCACCACTGCTCGTAGAGCGCGGGGTCGTCGAGGATCGATCGCTCCTCGACGACGACCGAGTCGTCCGGAAGGTCGGCGACGACCGTCTCGACGACCTCGCGCGCGACGTCGCACAGGTGGCAGTCGGGCTTGCCGATGAGCGTGAGCGTCGTCACGTCGGTCAGCGCTCGACGGGGTAGCCCTGGGCGATCCACTCGCCCGTGCCGCCCTCGACGTTGGTCGCGTCGTAGCCGCGCGCCTCGAGCGCCTGGACGACGCGAGCCGAACGACCGCCGACCTGGCAGATGACATCGAACGCGGCATCCGGCAGTTCATGAAGACGCTCGCCGAGCGTCGACATCGGCAGATTGACGGCTCCGGGCACGTGGCCGGCGGCGAACTCATCGGGCTCGCGCACGTCGATGAGCGGAACGCCCTGACGCTCGCGCAGCTGCTGAACGGTGATCGACTTCACGCTGGAACCTCCCGCGGCGTACACGAAGCGCCCGTCCTGCCGGACAGGCGCTTGTGTCTGTGCGCTTACTTCTTGTTGCGGCGCTGGTGGCGAGTCTTGCGAAGCAGCTTGCGGTGCTTCTTCTTCGCCATGCGCTTGCGGCGCTTCTTGATGACAGAACCCACGGAAAACCTCACAATGTCGGGGTCTGGACGCGAACGGACCGCGCCCGGGAACGGGCAATGCGAAAAATGCCTCGGACCAGTCTAGCCGACGTCGGACACGGGCCGTTGCAGAGCTTCGCTCACCGCCGACTCGGGCACACGATAGCTCCGCCCGAATCGCACCGCAGGCAGCTCGCCGGAATGCACGAGCCGGTAGACGGTCATCTTCGAGACGCGCATGATCTCGGCCACCTCTGCGACCGTCAGGAATCGCACATCCGGCAACTCCGCCATCTCAGTTCCCCTCAGAAAGCCCCAGTTTTCTGCCGACCACTCTAGGGGTCGGCGAGACTCCTGTAAACCGCTGTGACGACTGTGAACCCTGTGACGGATGCGGCGTCACTCCGCCTTCCGAACTGCGGCAGCAGCCCGCTCGCGTGCCTCGCGGGCGACCTGCCTCTCCAGGCGGCGCGCAGCGCGCAGCGCCTTCTCGGCTTCGCGCACCGCTTTGCGCGCCTCACGATAGCGCTTGTCGGTGGCGATGTCGGCGTCGTCGAGCCCCATCCACGGCAGCCTCTCGGGCCGGCGGCCCTCGGCGACGCGGTCCATGTAGGCCTGGACACCGTCGAGGCTGCGCTCGAGTCCGAACGTGAACGGATCCGACTCGTCGAGGAACACGCCCGCGTCGATCGCGGCGCGCAGGTGCGGGTAGGCGTCCTCGGTGATGAGGGCCCGGTACAGCGAGTCCTCGTTCTGCGTGATCTCGTCCGGCGCCTCGCCGCTCGACCGCTCGCGCCGCGCGTAGCCGGCGAGGATGATCCCCGCCCATCGCGCCGCGCCCGTCACGAGCAGGAGCACCGACAGTCGTTCGTCGTGGGTCAGCGGGGTGCCGTCGAGAGCCGCGAGCCCCGCATCCATCCAGGCTGCGCTGTTGGGCGTCACGGGTGAACCGGTGATCGGAACTTCGAGCACCCACGGATGCTGCAGGTACAGCTGCACCTGCTCGCGGTACAGCGCGGTCAGCGTCTCGCGCCAGTCCCCCGCGGTGCGCGCGGCCTCGGACGGGAGCCCGGTCGCCTCCTCTTGCATGAGCAGGATCAAGTCGTCCTTCGCCGTGACGTAGCGGTAGAGCGACATCGGCGTATAGCCGAGCCGCGCGGCGACGGCCGCCATCGAGACGGCACCGAGCCCCTCGGCATCCGCGATCTCGACGGCCGCCTCGACGATCTGCTCGACGCTCATCTCGCGCTTGGGCCCGCGCTGCGGGTTCGCCGCGACCCCCCACGCGAGCGCGATGCCCCGAGGCAGCTCGAGGTCTTCGCGTTCGGTCATGGTCCAACTCTAACCTTGTGTACCGGATAAACAGTATGTTAGCGTCATACACAGTTTTTCCTGTACACAGAAAGGACGCCGCAATGTCATCCACGACGGCAGCGATCGAAGTCCGCGGGCTCCGCAAGGCCTTCGGTCGCCAGGCGGTGCTCGACGGCATCGACCTCACCGTGGCCCCGGGCGAGGTATTCGCGCTCCTCGGACCCAACGGAGCGGGCAAGACCACGGCGATCACGATCCTCACGACGCTCGTCCGCCCCGACGCCGGAACCGCCATGGTCGCGGGCTGTGACGTCACGACCGACCCGCTCGGCGTCAAGCAGCGCATCGCCCTCACAGGCCAGAGCGCGGCGGTCGACGACATGCTCTCGGGCTACGAGAACCTCGTGATGCTCGGCCGCCTGTCGGGGCTCGGCGGAAGGGGATCGCGACGCCGCGCGAGCGAACTGCTCGAGCGTTTCGATCTGACGGATGCCGCGACCAAACGCGTCAGCACCTACTCCGGCGGCATGCGCCGTCGGCTCGACCTCGCGCTGAGCTTCGTCGTCACTCCCGAGATCCTCTTCCTCGACGAGCCGACGACCGGCCTCGACACCCGCAGCCGCCGCGAGCTGTGGGACGTCATCCGCTCGCTCGCCGACGCCGGCACGACGGTGTTCCTCACGACGCAGTACCTCGAAGAGGCCGACCAGCTCGCCGACCGCATCGCGGTGCTCGACGGCGGGCGCATCGTCGCGGTCGGCACTCCGGCCGAGCTCAAGTCGCGCATCGGCGGCGACACCGTCGAGCTGCACGACGAGCACGGGGCACTCGTGGCCGAGATCCCCACCGACGGCACCGTCGCCGACCTCCGGCGCGCCATCGACGAGCTCGACGAGGCCGGCGCCGAAGGCGTCGTGACCCTGCGTCGTCCCACGATGGACGACGTCTTCCTCTCGCTCACCTCCGCGGGCCGGTCCGCCGGCGCCGTGGACGACACGACCATCAAGGAGTACGCATGACCGCCCTCGCCCCCTCCGCGCCCTCGCTCCGCCCGCGCATTTCGGGCTTCACCGCCGAGGCGACGTTCGTCGGCCGCAGCCTTCGCCACTCGCTGCGCGACGGCGAGTCGCTGCTCATGGCGATCCTCCTGCCGGTCATGCTCATGCTGCTGTTCACGTTCGTGTTCGGCGGTGCGATCGACCCGTCGGGCGGCTACGTGGACTATGTCGTGCCGGGCATCATCCTGCTGTGCGCGGGGTTCGGCGCGTCGTCCACCGCGGTGTATGTCGCCGGCGACATGAAGACGGGCATCATCGACCGCTTCCGCACGATGCCGCTGCGCGCGAGCGCCGTTCTCACGGGCCACGTCGTCGCGAGCCTGCTGCGCAATCTGCTCGCGACCGCGGTCGTCATCGTCGTCGCGGTGCTCGTCGGCTTCCGCCCCACGGCCGGCCCCCTCGAGTGGCTCGGCGCGATCGCGATGGTCGCGCTCTACATCCTCGCGATCACGTATCTGTTCGCCGCGATCGGCCTCGCCGCCTCGAGTCCCGAAGGAGCGAACGGCTACGGATTCATCATCCTGTTCGTGCCCTACCTGTCGAGCGCATTCGTGCCCGTCGCGTCCATGCCGACGTGGCTCCAGTGGATCGCCGAGAACCAGCCGGTCACCCCGATCATCGAGACGATCCGCGGGCTCCTGATGGGCACGCCGCTCGGCGCCCAGCCGTGGTGGGCCGTCGGATGGTGCGCGCTCATCCTCGCCGTCGCGTTCGTGTGGGGATCCTGGCTCTTCCGCCGCAAGGCAGGACGCCGTTGAGCGTCACAGCCGGCTCATAAGAAGCTCACGGACCGCGCACCGACTGCGCAAATGATTCGTCCACCCCGACGCGGAACGCTGGAGGCACATCCGGATGGCACGGGGCGGACCCGACCGCCGACGTGACGCGACCGGTCGCTCTCTGGGGGCGACCGGTCGCGGCTCGCGGATCAGCGTCCGGGAAGCTTCTTGAGCGCGTTCTCGAGGACATGCTTGGCGGATGCCGCGGCACGGCCCACGACCTCGGCGGCGTGCGCCGCGGAGTCTGGCAGCGCCGCGGGCGCGTGGTCGGGCGCATCCGTCTGTCCTGCGTCGAGGAAGGGCACGAGCCAGTCGTCGACCTCGTCGAGCGGTGCGGGCGACAGGCTGTAGTAACGGTGCTGGCCCTCTTCGCGCACGGAGACGAGGCGCGCCTCGCGCAGCACCTTGAGGTGCTTCGAGACGGTCGGCTGACTCACCCCGAGCGCGTGGACGATGTGCGACACGCTCGTGCCGTTCTCCCCGGCGGACGATCGGTCCAGCAGCAGCTTCAGGATGTCGCGTCGCGTTCCGTCCGCGATGACGTCGAAGATGTCCGCCATGTCCTCAGACTAGCCGCGCGCTCCGCGGAGTACCATGACATACCGTCCAAGCGAGGGCGGTGCCCTGAGCGAGCCGAGCGAGTCGAAGGGGGCATCGACGATGGCGACAGGCCCGGTGGCCTCGCGGGTCGGTCGAATCCTCGTCCGAAGCGCCGTCACGATCTACGACGAGCTCCGATCGCTCACGACCTCCTCCCCCGCCCGCTTCGCGGTGCTCGTCTTCGTGACGCTCATCGGCCTGTTCACCGTCCTGTACTCGCTGCCCATCGCGGCGGCCGACGGCAGGCGGACGCCCTTCGCCGACGCCCTGTTCACGGCCGTGTCGACGATCTGCGTCACGGGCCTGTCCACCGTCGACATGAACGCGCACTGGTCGCCGTTCGGCCACGTCGTCACCTACATCGGCGTCAACGTCGGCGCGCTCGGCGTGCTGACTCTCGCGTCGATCCTGGGCCTGGTCATCTCGAAGCGTCTCGGGTTGCGCGCGAAGCTCATCGCGGCGGGCGAGACGAACCCGCTGCGCGTGCACGGCGGTCCCGTCAACGAAGGACAGACCGTGCGGCTCGGCGAGGTCGGCCAGCTGCTCGCGACCGTCGCGCTGTCGACGCTCACGATCGAGGCGATCCTCACCGTCCTGCTCTACCCTTCCCTGATCTGGGCGGGCGTCGACCCGCTCGTCGCACTGTGGGAGGCGCCGTACTACGCGGCGATGGCGTTCACGAACACGGGCTTCGTGCCGAACGACGGCGGCCTCGTCCCATTCGCCGACGACTACTTCCTGCTGTCGGTGCTCATGGTCGGCGTGTTCCTCGGCTCGATCGGCTTCCCGGTCATCTTCACGCTGTGGCGCCAGCGCTGGCACGTGAAGCGATGGTCGCTGCACGCGAAGCTCACGATCATCACCACCACCCTGCTGTTCGTCGCCGGTGCGGGCATCTTCGTGCTCCTCGAGTTCGACAACCCGGCGACCTTCGGCGGCATGGACGCGTGGGACACGACTTTCCAGTCGTTCTTCCTGTCGGCGATGACGCGTTCGGGCGGGTTCGCGGTCGTCGACATTGACGATTTCCACGGATCGTCGCTCGTCGTGGGCTCGATGCTCATGTTCGTCGGCGGCGGCTCCGCCTCCACGGCGGGCGGCATCAAGGTCACGACCCTCGCGGTGCTCGCGCTCGCGGTGTGGTCGGAGGCCAAGGGCAAGCAGTCGGTCGAGGCGTTCGGCCGCCGCATCCCGAGCGACGTCCAGCGCGTCGCCCTCTCGGTGGTCGCGTGGGGCGCGACGATCGTCGCGGTCTCGACGATCACGATCGCCCAGATCTCGCGAGCGCCGGTGGAGGATGTGCTGTTCGACGTGATCTCGGGCTTCGCGACGGTCGGCCTGTCGACGGGTCTCACCGAGACCCTTCCCGACCCCGCCGTCTACGTCCTCGCCGCGACCATGTTCATGGGACGCGTTGGTACAGTGACACTCGCCGCGGCGGTGGCCGCGACGTCCCGTTCGCAGCTGTACTCGCTGCCGGTGGAAAGGCCGATCGTTGGTTGAGCAGATCCGCGGCGACGCGCCCGTCCTCGTGATCGGATTGGGCCGGTTCGGCGCCGCATGCGCCGGCGAGCTCGATCGCCTCGACCGCGAGGTGCTCGCGATCGACGAGAGCCTCGAGCTGGTGCAGAAGTGGTCCGAGCGCGTGACCCACGCGGTGCAGGCGGACGCGCGCAACATCGATGCGCTCAAGCAGATCGGCGCGCAGGACTTCCAGGTCGCCGTCGTCGCGGTGGGCTCGCTCATCGAGGCATCCGTGCTCATCACCGCCAACCTCGTCGACCTCAAGGTCCCGCAGATCTGGGCGAAGGCGGTTTCGCAGTCGCACGGCAAGATCCTCGCGCGCGTCGGCGCGAACCACGTCATCTACCCCGAGCGCGAAGCCGGTGAGCGCGTCGCGCACCTCGTGAGCGGACGGATGCTGGACTTCATCCGCTTCGACGACGACTTCGTGCTCGCCAAGATGTACCCGCCCAAGTTCATCCGCGGTGTGGGTCTCAACGAGTCGGGCGTGCGCACGAAGTACAACGTCACGGTCGTCGGCGTGAAGAGTCCGGGCAAGCCCTTCCGCTACGCCGAGGCGAACACGGTCGTCACCAACCACGACCTCATCATCGTGTCGGGCACCAACGTCGATGTGGAGCGCTTCGCGGCCCTCGACCGGTGACAGCGCCCGAGGCCGGGAGCAGACTGGCCCGATGGACGACAGAGAGAAGACGGATGCCGCGGCCCGCCGCTGGGTCGAGCGGTACGTCATCGCGTGGCGCACGAACGATCCGGCCGACATCGGGGCGCTGTTCACCCCCGACGTCGAGTACCGGTTCGAGCCCTGGGAGGAGCCGATTCGCGGCTCCGAGGCGATCACCGAAGAGTGGATCAAGCGCGCCGACGAGCCGGGCACGTACGAGTTCACGTGGGACGTCGCGGGCATCGACGGGTCGCGCGCGTTCATCGAGGCCGAGACGCGCTACAAGGACGGCAACCATTACCGCAACATGTGGGTCGTCGACCTCGCCGACGACGGCCGCGCGCGGCGCTTCACCGAGTGGTGGATGAAGCAGCGGGAGTGACGCCTCACGCGCCCTGCGCGAGCTCCCTCGCGCGCGCGAGCGCGGCATCCGTGGCCTCGGCGAACACCTCGTCGAGGCGAGCAGCCTGGAGCACCGCGATCGCGCGCTCGGTCGTGCCCTTCGGGCTCGTCACCTGGCGCCGAAGCTCCGCCGGGTCCTCGCCGGATGCCTCGAGCAGGGCCGCCGCGCCGATGAACGTCTGCTCGGCGAGCAGCCGCGCCTCCGCATCCGCGAAGCCCTTGCCCTTCGCCGCCTTCGTGAGCTCCTCGATGAGGAGGAACACGTAGGCGGGGCCAGACCCCGAGATCGTCGACAGGGCGTCGATCTGCGTCTCGGGCACCTCGACCACGGCACCGCACGTCTCGAAGAGCCGCCGCACGACGGCGAGGGCGTCCGGGCCCGCGGTGGTTCCGGCGGCGATGCCGGTCACGGCCTTGCCGACGACCGCCGGCGTGTTCGGCATCGAGCGGACGACGGCGACGTCCGGCCCGAGGATCTGCTCGAATGTGGCGATCGTGACGCCCGCGGCGAGGCTCACCACGATCGTCCCGGGTCGCAGCGCGGTTGCGATCTCGCGCAGCAGATCGGGGACCATGGCGGGCTTCACGCCGACCAGCACGATGTCGGAGGCAGCCGCTGCGGCGATGTTCCCGTCAGGGCGCGATTCCAGTGCGATGCTCTCGACGCCCGGCAGCTCGGCGAGCGCCGACGCCTTGGCGGCCGTGCGGTTGGTGACCGTCACTCCCCCGCCCGCGAGTCCGGATCGCACGAGACCTCGCAGGATCGCGCCTCCCATCGAGCCTGCTCCGAGGATCGCGACGGGCGGAAGCGCTTCGGACTCACGTGCCATCCCGCCATCCTACGGAGCCGACTGCACGGCCCGTCTCGCCGCCGCAGCCCTCACCCCGGCACGTCGTCCAGGAACGTCGGCGCCGAGCGCTGCCGAACCTCCTCCGCGAGGGCGAACGCCTCGTCCCACTCCCGCAGGAACCGGTCGAGGCTGTAGTGCTCGAGGGCGTGCGCCCGCGCGCGAGCGCCCTTCTCCCGCGCAAGCATCGGGTCGTCGATGAGCTCGCGGATCCCGTCCGCGAGCACGTCGAGGTCGGTCGACACGACGCCGGCGCCGGGAGGAATCGCGCGCGCGGCATCCGTCGCCCCGATCGCCACCACCGGCAGGCCCACGAGCATCGCCTCGATGAGCGACACACCAAGCGACGACCAGCGGGCGGTGTGCAGGTACAGGCGCCGACGCGCGATCTCGGCGCGCAGGTGGGCGGCCGCGAGCTCTCCGCCGTGGTGGATGCCCGTCGGCGGAAGAGTGCGGCGCAGCGCCTCGCCGCCGGGGCCGTAGACGTCGATCGGCGCGGTCTTCGCGAACTGCGGCAGCAGATCGGTCCCCGCGAGGCGCCAGCGGCGCATGGGCTCGGTGAGGACGGCCGCGGCGCGCGGAAGCTCGCCCGTGTACACCTCTCCCGGATCGGGCACACCGTGCTCGATGACCGCCGTGGGGGCACGCCCGTTGTCCCAGAACAGCCGGTTGAAGTGGGTGAGGTGCACGAGGAGGATGTCGTCGCGGTCGGCGATCGGATGCTCGCTGGTCGCGGGCCCCTCGCGCGGGGGGTCGTGCTCGACGTAGGCGGCGGCCACCTCCTGTCCGGGGCGCCGCCCGGTGAAGCGATGGACGACGTCGACCTCATCTGGACGCTGGAGCACGACGACGTCGATCTCCTCGTCCATGAGCTCATCCGCGGTGACCTCGCGAGCCCTGGGCCAGTCGCGGCCGCCCTTTCCGAGACCCCACTCGCTGCGGGTCTCGTCGACGGGCAGCAGGTACTCGTGCTCGCCGCGCACCAGGGCGTCCGTGTAGCCCCCGTGCAGGTGCCACATCAGGATCTTCACGCCGCCTCCTCGGAGCCCGCCGCCCGCGCCGGCCGAATCAGCCGACGGACGCGGACTGCGGCACGCCCGCCCACGCGATGACGAGGATGACGATCAGCAGCACGAGCGCCGTGGCCGCCATCGCGATCGTCAGCCATGCGAACGTGAAGCTGCGGTAGCGCCCGGGGCGGACGAAGCCCGCCGTGATGCACATCGCGACGAACAGGCCGACCTGAAGCGCGATGCCGATCCAGGCCACCGCGGGCGCGATCGGGATCGAGAGCGCGAACAGCACGACCGCGACGGCGCCCGTGATCCCCGAGGGGATGAGCCATCGCGCGGCGCCGGCGTTCGCGCCGAGCGCGGGCTGGTTGCGCACACGCGTAGGGTCTTGCTTCTTCGCGTCGTCCGAATCCTGCGTCACTCGTCGTCACCGACCAATCTGCTCGAGTCGGCCGATTCCGGATCGACCCCCGGCTCGTAGGAGTCGACGGGCAGGTCGTCGGAGGTCGCGGCATCCGTCACCCGTCCGTCGTCCGAGACCCCGCGCGTCGCGCCGCCCTCTGTGTCGTCGTCGCGGGGCTGTCCCCGGGGATCGGCGTCGTCGAGGTCGGTCTCCATCGAGCCGTCGGCCGCGCGCGTTCCGACGCCCGGGATGTCGTTCTGGCTCGAGATGTTCTGGATGTCCGCGCGGTCGGCGGGGTCGATCGACGCGCTGTCGACCGCCCCGGTGTCGGCTCCGGCGCCCCCCGCGGGGACGTGGGGCTTGTCGTCGCTCATGCTCACTCCGAGATCTCTGCCACCGTCTCACCCGTCTCCTGTGACGATAGCGCGAGCGCGACGTCGGCTTGGCTGATGATTCCGACGAGGTCGTGTCCGTCGATGACGGGGAGGCGGCGGACCTGATGCGTCTTCATCATCTCGAGGGCCTCCCGCACGTCGTCGTCGGCGCCGATCGTGACCGGCTTGCCCTGACCGAGCGATCCCGCCGTCGTCGACGCCGGGTCGGCTCCCTGCGCGATGACCTTCACGACGATGTCGCGATCGGTCACCATGCCCTTGAGGCGCTGGTCCTCGCCGCAGATCGGCAGCGCGCCGACGTCGAGCGACGCCATCAGACGAGCGGCCTCGACGAGGGTCTCGTTCTCTCCGACGCACCGCGGGTTGGGGGTCATGATCTCTCTGGCCACAGTCATGGTCCGCTCCTTTGTGAGTGTGCTGTCCCCGCGACGCTACGTACCCGTGCGGAAGGGGGGAGAGGGCCTTGACAGACGCGACTCGGAGTGTCAACCCCCTCCGTCGTGGAGCGCCCCCGCGCACATGCTCTGTCGAGGAGGTCGAGAGAGCATGAAAAGCCCGATCAAGCCGATGTCCATCCACGTCGCCGAGCACGCCGGCACCGGATCCCGTCCGGCTCCCCCGGAGCAGGGGACGGATGCCCCGTCCACCCCCATCCACCGCACGCGGCCCGTGCGGGTATGGGAGCTGCGGAGCGGCCCCGCGCCGGCTGCGCGTCACGAATAGTCGTGCGCGCCGTCACATGGCAGGGGCGCCGCGATATCGCCGTCCTCGAGGTGCCTGATCCGCGGATCCTCGAGCCCACCGACGCGATCATCCGGATCACGTCGACCGCGATCTGCGGCTCCGACCTGCACCTGTACGAGCTCTTCGGTCCGTTCATGGACCGCGGCGACATCCTGGGGCACGAGGCGATGGGCGTCGTCGAGGAGGTCGGCTCCGCGGTGAAGCGGCTGCGCCCCGGGCAGCGGGTGGTCGTTCCGTTCAACATCGCGTGCGGCGAGTGCTTCATGTGCGTGCGCGGTCTTCAATCCCAGTGCGAGAGCACGCAGAACGACGAGTACGGCACGGGGGCCGCGCTGTTCGGATACACGAAGCTGTACGGGCATGTGCCGGGCGGGCAGGCCGAGCTGCTGCGCGTGCCCAGCGCGGACTACAACACGATCCGCGTGGGCGACGGGCTGCCCGACGAGCGCTATCTCTTCCTCAGCGACATCCTTCCGACGGCGTGGCAGGCGGTCGAGTACGCCGGGCTCGTCGAGCCGGGCACGGTCGTCGTGCTCGGGCTCGGGCCGGTCGGCCAGTTCGCGTCGCGCATCGCGCACCTGCGAGGGCATCGCGTGATCGGGATCGATCCGGTGCCCGAACGGCGGGAGATGGCGGCTCGGCACGGCATCGAGGCGTGGGAGCCCGACGACGACGCGGATCGCGTGGTCGCGACGACCTACGGACGGGGAGCGGATGCCGTCATCGACGCCGTGGGGCTCGAGGCGCACGGCAGCCCCTTCGCGCACGCGGCGCACCGCGTGGCATCCGTCATGCCCGACGTGCTCGCGCGGCCGATCGTGGAGCACGGCGGCGTCGACCGGCTCGCGGCGCTGTATGCGGCGGTCGACATGGTCCGCCGCGGCGGGACGATCTCGATCAGCGGCGTCTACGCGGGTGATGCGGACCTCCTGCCCCTCAAGACGATGTTCGACAAGCAGCTCACGCTGCGCATGGGGCAGTGCAACGTCAAGCGGTGGATCGACGACCTCATGCCGCTCGTCGAGGACGAGGCCGACCCACTCGCGATCGGCGACCTCGTGACGCACCACGGCGCTCTCGAGGACGCGCCGGCCCTGTACGAGAAGTTCCAGACGAAGCGGGACGGATGCGTGAAGGTGGTTCTCCACCCCGACCGGCAGCCCACGCCCACGGTGTGACCCGGATCGTTCAGTCCTCGGGGCCCTTGCCCGCCTCGAACCGCTCCCGGTAGCGCTCGGCGGCCTCGTCGAGCAGCCGGTCGTCGAGCCGTGCGATCGGGACGACGCCGCGCAGCAGCGGCTCGCAATCGGGGCCGCGGCCCACCTCGATCCCCCGCAGCACCCACGCGAAGCGGTCGGGGTTCTTCTCCTGAAGCTCTTTGTACTGGCAGACCTGGCGCGCGAGCCAGTCCTCGATGGGACGCGTCCACCAGTCCTCCGGATGCAGCGGGTTCACCGAGAGCCCCGGAAGGGTGAGCCCGCTCTCGGTGTCCACGCTCTCCTCGACGTCGCGTTCCGGTCCTTCGCTGTACCGGATGTACGCCTTGCCGAGTTCCCGCACACGCGCGGCGAGTTCCTCGAGAGTGCCGAGCGACTCGTCGAGGGAGGTCGTGCACATGAGCGGTTCGATGGTCATTCCTTCTCCAGAGTCGCGCGGATCCCGGCATCCGTCGAGAAGCTAAACGGCGTGCCGGTGCGCGGTGAGGGGCTTGAACTCGGATGCGCGGACCGCTAGTCATGTGAATGAGGGTCGGAGCTCCCGGTGTCAAGCCCCCTGCGATCACATGACGGTTGGCCCACGATCTAAGGAGCCGTTCCCCGCCGGCGACGTCCGGCGCGATCCCTCGGAGGAGATGACGATGTCCCTCGGTGAGTCAGTGAGCGCGCGGAGCGCCGGCGGTCTCGAACTGAAGTGGATCGGCGACGGCGCGTGGTGCGCGGTCGACGGCTCGTTCCCCGAAGGGGATGCGCGACGGCTGATCGCCTACGTCGAATGCCGCCGGGCCGATGTCGAGATCGTGTGGGTGCACCGCGCCGCCCCACCGGGTCGCTTCACGACGCTGCGCGAGGCGTGGCTCGCGATCGAACAGGATGTCGCCCTGCGGCGGTCCATCGAGCCCGACATCGCGCCGCCCGAGACTGCACCGACCGACCTGCGAGGGGCCGAGCCGGCCGTGGCGTGAGGCGGCTGGACTTCCTTAAGTGTTGACTTAATTAAGCACGGATGCAAATATGGGCGCATGCACGCCCTCGACGTCCTCGGCGATCCGGTCCGCCGGCGTCTTCTCGAGCTCCTCGCCGACGGCGAACGGCCCTCGGGCGAGCTCGCCGAGGTCGTGACGCGCGAATTCGGGATCTCGCATCCGGCGGTGTCGCAGCACCTCCGCGTGCTGCGCGAGGCGGGGTTCGCCGTCGTGCGCCCCGACGGCACCCGCCGGCTCTATGCGATCGACCCCGCCCCGCTCGAAGCGGCGGCCTCGTGGTTCGACCCGTTCCGACGGTTCTGGCAGCCCAAGCTCGACGCGCTCGGCACCGAGCTCGCGCGCGGCCGGCGGCAGCGCCGGATGGTCGAGGGGCAGGCGTCGCGCGAGGAGCCGGCCGACGAGGCGTCCGATGATCCGACCCCCGAGGAAGACGAGGAGAACTGACATGGTGGACGTGAACGCACAGGTCGCCGCGGTGGACCGCGCCGTGCGCGACGACGAGCTCGACGGTGCGCCGACGTGCGTGCAGTCGCTCGCGCAGACCTACCCTTCCCCGATCGACGACGTGTGGGACGCCGTGACGTCGGCCGAGCGCATCCCGCGCTGGTTCCTGCCCGTGTCGGGCGATCTGCGGCTCGGTGGCCGCTACCAGCTCGAGGGCAACGCGGGCGGCGAGGTGCTCGAGTGCCGACCCCCTGCCGACGGAGCCGCCGGCTACCGCGTCACGTGGGAATACGGCGGCGGGGTCTCGCGGCTCGAGGTCGCGTTGCGGAGTGACGGCGACGGCTCGACGCGCGTCGAGCTGATCCACACCGCGCGCATCGCCGACGTGCCGCCTGGATTCTGGGAGGCGTACGGGCCGGGCGCGACCGGTGTCGGCTGGGACGGCGGCCTCCTCGGACTCGCGCTGCACCTCGCCGGAAGCACCGACGTCACACCCGAGACAGCCGAGGCGTGGGCCTTCACCGACGAGGGCAAGGCGTTCTACCGCGCGGCGGCGACCGCGTGGGGCGAGGCGCACATCCGAGGCGGCGGAGAGCCGGAAGCGGCCCGCACCGCCGCCGACGCGACCTACCGCTTCTACACCGGCGAGCCCGAACCTGAAAGGTGATTCACATCCGTCTCGAACGCGGTCTATAGTCGGGATATGGGGGCGACGACGCCTCCCCGTTTCAGCGAAGGACCGGCCATGACCCTGTTCGACGGCATCACCCAAAGACTGGTCGAGACGCCCCGGCTCACCGTCGGAATCCTCGAGCGCGCGGGCGACGATCCCGAGACTCCGCCCGAGCGCACGGTCGTGCTGATCCACGGCAACGGCTCGTCGTCGCTGTTCTGGCAGGAGACGATGCTCGACCTGCCGTCCGACCTCCGGGTGATCGCGATCGACCTGCGCGGCTACGGCTTCACCGAGCACGCGCCGATCGACGCCACCCGCGGTGTGCGCGACTTCAGCGACGACGTAAAGGCGACGCTGGACGCCCTCGGGATCCCGACGGCCCACCTCGTCGGCTGGTCGATGGGCGCCGGCGTCGTCATGCAGTACGCGCTCGACCACCCCGTGCTGAGCCTCACCCTCGAGTCTCCGGTCTCTCCGTACGGCTTCGGCGGGACGCGGCGCGACGGCACTCGCTTGACCGACGACGACGCCGGATGCGGCGGCGGCGCCGGCAACCCCGACTTCGTCGCGCGGCTCGAGGCCCACGACACGAGCGACGAGGCCCCGACCTCGCCGCGCAACGTGTTCCGGGCGCACTATGTGGCGGCGAACTACACGACCGAGCACGAGGACGTGTGGGTCGAGTCGATCCTGTCGACGTCGACCGCGACCGGGAACTACCCCGGCGACTCGGTTGCGTCCGAGAACTGGCCCGGCTTCGCCGCCGGCACCGTGGGCGTGCTCAACACGATGGCGCCGAAGTACTTCAACGTCTCCGGCATCGTCGACCTGCCCCGCAAACCCCCTGTGGTCTGGATCCACGGCACGGCCGACGCGATCGTCTCCGACGCCTCGTTCTACGACATCAACCACCTCGGCGCGCTGGGCATCGTCCCGGGCTGGCCGGGGCCGGAGGCGGCACCCGCGCAGGAGATGGTGTCGCAGATGCGCGACGTGCTCGGCCGCTACGCCGAGCGCGGCGGCGAGGTGCGCGAGCTGAACCTCGAGGGCGTCGGGCACTCGCCGCACCTCGAGCGGCCCATCGAGTTCCGGCAGGCGCTGCTCGAGGTCATCGGGTACGTCGGCCACCCGGCCGACCCCTCTCCCCCGACCGAGCAGATCGTCATCCGCTCCTCGGACTGACGGCGGGCGGCCGATCCGTAGACTCGGAATCATGAGTGCATCGGGCGGCGGCAAGGCCATCATCGCGGCGTTCCTGGCGAACATGGGCATCGCGGTCGCGAAGTTCATCGCCTGGTTCCTCTCGGGATCCGCCTCGATGCTCGCCGAGGCCATTCACTCCGTCGCCGACTCGGGCAACCAGCTGCTGCTCATGCTCGGCGGGCGCCAAGCGAAGAAGCGCGCCGACCGCGAGCATCCGTTCGGCTACGGCCGCGAGCGCTACGTGTACGCGTTCGTCGTCTCGATCATCCTGTTCTCCGTCGGCGGCCTCTTCGCGATCTACGAGGGCGTCGAGAAGCTCACGCATCCTCACGCCCTGGACCCGCAGTGGTGGTGGCTGCCGATCGCGGTGCTCGTCATCGCGATCGTGCTCGAGTCGTTCTCCCTGCGCACGGCGGTCGTCGAGAGCAACCACGTGCGCAAGAAGGGGCAGTCCTGGGTGCAGTTCGTGCGCCACGCGAAGGCCCCCGAGCTGCCGGTGGTGCTCCTCGAAGACATCGGCGCCCTCACGGGCCTCGCGTTCGCCCTATTCGGTGTGGGGCTCACGGTCATCACGGGCAACCCGGTGTTCGATGCGATCGGCACGCTCATGATCGGCACGCTGCTCATCATCATCGCGATCGTGCTCGGCATCGAGACCAAGAGCCTGCTCGTCGGCGAGGGTGCGACGGACGCCGATCACCGGCTCATCGTCGAGGCGATCACCGAGGGCGGCGAGATCGAGCGTCTCATCCACATCAAGACCCTCTACCTCGGTCCGGACGAGCTGCTCGTGGCCGCGAAGCTCGGCTTCGCCACCGACCGCACCCTCGCCGACGTCGCGCACGACATCGACGCGATCGAGAAGCGCGTGCGGGCGGCGGTCGCGGCGGCCAGGGTCATCTATCTCGAGCCGGACGTGTTCCGCGGCGACCACCCGCGCCCGGCGACGGATCAGATCGTGCTGAGGTCGACCGACTGATTCCACCCACCGGATGCGTGTGGGATCCGGTGTCCGCGCGCTGGAAGACTGGCTCCATGGAGTACTGCGTCTTCACCGAACCCCAGCTCGGCGCGACCTACGGCGATCAGCTCGCGTTCGCCCAGGTGGCCGAGCGCCACGGCTTCACGGGCTTCTTCCGCTCGGACCACTATCTCTCGATGGGTTCGCGCGACGGGCTGCCTGGTCCGACGGACGCGTGGACGACCCTCGCCGCGCTCGCGCGTGAGACGACGAGCATCCGCCTCGGCACGCTGGTCTCGCCCATCACCTTCCGTCACCCGGGCATCCTCGCGATCCAGGTGGCACAGGTCGACGAGATGTCGGGCGGACGCGTCGAGCTGGGTCTCGGCGCCGGGTGGTACGAGCGCGAGCACGAGGCGTATGGGATCCCGTTCCCCGCGAAGCGGTTCGGCCCGTTCGAGGAGCAGCTCCAGATCGTGACCGGCCTGTGGTCGACGCCGCTCGGTGAGACGTACTCGTTCTCGGGCCGCCACTACACGCTCGTGGACGCACCGGCGCTGCCGAAGCCCGTGCAGCAGCCGATCCCGCTCATCGTCGGCGGTGGTGGAACCCGTCGCACGCCCGACCTCGTCGCCCGCTTCGCGACCGAGTACAACCTCGGCTTCCCGAAGGAGGACGCGATCCAGGAGCGACTCGACCATGTGCGCGCGGCGTGCGAGCGCATCGGCCGCGACCCCGGGTCGCTCAAGATCTCGATCGCGATGTCGACGATCGCGGGCGCATCGGATGCCGAGATCGTCCGTCGCGCGGAGCGCATCGGCCGCACGCTCGAAGAGGTGCGCGACGGAACGAACATCGTCGGCGGCCCCCACGAGATCGCCGAGCGAATGGATCGGTACCGCTCGTTCGGAATCGAGCGCGTCTACCTCCAGCTCCTCGACCTGCAGGACGTCGACCACGTCGAGTACCTGGGCGCCGAGGTTCTGCCGCAGTTGCCGTAGTCGTTCACCCTGGTGACATAGGTTGGCTTGCGTCCCGCTGCGCGGGGTGCCCTCCCGGCGAGACATTCCCCCGCCGGCCTTCGGTCGGCTCCCGCCGAATGAGTCAGCGCTTCGACTCGAAGAAGTCGCGCAGCAGCGCGGTGGCGGCATCCGCTTCGACTCCCGCGACGACCTCGGCGCGATACGGCAGCCGTCGATCGCGCACGACGTCGTACATCGAGCCGGCTGCGCCAGCCTTCTCGTCCCACGCGCCGAACACGAGTCGTGACACGCGCGCCTGCAGCAGGGCACCCGCGCACATGACGCACGGCTCGAGCGTGACGACGAGCGTGCAACCCTCGAGATTCCATGAGCCGACGGATGCCGCCGCCTCGCGCAGCGCGACGACCTCGGCGTGCGCCGTGGGGTCGTTCGTCACCTCGCGGAGGTTGCGTCCTTCGCCGATGATCGAGCCCGAGGCATCCGTCACCACCGCGCCGACCGGGACGTCGCCGCGGGCGCCCGCCTCGGCCGCGAGCACGAGCGCGCGCCGCATCGCGGCGAGGTCGGTGGGCGAGTTCACATCCCAGAGCGTACGCGGATGCCGCATCCGCCGCGCCCGCGGCCCCTCGGGGATGCGCCGCGGCCCGATAACCTGAGTGCATGCGCCTGCACGTCGCCGACCACCCGCTCATCACGCACAAGCTCACGGTGCTGCGCGACGAGCGCACGCCCTCGCCGGTCTTCCGCCAGCTCACCGAGGAGCTCGTGACGCTCCTCGCCTACGAGGCCACGCGCAACGTGCGCGTCGCCCCGATCGAGATCCAGACGCCCGTCTCGAAGACGAACGGCGTGAAGATCGACGAGCCCCGGCCGATCGTCGTCCCGATCCTGCGCGCGGGGCTCGGCATGCTCGACGGGATGGTCAAGCTGCTGCCGACGGCCGAGGTCGGATTCCTCGGCATGGTGCGCAACGAAGAGACGCTCGAGCCCACGACGTACGCCGAGCGCCTGCCGCTCGACCTGAGCGACCGCCAGTGCTTCGTGCTCGACCCGATGCTCGCCACGGGCGGCTCGCTCGGCATGGCGATCGACTTCCTGTTCCGCCGCGGCGCGCAGGACGTCACGGCGATCTGCCTCCTCGGTGCTCCCGAGGGCGTCGCTGCGATCGAGCGCCAGGTCGGCGAGCGCGACGTGACGCTCGTGCTGGGCGCACTCGACGAGCGCCTCAACGACAAGGGCTACATCGTGCCCGGGCTCGGCGACGCGGGAGACCGCCTCTACGGCACGGTCTGACGCCCGCGCGCGGCGTGCGAACCGCGCGTGCTGTGCGACTTCGCGACGGCCGCGTAGAACACGAGATCGGCCGCGATCTTGCCGGCGAGCAGGCCCCAGATGGGCTCGGGCGCCATCCACACGCCCAGCATGAGCGCGGCCGGACGGACGATGAGCGTGTCGACGAACTCGACCGGCCCGAACTCCGCCATGAGCAGCGCGAGCGCGCCGCGCCGGTCTCGACCGTGCGCGGCGATCGAGTGCTCGGAGTAGATCGTGATCGCGAGCACCCCGTAGAACCCGATGACCGCGCCGGCAAGCCCGGCGAGGGCGATGGTGACGGGCGCGTCGGTCCAGACGGTGACGCCGAGGCCGGCGAGCACGAGCGCCGCCGTCCCGGCGATCTCACCGGGCAAGTGTCGGCACACCCAGAACACCGGACCGCGACGGACCGCCCCGGCGTCGGTGATCTCGATCGTGGTCATCGCGCGCTCCTCTCGCGCAGAAAGGAGAGGGCGCGTGCGCGGGTGATACACCAGTTGCGGCATCCACCCCTCGCCGAGCGGATGCCGCAACCTGCGCGTGAGCGCTCCGCAAGGTTACGGGGCCCGCGGAGCGACCCCAACAGGGTTGACATCCCGGCCTGGGCGTCATAGAGACTGACACACCGAACGGGGTGCACCGCGTGACGCCCTAGTCGATGAGAGGCGCATCCGGCGGCGGGCGGCGTCCCGTCTCCTGCTCCCAGAACTCGAGCTGTTGCGTGAGGGCTTTCGCGAGCTCGAACACCTGCTCGGGAGGGATCCGGATGCGGCTCACGACGCGGGCCGGAACGACCGTACGCCGATCCCCGGTCTCTGGGTTGACCT
>NZ_DASRXZ010000089.1:0-33814 GCF_035687345.1 Microbacterium sp.
AGCAGGCGATCTCCAGCCCGTCATACCCCCACTCCCCGGCAAGACGCGCGACCTCCTCGAACGGCAGATCGGCCCACTGCCCCGTGAACAACGTGATCGGACGTGCCATTACTGCTCCTCCTCCGCCGACGTGCCGGCACCGGTGCCGACCCACGCCGAACCATTCTGCGAACTCTCTTCCACCGCGGCCAGCACCCGCTGCACCGCGAGCCCGTCCGCGAACGTCGGGTGCGGGTCCTCACCCGCGACGATGCCCTCGACCAGATCCTTCACCTGGTGCACGAACCCGTGCTCGTACCCGAGCATGTGCCCGGCCGGCCACCACCCCGACACATACGGATGCTGCGGCTCGGTGACCAGGATCCGAGTGAAGCCCTGCACCTCATCCGGCGCGGTCCGGTCGTAGAACTGCAGGGTGTTGAGGTCCTCCAGCTCGAAGGCGAGAGCGCCCTGGTCGCCGGAGACCTCGATCGTCAGCCCGTTCTTGCGACCGGTCGCGAACCGCGTCGCCTCGAACGATGCGAGCGCCCCGTTCGCGAGGCGGCCCGCGAAGATCGCCACGTCGTCGACGGTCACCTCGCCGTAGCCCTCGGCGGCCGTGCCCGACAGGCCCGAGCCCGAGCCCAGCAGCGGCCGCTCCTTCACGATCGTGTCGAGCACACCCGACACCCGGTCGATCGAGAGTCCGGTCACGAACTGGGTCATGTCGATGATGTGCGCGCCGATGTCGCCGAGCGCACCGGATCCGGCGTGCTCCTTCTGCAGTCGCCACGCGAGCGGCATCTGCGGGTCGACGAGCCAATCCTGCCGGTAGGCGGCGCGCACCTGCTGCACGCGGCCCACCTTGCCGGCCGCGATCAGGTCGCGCATGAAGGTCACGGCCGGCACGCGACGGTAGGTGAAGCCGACCATCGCCCGCACGCCCTTGGCCGCGGCTGCGGTCGCGGCATCCGCCATCGCCTCCGCCTCGGCAACCGTGTTCGCGAGCGGCTTCTCGCAGAGGACGTGCTTGCCCGCCTCGAGCGCCGCGATCGCGATCTCGGCGTGCGAATCACCCGGCGTCACGATGTCGACGACGTCGATGTCGTCACGGACGACGACCTCACGCCAGTCGTTCGCGGCTTCGTCCCAGCCCCACTTCTCGGCCGCTGCGGCCGTCGCCTCGGCGTTGCGGCCCACGACGACCGCCATGTGCGGCCGCACGGGGAGGTCGAACACGGCGGGCGCCTGCCGCCATCCGACGGAGTGGGCGGCTCCCATGAAGCCGTGTCCGATCATGGCGACACGGAGACCGGATGCCTCGGGGTCGCGGTGGTCAGTGGTCACGCGGGATCCTTTCCCTCATCAGACGTCGTGGATGTGCGCGCGGGGCGCCCGCCCTGAGGACGGACGCCCCGCGACGGCCTCAAGAGGCGAAGGAGAGGTCGATGAAATCGTCGACGTTGTCCTTCGTGACCACCGGCGCGTCGAGCACGATGCGGTTCGGCACGCTCGGCGTGATCAGGTCGCTCATCGTCTTGCCCTGAGCGATCAGGCGCGCGAGCGCGATGCCGTCGGCCGCCTGCGTCGACGGGTAGATGACCGTCGCCTTGAGCACCGTGTCGTCGGCCTCGATGGCCTCCATCGCGTTGCGGCTGCCCGCGCCACCCATCATGAAGAACTCGTCGCGCCCGGCCGCCTCGATCGCGGCGAGCACGCCGACGCCCTGGTCGTCGTCGTGGTTCCAGATGGCGTCGATCTGCGGGTTCGCCGCCAGCAGCTGCGACGCCGCCGCCTCGCCGCCCGCGACCGTGAAGTCCGCCGCGACGCGGGCGTTCACCTCGAGCCCGCAGTCGGACAGCGCGTCGGCGAAGCCGCGCGAGCGGTCCTGCGTGAGCGGGAGCGAGTCGATGCCGGCGATCTCGGCCACGAAGCCCTCGCCACCGAGCTGCTCGCAGATGTAGGTGCCGGCACTCACGCCCATGCCGTAGTTGTCACCGAGGATCGTGGTGCGCGCGGCGAACGGGCTGGAGAACTCGCGGTCGACGTTGATGACGGGGATGCCCGCCTGCATCGCCTTGATCGCGACCTCGGTGAGAGCGGCGCCGTCGGTCGGCAGCAGCACGATCGCGTCGACGCCTTCGTTGATGAAGGTCTCGACCGCGGCGATCTGCGCGTTCGCGTCGTTGGTGCCCTCCGCGACCCGCAGCTCGACGTCGTCGAAGCTGTCGGCGGCGGCCTGGGCGCCGGAGTTGATCGCGCCGAGCCAGCCGTGGTCGGCAGCCGGTCCCGAGAAGCCGATGACGACCGTCTCGCCCGTCGCCTGGTTCTCTTCGCTCGTGGTGCCCTGGTCGACCACGTCATCGCCCCCGCCTCCGGCGGTGCAGCCGGCCAGCAGGCCGATCGTGGTGAGCGCGGCCGCACCCGCGACGAGCGCGCGCAGCCCCATAGTGCGCTTGGGACGCATTCCGTTCCTCCTTGAATGTGATGCAGATCCGCCCGGCGTGGCCGTGGGGCTGAGGCCCACACTCAAGCTGTCCACGCTGACGAGGGCCACCGTAGCAGAAGTGGCCGACACTGCAACACCTTTTGTTCGCGCCCCGTCAAAAGGGCTGAGTGGCGCGGGAAACCGGGGGCGGCGGTTGCGGCATCCGGTTGTCGCCGCCTCACGCGGATCCTCGAAAACAGTCTCGATCCGGACTTTGCGAGCATGTTATGGTCTCGCTGTGATCAAAGACGACCACTCTTCGTCATTACCGGGAGATCCGCCGACACTGCTCGAAGTGCGCCGCGCCACCAAGCACTTCGCAGGGGTGCACGCGCTCCGCGGCGTCGACCTCGACGTGCGCGCGGGCGAGGTGCACTGCATCCTCGGGCAGAACGGCGCGGGCAAGTCCACCCTCATCAAGATGCTCGCCGGTGTCCACCAGCCCGACGAGGGGACCATCGTCTGGCTCGGCGACGAGGTCGCGATCCCCGACCCCCAGGCGGCGCTCTCGCTCGGCATCGCCACGATGTACCAAGAGCTCGACGTCGTCGAGGGACTCACCGTCGCCGAGAACATCTTCCTCGGGCATGAGATCGAACGCGGCGGATTCACGCGCCGCGGCGAGGCGACGCGCCGGGCACGCGAGCTGCTGCGCCGCCTCGGTCACGCGTCGCTCTCGCCGAACACCGAGGTCGGTCAGCTCAGTGCGGCGAACCAGCAGATCGTGAGCATGGCGCGCGCGCTGTCTCACGACATCAAGCTCATCATCATGGACGAGCCGTCGGCCGTGCTCGACACCGAGGAGGTCAAGAACCTCTTCAACGTGGTGCGCGAGCTCACCGCCGAGGGCATCGCGGTGGTCTACATCACCCACCGGCTCGAGGAGATCCGCCAGATCGGCGACCGCATCACGGTGCTCAAGGATGGCCGCAGCATGGCGAGCGGCCTCTCGGTCAAGGACACGCCCACGAGCGATCTGATCCGCCTCATGACCGGACGCGCGGTGGAGAACGTCTTCCCACCCGCGGTGCCGGTCGCCCCCGATGCACCGCTCGTGCTCGAAGTCGAGGGGCTCGGGCTGGCGGGCGTGTTCGAGGATGTGTCGTTCGCCGCGCGCGCCGGCGAGATCATCGGGCTCGCGGGGCTCGTCGGGTCCGGGCGCTCCGAGATCCTCGAGACGGTGTTCGGCGCGCGGCGAGCGACGTCGGGCACCGTGAGGGTCGCGGGCACCGAGCTCAAGCGCGGCTCGGTGCCGCACGCCGTGCGCGCCGGAGTCGGCCTGTCGCCCGAGGAGCGCAAGAGCCAGGGACTCGTGCTCGACGAACCCGTGTTCGTCAACGTCACGCTCTCGTCGTTCGAGCGGTTCGCGAAGGCCGGATTCCTCGACGAGCGCACCGAGCGGGCGACGGCGCGCGAGCAGGCCGAAGCGCTCGATCTGCGACCCGCCGATCCCGAGCGGCCCGCCGCGACCCTGTCGGGCGGCAACCAGCAGAAGATCCTCCTGGCCCGGTGGCTGGTCCACGGCACGCGCGTGCTGCTGCTCGACGAGCCGACACGCGGCGTCGACGTCGGCGCCCGCACCGAGATCTACGCGCTGATCAGGCGCCTGGCCGCGGCGGGCAACGCCGTCGTCATCGTCTCCAGCGAGATCGAGGAGGTCCTCGGGCTCGCCGACACCGTCCTCGTGATCGCCGACGGTCGCGTCCTGACGACCGTGCCCGCCTCCGACATCGACGAGCACGGCGTGCTCGACCTGGTCATGAAAGGAACCGCCGCGTGAGCGACTCCACCAACCCCGGCGCCGTCATCGACGCGCAGTCCGCGCCGCCGACGCAGCCCCCGTCCGAGAACACCGGTCGCTCCGGCATCCGGCGCATCTTCAGCGGCTCGTTCGGACGCAACCTCGGCCTCATCGTCGCACTGCTGCTCATCGTGGCCGTCGGTGCGATCACGGCCGCCGACACGTTCATGAGCCTCAACAACATGCTCGTGATCCTGCGACAGGCCTCGATCATCGGCGTCATCAGCATCGGCATGACGTTCGTGATCATCTCGGGCGGCATCGACCTGTCGGTCGGTGCGGTGATGGGCCTCGCGTCGGTCGTCGCGACGATCGACGTCATGCAGAACGCGGTGGACCAGTCGCACTGGGTCATCATGGTCGTGGTCGCGCTCGCGGTCGGCCTGGCGGCCGGCATCGTCAACGGCGTCGTGATCGCGTACGGGAAGGTCGTCGCGTTCATGGCGACCCTCGCGATGCTCGTCGCGGCGCGGGGTCTCGCCGAGATCATCGCCGAGAAGCGCACGCTCGTCATCCGCGAGCGCGGGTTCATCACCTTCTTCAACGAGGACTTCCTCGGCATCGACGTGCTGATCTGGATCTTCATCCTCGTGTCGGTCGCCGGCTGGATCCTCCTCAACCGCACGACGTTCGGACGCCGCACGGTCGCTATCGGCGGCAACCGCGAAGCCGCACGCCTCGCGGGCATCAACGTCAAGCGCCACACCGTGTGGCTGTACGCACTCGCAGGGCTCACGGCCGGCATCGCCGCGGTCATGATCCTCGGCCGTACGACGGCGGGCACCTCGACCCACGGTCAGCTCTACGAACTCGATGCCATCGCCGCCGTCGTCGTGGGCGGCACGCTCCTCGTCGGCGGTCGCGGCACGATCACGGGCACCGTCCTCGGCGTGCTGGTCTTCGCGACGCTCAGCAACGTGTTCATCCAGAACAACCTGTCGTCGTCGGTGCAGGCGGTCGCGAAGGGCGTCATCATCGTGATCGCGGTGCTGCTGCAGCAGCGGTTCGCCAAGCCGGCCGGCGCGCGATCGACCTAAGCTCCCCGGACTTCTGCCGAAGCGGGGTGACCCGAACCCCGGCTTCGGCAGAAGTCCCGGTGAGTTCTGACGACAACCTGGGCATGATTGACTGAATCGTGGTCTCCATCACCTCCGAATCCCCGTCCGGTGGGACCGGCGCGAGCGAGCTCTTCCAGCTTCTGCGCGACGGAGTGCCGCGTACGCGAGCCGAGTTGGCGCACTCGACCGGCCTCGCCCGTTCGACGATCGCGGCCCGGGTGGATGAGCTCATGCGCATGGGTCTCATCGCGCCGCTCGCGGAGTCCACCTCGACCGGCGGACGCCCTCCGTCGCGGTTCGCGCTCAAGCCGAGCGCGCGGGTCGTGCTCGCCGCCGACATCGGAGCATCGCACGCGACTGTGGCCGTGGCCGACCTCGCCGGCACGATCCTCGCCGAGCGTTCCGAGCCGATGTCGGTGACGCTCGGCCCGGAGCCCGTGCTCACGTGGATGCTCGACACGGCGGCGACGCTGCTCGAGCAGACCGGCCGCGATCGAAACGAGCTCGTCGCGATCGGGATCGGCGTGCCGGGTCCCGTCGAGCACTCCACCGGACAGCCGGTCAATCCGCCGATCATGCCGGGATGGGACCGCTTCGACGTCCCCGGTTGGGTGCGCCAGCACCTCGAGGTGCCCGTTCTCGTCGACAACGACGTCAACATCATGGCCCTCGGCGAGCGCGCGACGGCGTGGCCGACCACCGAGGACCTCGTCTTCGTGAAGGTCGCCACCGGCATCGGCGCGGGCGTGATCTCAGGCGGAATGCTGCTGCGCGGAGCGCAGGGCGTCGCCGGCGACATCGGCCACGTGCACATCGCGCGCGGCGCAGGTGTGCCGTGCCATTGCGGGAACACCGGATGCCTCGAAGCCCTCGCCTCCGGACCCGCCATCGCCCGCGCGTTGCGCGACCGGGGTGTCGACGCCGCGAATGGCGACGACGTGGTGACGCTCGTCAAGAGCGGCAACGTCGAGGCGATCCAGGCGGTCCGCCAGGCGGGGCGCGACATCGGCGAGGTGCTCACGGCGTGCGTGAGCCTGCTCAATCCCTCCGTGATCGCGCTCGGCGGATCGATGGCACGCGTGGGCGAGCATCTCATCGCCGGAGTGCGCGAGGTCGTCTACACGCGGTCGATGCCGCTCGCGACCGGACACCTGGCGATCGTCCAGTCGACCGCCGCCGAGAAGGCCGGCGTCATCGGCGCGAGCATGCTCGCACTCGACCACGCACTCTCGCCCGGCGCGTTCCACTCGCTCGTCGGGCGCTGAGCGGCCGGAGGTGTCGGGCCGCGGCATCCGCCTGGTTCCGCCGCTTCGCGGCGCCCCCTCCTCCTTCCCTCCCGGATCAGGACATCTGGCGCACGCAGGATGTTGGCGCCGGAAAACTCCTGTGTCAGCCAGATGTCCTGATTTCGGCTGGGAGGCGTCGGGGGCGCCGCCCGCGGATGCCGGCGTCCGCTCGCGGGTGGAGCAGGCTCCGCCTCGCGGGGGAGGTGGGGTGGCCGCGGCATCCGTAGCGTCGTGAGCATGAGCGATACCGTGTACAAACCCGGCGACCACGTCCTGACGACCACCGGCCGCGGCACCGTCATCGATGTGCGGGCCACTCCGTCCGGCAAGTGGGTGTTCGGCGTCGAGGACGCCGACGGCGTGGTGGGCTACTTCACCAGCCAGGGTCTGCGCGCCGCCGAAGGCCGACGCTAGACGAGCCGCAGCTCGCGCTCGATCGCGGCCGTCGTCTCGAGCAGCCGCGGAAGGTACACCTCGCGCACGTGCTCGACGGTGTCGCGCGTCGCGCTCGTCGACACGTTGACCGCGGCCACGACCGACCCGTCCCGCCCGTGGACGGGAGCCGCGACCGACCGCAGCCCCGATTCCAGTTCGCCGTCGACGAGCGCCCAGCCCTGAGCGCGCACGCGCGCGAGCTCGTCGCGCAGCGCTCCGACGTCGGTTTTCGTCAGCGGGGTGAGCGCCCGCCGCGCGGAGGCTTCGAGCGCGGCATCCGCTTCGTCGTCGGGCAGTCCCGCCAGCAGCACCCGCCCCATGCTCGTCGCGTACGCGGGGAAACGCGTGCCGATCGTGATGCGCACGCTCATGATGCGCCGCGTCGGCACGCGTGCGACATAGACGATGTCGGTCCCGTCGAGAACTGCCGCCGAGACGCTCTCGCCGACCGTGCGCGACAGGGTCTCGAGGTGCGGCTGCACGAGCTCGGGCAGCGTCAGCGCGGAGAGGTAGCTGAATCCGAGCTCCAGCACGTGCGGCGTGAGCGCGAAGGCGCGGGCGGTGCCGTCGCCGTTCGCGCGGACGTATCCGAGCGTCTCGAGAGTGCGCAGGAACCGCCGTGCCGCCGCGCGCGGAATGGCGGCGCGACGGGCGACGTCGCTCAGCGACAGTTCGGGATGCTCGGCGTCGAACGCGCGGATCACCGCGAGTCCGCGCGCGAGCGATTGGACGAAGTCGCCGGATGCCTCGGGCGCGTCGGTCATCGCCGCATCCGTCCCGCGATCACCGCTCCAGCACGACGGCCATACCCTGGCCGACGCCGATGCAGATCGCGGCGACGGCGACGCCGCCTCCGCGGCGCGCGAGCTCGTGCGCGGCGTGGCCGATGATGCGGCCGCCGGAGGCTCCGAGCGGATGCCCGATCGCGAGCGCGCCGCCGTGGATGTTCATCTTGTCGGGGTCGAGGTCGGGCCAGCCCTTGAGGCATGCGAGCGATTGCGATGCGAACGCCTCGTTGAGCTCGACGAAGTCGACGTCCGCCCACGTGCGTCCGGCACGCGCGAGCGCCTTGTTCGCGGCCTCGATGGGCGCGATGGGGAAGTCGTCGGGGTCGACGCCGTGGACGGCACGCGCCGTGATGCGTGCGAGCGGCTCGCCGTCGACGGCTCCCTCGCGGGCCAGGAGCACGGCCGACGCGCCGTCGTTGATGGGCGATGAGTTGCCTGCCGTGACGGAGCCCTGGCCGTCGTCGGCGAAGAGCGCCTTGAGACCTGCGAGCTTCTCGACCGACGTGTCGTCGCGGATGCCCTCGTCGCGAGCCAGCTCGGCGCCCGGAACCTGCACCACCTCGCCGTCGTAGACGCCCTCGGACCACGCGGCCGCCGCGCGGAGGTGCGACTGCACTGCGAACTCGTCCTGCGCTTCGCGCGAGATGCCCCACTCGCGGGCGATCTTCTCGGCGGACTGGCCGTTCGAGATGGTCCAGTGCTTGGGCAGGTTCGGGTTCACCATGCGCCAGCCGATCGACGTGTTCCACATCGTCTGGTTGCCGACCGACGGCCACGGCCGCGGCGACTTCTCGACGATGAACGGCGCACGGCTCATCGATTCGACCCCGCCCGCCAGCACGACGTCGACGTCGCCCGCATCGATCGCGCGCGAGCCCTGCACGACGGCCTCCACCGACGACGCGCACAGACGGTTGACGGTCACACCGGTCACCGACGTCGGGAAGCCCGCGAGCAACGCGCCCATGCGGGCGACGTTGCGGTTGTCCTCACCCGCCTGGTTGGCGTCGCCGAAGATGACGTCGTCGATGCGCGAAGGGTCGAGCCCCGTGCGGTCGACGGTCGCCTTCATGACGATCGCGGCGAGGTCATCGGGCCGCGTGCCCGACAGGGCGCCGCCGGCGCGGCCGAACGGCGTGCGGACGGCGTCATAGATGTAGGTGGCCATGGTCAGGCTCCTTTCAAAGCGAGTCCGGTCAACTCGGACAGGCTCTCGACGGTGTTGTCTCCGAACGCCTCACGCACGACGAAGCCCCCGTCGGTGACGTCGAACACGGCGTGGTCGGTGTAGACCCGCGTGACGCAGCCGACGCCCGTGAGGGGGTACGTGCACTCGGCGACGAGCTTCGACTCGCCCTTCTTGGTGAGCAGATCGGTCATGACGTAGACGGACTTCGCGCCGATCGCGAGGTCCATCGCGCCGCCGACCGCGGGGATCGCGCCGGGGGCTCCCGTCGACCAGTTCGCGAGGTCGCCGGTCTGCGACACCTGGAACGCTCCGAGCACGCACACATCGAGGTGCCCGCCGCGCATCATCGCGAACGAGTCGGCGTGGTGGAAGTACGCGGCGCCCGGCAGCGCGGTGACCGCCTGCTTGCCGGCGTTGATGAGGTCGGGGTCGACGTGCGCGGCATCCGGAGCCGGCCCCATGCCCAGTAGACCGTTCTCGGTGTGGAGGATGATCTCCTGGTCTTCGGGCAGGTAGTTCGCGACGAGGGTCGGCGCGCCGATGCCGAGGTTCACGTAAGAGCCCTCGGGGATGTCGGCGGCGATGCGCTTCGCGAGCTCGTCGCGGGTGATCGTCGTGGTCACTGGTCCACCTCCCGGTCGGTCCCTGAGCCCATCGAAGGGCCCGTCGGTCGACCTTCCAGATCGACGCCGCCGACGAATTCACCGTTTCGCAGCCACGCGCGTTCGCCCACTTCGACGATGCGCTGAACGAAGATGCCGGGCGTCACGACGGCCTCGGGGTCGAGCGAGCCGAGCGGAACGATCTCGTCCACCTGCACGATCGACGTCGTCGCGGCGCTCGCCATGATCGGGCCGAAGTTGCGGGCGGTCTCGCGGTAGACGACGTTGCCCCAGCGGTCGGCCCTGAGGCCTGACACGAGGGCGTAGTCCGCCTTGATCGGGTACTCGAGCACGTACTGGCGGCCGTCGATCTCGCGCGCCTCCTTGCCCTCGGCGAGCTGCGTGCCGACGCCGGTCGGGCTGAAGAACGCTCCGATGCCGGCGCCCGCCGCGCGGATGCGCTCGGCGAGGTTGCCCTGCGGCACGAGCTCGAGCTCGATCTTGCCGTCGCGGTAGAGGCCGTCGAACACCCAGGAGTCGTGCTGGCGCGGGAACGAGCAGATGATCTTGCGCACACGGCCGGCGGCGAGCAGCGCCGCGAGGCCGGTGTCGCCGTTGCCGGCGTTGTTGTTCACGATCGTGAGATCGGATGCCCCGTGGGCGATGAGCGCATCGATGAGCTCGACCGGCTGACCGGCGCGGCCGAACCCGCCGATCATGATCGTGGACCCGTCGGGGATGTCGGCGACGGCGGTCGCGGCATCCGCAACCGTCTTGTCGATCACAGGGCCTCCTCGGTGTCGTGGCGAGTGTTCGCTGTGCGAACGCGTGTGCGTATCTCGAACGAGCTTACCGCGGAGGGCTCCATCGCGCGAGCATCCGGATCGCTCAGCGGGAGCCAAGCCGAGGGCGTCACACGCCGCCGGCGACGTACGCTCCCAGTGCGCGCGTGAAGTCGGGATACTCGGGCTCCCAGCCGAGCTCGGCGCGCGCCTTCGCGTTCGACACGCGCATCGACGTGTCGAGCACCATCGTCGCGAGGTACGGCGCGGCGAGCCGCAGTGCCCACCCCGGCACGGCGAACGGCGCAGGCGCGCCGATGGCCTCGGCGAGCGTGGAGTAGAGTCGCGCCCAGGACGTCGGGCTGTCGTCGACGACGTTGTACGCACCGGGGCGGCCGCGCTCGAGTGCGGCGAGCGTCGCCGACGCCGCATCCTCGATGTGGACCCAGGACAGCGGATTCGTCGCGCCCCGAGCCACGGGGATGGACCGGCGCTCGAGCATCCGGCGCACCGTCTGCACGTCCGCGCCGTAGAAGAGCCCGTAGCGCAAGGCGATCCCTTCGACACTCGGATCCTCGAGAACGAGCCGCTCGTTCCCGACCATCGCCTCGATGTGCCGATCGGATGGACCGCCCCGCCGCCGTCCGAACGGGCTCGCCTCGGTCAGCGGTTCGTCGCCGTGGTCGACATAGCCGTAGCCGAACACCATGCTCTGAGTCACGAAGCGCGTCGCGCCGGTCTCGTGCGCGACCTCGAGGAGGTTGCGAGTACCCGACGTGCGGAGGCGATTCGTCGCGGCCATGCCGCCGTGGCCCGCGGGGGGCTTGCGCAGGCCGGTCAGCTCGTGGACGACCGCGTCCAGCCGCAGACGGCGAGTGGCGCGCAGGAGCGCATCAGGTCGAGTGCGTCCGCGACGATCGGCTCGACGTCCGGATCCACCAGCGCACGCGACTGATCGCCGCCCCGTGAGAGTGCGACGACCTGGTGGCCCGCGTCGTGCAGCATCCGCGCAAGGGGTCGCCCGATGGCACCCGTCGCGCCGGCCAGCAGAACCTTCATGATCCTCCTTTCTCAGCAAGTGATTACTTGCCCGACTGACGATACGCGGGCAAAGACCGATTGGCAAGTGATCACTTGCTAAGCTCCGAGCATGACCACTCGACGTGAGATCCTCCTGCGCGAGGGCATGCGGCTCTTCGGCGAACAGGGATACGCGGCCACATCGATCGCGCAGATCGAAGAGGCCGCCGGTCTCTCCCCCGGCTCAGGCAGCTTCTACAAGCACTTCGCGTCGAAGCAGCAGATGCTCGAAGCGGGTCTCGACAAGCTGCTGTCGTCGGCGGTGGCGCCCCCGCCGGCATCCGAAGTCGCGGATCGGCCGCGCGACGTGCTGGAGCTCGCCGCGAAGGGCGGGTTCGCGCGCATGGAGGAGGATCGCGACCTCAGCCGCATCGTGTTCCGCGGGCTCCAAGCCTTTCCCGAACTGCTCGAGCGGTTCGGCAACGAGGAGATCGCGCGACGCCACGCCGAGATCACGCGGCTGCTCGCGGACCTGAGCGGCGACGCGTCGGCCGACTGGGAGGCGATCGCCGTCGTGCTGCAGGGGGCTACCGCGCACTATTGGCTGCTGGCCGATGTCTTCGGCGAACATCCGACGGGGGTGTCGCAGGAACGCGTCATCCGCGCGCTCGCCGATCTCGCGACACTCGCGGTCGGCACGAGACCGCACCCCGGGGGCGACGGCGACGGGGGTGCCGCCGCCGAGTCATCCGGAGCTTCGCGCGCCCGCTAGAACTCGTCGGCCAGCGCCTCGCTGGCGATGCGGAACGCCGTGTTCGCCGCGGGCACGCCCGAGTACACCGCCGACTGGATGATGACTTCCTTGATCTCCTCGACGGTGAGGCCGTTGCGCAGCGCTGCGCGGCAGTGCATCGCGAGCTCCTCGTGGTGACCGTGCGCGATGAGCGACGTGATCACGGCGATCGAGCGCGAGCGGCGGTCGAGCCCGTGACGCGACCACAGATCGCCCCACGCGACCCGCGTGATGAAGTCCTGGAAGTCGGCGGTGAACTCGGTCGTGTTCGCGATCGAGTTGTCGACGTGCTCGTCGCCGAGCACTTGACGGCGGACCGTCATGCCCTGCTCCCACCGTTCGGCGTCGGAGAGTCCCTCGTTGGTGGTCATTCGGCCTCCTCCTTCTCGTGTGGTCGTGGGTCAGGCTCGCGTGGTCGTGGGTCAGGCGCGCGTGTGCGCGTACTCGTCGAAGAACGACCGCAGCACGTCGGCGGTCGCGGCGGCGTCGTCGGCGGGCGGGAGGTGCGAGGCATCCGCTATTCCCACCGCCCGGCCACGCTGCACGCCGTCGGCGATCTCGCGTGCGGACGCCTCGGGCGTCACGCCGTCGTGGGCGCCCCACACCGCGAGCACCGGCGCGGATATCTCGCCGAGCCGGTCGCGCACGTCGAAGCCCGCCAGCGCCTCGCACGCGAGCGCGTAGCTCTCGTCGTCGGCGTCCTGCAGCACATGCAGCAGGCGTCCCGAGATCTCGGGGTTGCGCTCGATCGATCCGGGTGCGAACCATCGCTGCGCCGACCCGATGATGAGGGTCGACGTGCTCTGCTCACGCACCTGCGCGGCGCGCTCGTGCCACCCCTCGGCCTCGCCGATCTTCGCCCCGGAGGCGATGATCGCGGCCGCGGTGACCTGATCCGGATGCCGCAGCAGCAGCTCGAGGCCCACGGCGCCGCCGAGCGACACCCCCGCGTACAGGAACCGCTCTCCCACCGTGTCGGCGACGGCATCGGCGAGCTCGGCGACCGTGAACGGCGCCGTCGCGCGCGGCGAGGCGCCGTGCCCCGGGAGATCCCATGCGATCACGCGGTACCGGTCGGCGAGGGCGGGGAGGACGTTCTCCCACAGGATCGTCGACGTGCCGAGCGACGGGCCGAGCACGAGCAGCGGGCCACCGTCGGGCCCTGCGGGCGCGGTCAGCGAGACGGCGGGCACGGTCATGAATCCTCCAGGGGCGGTGGGGACGAGGGGTCGTCGTCGGATGCCGCGACCGCGGCGTCCACGAGATGCGAGGCCAGGCCGGTGTAGTTCGCCGGGTCGAGCAGCGCGTCGGCGTCGATGCGCTCGCCCGCGCCGCCGGGTTGCAACTCGGGCAGGCCGCGGACGAGCTCGCGGAGGTCTTCGCCGCGACCGGCGGCAGCGACGAGCTCCTTCACCCGGGCGGCGCCGATCACGGGACCGAGCACGACCGAGAGGCGCTCCGCCACGATGAGCCCGTGGGTCAGCGCGAGGTTGCGGGCTACGGCGTCGGCATCGACCCGGAGCCCCGCGACGAGCGAGGCCGCGTTCGCGGAGGCACCCAGCGCGAGGCGCAGAAGTTCGCGCAAGGCCGGCCACTCGGCGTGCCACGAGCCGTCGGGCCGCTCGTCGACCGCGAGCGCGGCCGCCGTGTGGAGGGTCGCGCCGAGCTGCGGTGCACGGATCGCGGCGGAGCGGACGAGCACGGATGCCGCGGGGTTCTGCTTCTGCGGCATCGCCGACGACCCGCCGCCCGACCCCTCGGCGAGCTCGCCGATCTCGGTGCGGCTGAGGGTCGCGACGTCCGCGGCGATGACCCCGAGCGCGTCGAGCGCCTGCACGAGGGCGTCACCCAGCTCGGTCACCGGCCACCGGGTCGTGTGCCACGGGCCGTCGGGGGCGGCGAGGCGAAGCTCCGACGCGAAGGCCGCGGGGAGTGAGGCGGCCCGCGCGGGCCCCGCGATCTCGACGAACGACGCGAGCGTGCCGCCGGCTCCCCCGAGCTGTGCGGGCAGCCGCCGCACCGCCTCTTCGAGCCGCTCGATCGCACGTCGCACGCCGCGCAGCCAGTTCGCGGCACGCAGCCCCACCGTCGTGGGAACCGCGTGCTGCGTGAGCGTGCGGGCCGCGGCGACGACCCCGCGGTGGGTCGTCGCGAACTCGTCGAGCGCCGAGTCGACCTCTCTCAGCGAGGCGAGCACGCCACGCGAGGCCCGGTGCGCGAGGAGCATGAGCGCGGAGTCCAGCACGTCCTGGCTCGTCGCGCCGCGGTGGACCCACACGCGCGCCGACTCCGGCACGCGGTCCTTGAGCATCGCGACGAGCGGGATGACCGGATTGCCGCCGGCCACGGATGCCGCGGCCAGCTCCGCCGCGTCGATCCCATGCCCCTGGCACAGCGCCCCCGCGCCAGACCACCCGAGCGACGACGAGATCTCGTCCGCGACATCCGCGGGCACCACCCGCAGGAGTGCGTACCCGCGAGTCAGTGCGACCTCGGCCGTCACGAGGGCGTCGAGGAACGCGGCATCCGTCACCGACTCGTCGTGCCCCACCGTCACCGGCGTGAGCAGTCCTTCGTCGAACGCCGACACACTGGCTCCTATCTCGGCACGAGCCGGCGTGCGCGATCGGCCCCGCGGTTCGTCTCGCTCGCTGCGCTTCCTCGCTCAACGACCGTCATGTCAGGGCAACACCCCGCCTCAGAATTCGAGGAACACCGTCTCGTTCTCGCCCTGCAGGCGGATGTCGTGTCGCAGATACCCGTTCGGCAGGCGAGTTGCGATGAGCGTAGCGCGCTCCTCGGGCGTCAGCGAGGACAGGAACGGATCGGCGTCGAGCTTCTCCTGGTCGTCGGGCAGGTAGATACGGGTCATCAGCTTGTCGGGAAGGCCCCGTGCGAAGACCGCGACCGCGTAGAACGGCGCCTCGCCGTCCACCGAGCCCGGGTTGACGGTCCAGAACTCGAAGCGGCCCTCGTCGGTCGTCGCCGAGCGGCCGAATCCCGTGAACGTGTGGTCGTCGCGCCGGCGCGAGCCGCGCCCGCGCGGGATGTTCCCGTCGGGGTCGGCGCTCCAGATCTCGACGAGCGCGTCCGGGATCGGCGCACCGGCGCCGTCGTACACGATGCCGCTGAGCACGATCGCGCCGGGCGAGTGCGGGAAGACGACCTCGTGCATCTTGGGGTACACGGTGCCGAACGCGAAGAACGGGCCGACCGTCTGGCCGGGCGTGATCTCGAGCTGCTCCTTGCCCTGCAGGTCGGAGCGAAGCGTGCGTGCCATGGTCAGTGCTCTCCCTCGGGCTCGAACCACGTGGAATCCGGGCCGTCCACGACGATGTCCCAGCGGTAGCCCATCGAGAACTCGGGGACCGTCAGGTCGTGGTCGTACTGGCCGATGAGCCGGTCGCGGTCCTTCTGGCTGCGGATGGTGTTGTAGATCGGGTCGAGCGCGAACAGCGGGTCGCCCGGGAAGTACATCTGCGTCACGAGGCGCTGCGTGAAGCCGCTTCCGAAGATCGAGAAGTGGATGTGCGCGGGGCGCCACGCGTTGATGTGGTTCTTCCACGGGTACGGGCCCGGCTTGATGGTCGTGAACTTCCACTCGCCGTTGTCGTCCGTGATCGTGCGGCCTGCACCAGTGAAGTTCGGGTCGAGGGGCGCGGGGTGCTGATCCCGCTGGTGGATGTAGCGGCCCGCGGCGTTCGCCTGCCAGATCTCGATGAGCTGGTTCGGGATCGGGCGACCCCACGAGTCGAGCAGGCGGCCCTGCACGGTGATGCGCTCACCCTGCGGCTCACCCCGGTGCTGGAGCGTGAGGTCGGCCTCGATCGCCGCCACGTCGCGCTGTCCGTACGCGGGCGACCACAGCTCGATCGTCTCGGGGTCGACGAGCTTCGGGTTCTTGGTCGGGTGGCGCAGGATGCTCGAACGGTACGGCGGGAAGTCGTACATCGTCGCGCGCAGCTTCTCACCGGCCGCCTCACGGCGCCCATACTCGGCGTGGAGATCCGCGATCTCCTGGTTGATCTGCGACTGCGGGGGCATGTCGGCCGACGCGAGCAGCTGCTCGGGCGCGACCGCGGTCTGCTCGACGATGACCGACGACGAGAAGGCCTCTTCGCCCGTCGGGTCGGATTCGGCGCTGGTCATGACTGTCTCCTTCGACGCGCCTCGCATCGGAGGCGCAACACGAAAAGAGTGACAGCCGCAGCCTCACATGCCGCTGTGGATTCTCAGTGCATGGGAATCACGCGTCACGCAGTGCCGCGCGCAGGTCTTTCGCCGCCTGCATGACGAGCCCGCTGAGCCGACGCTCGTCGGCGACCTCGATGTGCACGACGATGCCGATCGCGATCGGGGGCAGCCCCTCGACGCGCGCCAGCGGCGCGGCGACCGACACGTTGCCGAGCGTCATCTCCTCGCGGGTGGTCGCGTAGCCGCGTGCCCGCGTGCGCGCGAGGTCGGCGCGGAGCTCCTCTTCCGACGTGATCGAGAGCGTCGTCTCGCGCTCGAGCGGCACCGAGAAGTAGCGCTGCAGCCATGCCTCGTCGCGCGTCGAGAGCAGCGCCTTGCCGACGCCGGTGGTGTGCAGCGGATGCCGCCCGCCCATGCGGCTCAGGGTCGGGATCGCGCCCTGGCCGGTGAGCCGGCCGACGAAGAGCGCGGTCGCGGTCTCCGGCGTCGGCGCGTCGAGCACCGCGAGGTGGACGTTCTCGCGCGTCGCCTCGTACAGGCGCGACATGTGCGGCAGCGCCGTCTCGCGCAGTCGCAGTGCGAGGGGCGACAGTTCGCCCAGCTCCCACAGTTTCGCGCCGATCGTGTAGCGGTGGCCGGGCGTGCGTGTGAGCAGCCCGAACGACGTCAGCTGCGACAGCAGCCGGTGCAACGTCGACGACGGAAGCCCCGTGAGCTCGGCGATGCGCGTCGCCGAGAGCGCCGGCTCGTCGTCGGTGAAGCACTGAAGGACGCGCATCGCGCGTGTGAGCACACCTTCGCCCGGTTCCAAGATTGCCTCCCCGGTATATCAGGCTACCTTCCGTTTCGGACGTATGCGGCCTATTCCGCCCGCGGCGCTCCGGTCTCTTCGCTCCGTTTGGGGTGGAATCCGTGTCCTGGGGCGCATTTTCTGCGCCCCAGGACCGGAAATCCGCACCGAACCGGCGGTGCCCGCGCGGTCGTGCGATTCTGGGCGCATGGCCAATTCGCCGTCGGGCGACTCCTCCATCGACCGCATCGTGCGCGTGCTCGAGACGTTCACGATCGATCGCACGGTGCAGAGCGCATCCGAGATCGGCCGCCGTGCCGGCCTTCCCTCGTCGACCGCGCACCGGCTCGTCGACGGCCTCGTCGAAGCCGGCCTGCTCGAGCGTGACGAAGAGCACCGCGTGAGCCTCGGCATGCGCCTGTGGGAACTCGCGCTGCGCGGATCGCGCGCACTGCGCCTGCGTCAGGTCGCACTGCCGCACATGGAACGCGTGCAGGCCCGCATCCGCGAGCACACGCAGCTCGCCGTGCTGGAGCAGGACTCCGCGCTCTTCCTCGAGCGCCTGTCGCACCCGGGCGCGGGCGCGAACATCACGCGCATCGCGGGGCGGCTGCCGCTGCACGCGTCGTCGTCGGGGCTCGTGCTGCTCGCCCACGCGCCGGACGACGTGCGCGAGCGGGTGCTGGCGGCTCCCCTCCCGCAGGTGGCGAAGGAGACGGTGACGGATGCCGCGGCCCTCCGGCGCCTGCTCGCGCACGTCCGCCGCGACGGGTACGTCGTGGCGCGGGGCTCGATCGAGGCGGTGTCGACCGGGGTGGCGGTGCCCGTCCGCGACCGCACGGGTGAGGTCATCGCCGCGCTGTCGGTCGTGCTGCCGCGGGACGCTCCCGCCGAGCAGGCCATCGCCGAGCTGCTGCAGGCGAGCCGCGGCATCCGGTCGGACTTGTCGGAGTACTGATGGTCGGCCACCTCCATTCCCATTGAATGGGCAACCCATCCCGAACCGTGAGGACCCGGACCACACTGGTGGACGCCATTCGCTCACCCGTCGAAGGAGACCCCGTGACCGAGACCGTACGCACCCGCGTCGCCATCGTCGGTGCCGGCCCCGCCGGACTTCTGCTCTCGCACCTGCTCGGCGCCGCCGGCATCGACTCGATCGTCATCGACAGCCGCACGCGCGAGCAGATCGAGCAGACGATCCGCGCCGGCATCCTCGAACAGGGAACAGTCGAGGTGCTCGACGAGCTCGGCGAATTCAGCCGTGCACGCACGGTCGGTCACCGGCACGACGGCATCGAGCTGCGGTTCGCGGGCGAGGGCCACCGCATCGACTTCGCGTCGCTCGTCGGGCGCGGCGTGTGGCTGTACCCGCAGCACGAGGCGCTCAAGGACCTCATCGCCGCGCGGCTCGCGGCAGGACAGGACCTGCGGTTCGGGGTCACGGCGCAGCGCGTCGAGGGTGCGGCATCCGATCGCCCCCGCGTCTTCGCGACCAACGGCGACGGGCAGGCGCTCGAGATCGACGCCGACTTCGTCGTGGGCGCCGACGGCTCGCACAGCGTCGTCCGCGCGGCCGTGACCGGGTCGCAGACGGGCGGGTACTTCCGCGAGTACCCTTTCGCGTGGTTCGGCATCCTGTGCGAGGCCCCGCCCAGCGCGACGGAGCTCATCTACTCGAACTCCCCCAACGGGTTCGCGCTCATCAGCCAGCGCAGCGCCACGGTGCAGCGCATGTACTTCCAGTGCGACCCCGAGGTCGACCCCGAGTCGTTCAGCGAGGAGCAGCTGTGGCACGAGCTGCAGTCGCGTGTGCCGGGCACGACGCTCAACGAGGGGCCGATCTTCCAGCGCGACGTGCTGCGGTTCCGGAGCTTCGTCGCCTACTCGCTGCGCACCGGCCGCGCGGCTCTCGTCGGCGACGCCGCGCACACCGTTCCGCCGACGGGCGCGAAGGGCATGAACCTCGCGGTCGCCGACGTGCTCGTGCTCGAGCGCGCGCTGCGCGCCCTGCTGCTCGAGAATGACGAGCGGCTCATCGACGAGTACCACGACACGGCCCTGCACCGCATCTGGAAGGCACAGCACTTCTCGTGGTGGATGACGAGCATGCTGCACGTGACACCGGATGCTTCGGACTTCGACCGCCTGCGCCAGCTCGGCGAGCTGCAGACCGTCGTCGAGTCGGAATCCGGCCGCCGCTACCTCGCGGAGGCGTACACAGGCTGGCCGCTCGAGGGGCGCGCGTAGCGCATCGCGTTCACGGCGCTCAGCGCTCGGGTGCGGCGGCGCCCGACCGCGCGGCGATCTCGGTCTGCAGCATCCGTGCCGACAGCGTGCCGCACACGAGCAGCACGACGACCGCGACGAGCACGATCACGAGGGGCACGGTCCACGAGCCGGTGGACTCGTGCAGTCCGCCGAGCGCGAGGGGGCCGGCGGCGGAGACGCCGTAGCCGACGGCCTGCACGAGCCCGGAGCGCCCGGCCGTCGTGTGCACGTCAGGGCCGAGCACTCCGAACGCGATGAAGACGACCGTGATGCCGGCGCCCTGCGCGACACCGCCGATGGACGTCCACACGAGCCATCCGGCGGGTGCGAACAGGAAACCGAGCGGCACGACGAGCCACCCGATGCCCGCAGCGAGGAACCCGGCGGCGAGCGACGCGCGCATCGTGAGCACCGGGATGAGGAGGCTCCCGGCGATGCCCGCAACCTGGAAGATCGATGCGATCGCCCCCGCCGCGGCCCCCGAGAAGCCCTCGTCGGCGAGCAGCGACGGCAGCCACGCGGTCACGCCGTAGAACGCGAACGCCTGGCCGGCGAAGGCCACCGCGAGCAGGAGCGTCGGGCGGTGTCGCCACGCCGACCCGCGAGCGGCGCCCGAGATGGCGGATGCGGCCGGCCGAGGCGCGAACGCCCCGCGCAGCCCCCGCAGGGGGATCCAGCACGCGAGCGCGGCGACGGCGAAGCACGCCCATGACGCGAGCGCCCACCGCCAGCCGATCACGTCGGCCAGCGGCGCGGTCGCGAGGGTCACGGTCATCGTGCCGACGTTGAGCGCCGACGTGTAGATGCCGGTCATCGTGTGCGCGCGCCGCGCGGTGAACTCGCGGCTGATGATCACCGGGATCACGATGTTCCCGACGGTGAGGAACACGCCCATGAGCGCGGTGCCGATGAGGGCGAGCGCGATCCCGCCGGACACCCGCAGGAGGCATCCGGCGATCGTGCCGATGAGCATGACGGTGAGCGCGAAGTCCGCACCGCCCCGCCGCACGAGAGCGACCGCGGCGGGCGCGAAGACGGCGAAGCACAGCACCGGGATGCTCGTGAGCAGGCCCACGACCGCGGCGGACACGCCGAGATCCATGCCGATCTCGCGTGCGACCGGCGCGACCGCGAGGAACGGCGCGCGCAGCACCGCCGCGGTGAGCGCGATGACCGCGACGAGCAGCACGAAGTACGGGGTGCTGCCGCGGCTGCGCCAGCCGCCGGATCGGTCGGACATCACCGGGCCACGGTACAACCCGTGCGCCGGGATCGCGCACGCGCGTCCCGTTGGGTGACCGCCGCCCGCCGCGGCCCGACGGTGCGCTTCAGCCGCTGGGCGAGACCGCGTCTTGGCGATGGCGGATGCGTCGACTAGGGTCGCCGCTCGTGACCGACACCGCCGCCGAGCGCCGCACCAGCATCGTGCTGCTCATCGCGGCGGTGTGCCTCGTCGCGGCGAACATGCGCCCGACGATCACGGCACTCGGTCCGCTCATCGACCAGATCGGCGCCGACACCGGCATGTCGGTCGCAGCCCTCGGCGCTCTCGCGGCCGTCCCCCTCGTGGCGTGGGCGCTCTTCTCGCCGGTCGCTCACACGCTCAGCCGCCGATACGGGCAGCCGCGCACGCTCTCGTGGTCGCTCGTCGTGCTGCTCGTCGGCACGCTCGTGCGCTCGATCCCGGGGCCGATCGTGAGCCTGTGGCTCGGGACGGCGCTCATCGGCATGGCGCTCGCGATCGTCAACGTGCTCATGCCGGCCGTCGTCAAGCGCGAATTCCCCGGGCACGTGGCCGCGATGACGTCCGTGTACACGGCCCTGCTCGGCGGGTTCGGCGCGATCGCGTCGGGCGTCGCGGTGCCGATCTCGCTCATCCCGATCGACGGCGATCCCGCCGGATGGCGCTTCGCCCTCCTCATCTCCGGCGGTGCGCTGCTGCCCTTCGCGATCGTCGCGTGGTGGTGGGCGCACCGCGGCGAGCACCACCGCTACACGCGGTCGCCCGAGCACCACGGTCGCACGGGCATCTGGACCGACCGCGTCGCGTGGCTCGTCGCCGCGTTCATGGGCCTGCAGTCGGCGACCTTCTACATGCTCGTCACGTGGCTCGCCGCGATCTCGATGTCGACCGGACGCTCCGAGGTCGTCGCCGGCATCGACGTCATGGTCTACCAGCTCTTCTCGATCGCCGGGTCGCTCCTTCTCCCGTTCGTCTACCGCGGCCGCATCAAGCGCGCGGTGCCGGCGCTCATCCCGATCATCGGCCTGATCGGAGGTCTCGGGCTCATGCTCGCGCCGGCCGGCGTGCCCTTCTGGGGCGCGACCCTGGGCCTGTTCGGCGGCGCATCGCTCGCGATGGCGATGACGCTCGTCGCGCAGCGGGCGCGCGACCACGATGCGTCATCCGCCCTCTCGGGCATGTCGCAGTCGGTGGGCTATTTCGTCGCGGCGTTCGGCCCGGTCGTGTTCGGCGGCCTCCACAGCCTGACGGGCGGCTGGACCGCCCCGCTCGCGCTGCTGCTCGCCGTCATCGCGACGCTGTCGGTCGTCGGCATCTTCGCGGGTCGCGAGCGGTTCGTGCTCGAGAAGCGCTGACCCGCTCGCGCGCCGCCGTCCCGTCGCCGCCCCCGCACGTCGTGCTCCCTGCGCCCAACCCCCTGATTCCTGGTTCGCGCTGTCGAAACCCGCATCCGCGGGCACGCGGAGAGGGCGCGGATGCCGCAAACGACAGCGCGAGCGCAGACAGGGGCGCCGGCACACGGCGCCTGCCCGGGCGGGCGCGGCGCTCAGCCGGCCGACGCGCCGGGAGCGGCGGCCAACGTCCGCAGGATCGTCTTGAGTCGATCGCGGTCCTCGTCGTCGAGCGCGCTGAAGCACTCCGCCTCGGCGCGCTCCGTCGCCTCGCGCGCACCCGCGTAGACCTCGCGGCCCTCGTCGGTCGCGACGACGACGTTCACGCGGCGGTCGCCCGCATCGGGCTCGCGCCGCACGAGTCCGCGCTTCTCGAGCTCGTCGATGAGCGCGACGATCTGGCTCGGGTCGAGGCGCAGGAACTCCGAGAGCTCGCGCTGGTTCGGACGCTCACCGCTCACCGCGAGGGCGAGCACGGAATACGAGCGCACCTTGAGGCCGAACGCACCGACGGCGGCGTTCGCAGCCGCGAGTGTGATGGCGTTCGCGCGGGCGAGCAGGAACGCGGTGTCCTCGCCGACGGACGTGCCCCACAGACGATCGATGCCCTCCGCCTGGCGCGCGGCAGGTGAAGACGGGGACGTGTTCCGCATGGAGGCATGCTAGCCGCCCTTTGGACGAACTCAAACATTGACATTTTCAACGATTCGGGATTTCATGTGAGCGGACGCGAAGGAGCATGCATGTCACTCGAAGGCAAAGTCGCAATCGTGACGGGTTCGGGCCGAGGCCTCGGCCTCGCCTACGCCCGTGAGCTCGCGCGGCAGGGCGCGGCGGTCGTCGTGAACGACGTCGACGAGTCGATCGCCGCAGAAGCCGTCGCCGCGATCGAGGCCGATGGCGGGCGTGCCGTCGCCGTCGTCGCGCCGGTCGGATCGACCGAGACGGCGAAGAAGCTCGTGCAGACCGCGGTCGACACGTTCGGTCGCCTCGACATCCTCGTCACCAACGCGGGCGTCCTCCGCGACACCGTGCTGTGGAAGATGAGCGACGACGACTTCGACACCGTCATCGACGTGCACCTGCGCGGCACGTTCACGTGCGTGCGCGAGGCCGCGACCTACATGCGCGCCAACGAGATCCCGGGCCGCATCATCTGCATCGGCTCCCCCACCGGGCAACGCGGCAACTTCGGCCAGACGAACTACGCGGCCGCGAAGGCCGGCATCGTCGGCATGGTCCGCACGTGGGCGCTCGAGCTCAAGAAGGCCGGCATCACCGCGAACGCCGTCATCCCCGTCGCCGCGACCGCGATGACCGCGACCGTCCCCTACTTCGCCGCCGCCGTCGAGGCCGACGCGAAGGGCGAGCCGATGCCCGCGTTCTTCCGGCACGACCTCGGGTTCGGCACGGCCGACGATGTGGCCGGGCTCATCGCCTACCTGGGGTCGGATGCCGCGGCATCCGTCACGGGCCAAGCCATCGGCATCGGCGGTGACCGCCTCCAGCTGTGGTCGCACCCCGAACCCGTCGTCACGGCGTACCACGAGGGCGGCTGGTCGTACACCGACCTCGAAGCCCAGTTCCCCGCGCTCATCGGCGAGAAGCTTCAGAGCGTCGGCGAGAAGCACCCGCCGCTGCCCGAAGAGCTGCAGCGCTGACGCCCCGCGCCGCCATGACCCGCTACGAGCCCGCGATCGACCTCGATGCGATCGACGCGATCGACGTCCACGTGCACATCGAGGTCGACGCGCACGGGCATGCGTCGCTGCCCGCAGACCTCGTCGAGGCCGCGTCGAAGTACTTCTCGACCGACGGGCCCCGCCCCGACCTCGACAGCATCGCGGAGTACTACCGCGAGCGCCGCACGGCGGCCGTCGTGTTCACCGTCGACGCCGAAACGCAGCTCGGCCAGCCGCCGTTGAGCAGCGAGGAGATCGCCGAGGGCGCGGCGCGCAACAACGACGTGCTCATCCCGTTCGGCTCGGTCGACCCGCGCCGGACGGATGCCGTCGACCGCGTGCGGCGGCTCGTGGAGGACCACGGCGTCCGCGGCTTCAAGTTCCACCCGACCGTGCAGGGCTTCGATCCGAGCGAGTCCGCGTTCCATCCGCTCTACGAGGCGTTGCAGGACGCCGGGGTCATCGCGCTGTTCCACACCGGGCAGACCGGCATCGGCGCGGGGCTGCCGGGCGGCCGCGGACTTCGCCTCGGACTGTCGAATCCGATGCTGCTCGACGGCGTCGCCGCAGACTTCCCCGGGCTCCAGATCGTGATGGCGCATCCGTCGGTGCCGTGGCAGGACGAGGCGATCTCGGTCGCGACGCACAAGCACAACACCTGGATCGACCTGTCGGGGTGGAGCCCCAAGTACTTCCCCGAGTCGCTCGTGCGGGCCGCGAACTCGTACCTGAAGAAGCGCGTGCTGTTCGGCTCGGACTTCCCGCTGCTGACGCCCGACCGCTGGCGGCGCGATGCCGACGCCGCCGAGCTCTTCAAGCCGGAGGTCGTCCCCGGCATCCTCAAGGACAACGCGGCTCGACTGCTCGGTCTCGCCGCGTGAGCCGCGGCATCCGCCACCCCTGAAGAAGGAGAGATCATGACCACCACCGCCGCCTACGCCGACGCGCCGAGCCTCGCCGGAACCGACCTCGGGTGGTCGGAGTGGCTCGAGGTCACGCAGGACCGCGTGAACACGTTCGCCGACGCGACCGATGACCACCAGTGGATCCACGTCGACCCGGAGCGCGCCAAGGAGGGTCCGTTCGGCGGACCGATCGCCCACGGCTTCCTGTCGCTGTCGCTCACCGTGAAGTTCTGGTCGGAGCTGTTCGACCTCGAGGGCGTGACCACGAAGGTCAACTACGGCCTCGACAAGGTGCGCTTCGTGTCGCCCGTCAAGGTCGGCGACCGCGTGCGCATGAACGCCGTGATCGCCGAGGTCACCGAGGTTCCCGGCGGCTACCAGTTCGCGGTCGATCAGACGATCGAGATCGAGGGCGGCTCCAAGCCGGGCGTTGTGGCGCGCGGCCTGTACCGCTTCTACGCCTGACACCCGCGCTCGCGCACAACCCCCGCACCCGCACGCACCACCCCTCGAAGGAGAGGAGACGATGCACAACCACGGACTGGGCTCGTGGATGGCCAAGCGCCGACTGAAGTCGCCCGACAAGACCGCGCTCATCTACGGCGACGGGTCGACCATGACCTATCGGCAGCTCGCCGACGCCGCGGACCGCGTGTCGGCGCTGCTGTGGCACCGCGGCATCCGCAAGGGCGACCGCGTCGCCTACCTGGGCGAGAACTCCCCCGAGTTCCTCCAGGTGCTGTTCGGCGCGGTGCAGCTCGGTGCGGTGTTCGTGCCGGTCAACACGCGCCTCGCCCCGCCCGAGATCGCGCACGTGCTCGGCGACTCGGGCTCGCGCGTGCTCATCCACGACGCCGAGCTCGCACCGCGCATCGAGCAGGCGCTCGCCCAGCACGACGTCCCGCATGTGATCGAGACGGGCGAGGGGACGCCCGAACGTCCGGGGCTCGCGAGCATCGTGCGCACGACGACCGCCGGCCACGCCGACGCCGCGGTCTCCCTCGACGACCCCGCCGCGATCGTCTACACGTCGGGCACCACGGGCCGAGCGAAGGGCGCGATCCTCACCCACGCGAACCTCACGTGGGTGTCGCTCAACTGCGTCGTCGACTACGACGTCGTCTCGACCGACGTCGCGCTCATGATCTCGCCCCTGTTCCACGTGGCCTCGCTCGGCATGGGCGCGCTGCCCGTGATCCTGAAGGGCGCCACGATCGTGCTCGAGCGGGGCTTCGAACCCGGCCGCGCGCTCGAGCTCATCGAGCGCCACGGCGTCACGATGCTCAGCGGCGTGCCGACCACCTACCAGATGATGGCCGACCACCCGAACTGGGCGACGACCGACCTCAGCAGCCTCAAGAAGCTCACGTGCGGAGGGTCGGCGGTGCCGACGCGCATCCTCAACGCGTACGAGCAGCGCGGCATGTCGTTCTCGCAGGGCTACGGCATGACCGAGACCTCGCCCGGTGCGACCGCGCTGTCACCCGACATGACCCGCAAGAAGCAGGGCAGTGTCGGCCTGCCGCACTTCTTCACCGACGTGCGCATCGCCGACGAGCACGGTGCGATGGTGCCGCGCGGCACGGTGGGCGAGATCGAGATCTCGGGTCCGAACGTCTTCGCGGGCTATCACGGGCTGCCGGATGCCACGGCCGAGGCCTTCACGTCCGACGGGTGGTTCCGCTCGGGCGACCTCGGCTACCTCGACCCCGACGGATACCTCTATATCGCCGACCGACTGAAGGACATGATCATCTCCGGCGGCGAGAACATCTACCCCGCCGAGGTGGAGAATCTCATCAGCGACGTCGAGGGCGTCTCGGGCGTCGCCGTGATCGGCGTGCCCGACGAGCGCTGGGGCGAGGTGCCCTGGGCGATCGTGACCGTGCGTGACGGGGTGACCGTGACGACCGAGCAGGTCCGCGAGTTCCTCGACGGCAAGCTCGCGCGCTACAAGATCCCCCGCAACGTCGTCGTCGTCGACGAGCTGCCGCGCACCGCATCGGGCAAGGTGCGCAAGGCCGACCTGCGGGCGCGATTCGCGCGCTGAGCCGACCGGTCGTGCGCGATTTCAGGCGACGAGGCTCGCGAAGTCGCGGACGGCCGGGAACGCGAACTCGCGGTGCCGCCGCGTGAACAGCTCGGCGGAGCGGTCGGCCGGCCAGTCGTCGTCCATGTACTGACGCGGAAGCCTCGGATCCGCTCGCAGCAGCGCGAGCCAATCGGCGACGAGTACCGTGCGCGCGGTGAGCGGAGGAAGATCGGATCCCGCGTCCTCACGCCCCCAATGGGCGAGGAACTCGTCGTGGGCGCCGCGGATGCGCGGAATGTCCCACACCGTCCGCACCGTCTCGTCCATCGGGAACCCGTCGAGCTCGGACGCGGCGAACGCGTTGACCGACCCGGGCGGAAGCTCGGGGATGATCGCGTCGAGCGCGCTCGCGAGGTCGACCGCACCGGGTGCGATCCACAGTCCGTCGCGCAGCACCGAGAAGCCCGACCACGTGAGCGCCGCCCGCAGGCGGTGGCGCAGCGTCCGCACGTCTTCGGGGACGGTGAACGTCACGAGCGTCCATCCGTCACCCTGCGGGTCGAACGGCGACGGCCCGTTCACGCGGCGAGCCGCTTCGCGCAGCACCTCGCTGCCGTGGGCGGTGAGCTGGAACCCGATCTCCCGCCCGAGGCGGTGGCGTTCGAGCAGACCGCTCGCGACCATGCGGTCGAGGTTGGTGCGCACGGCGGATGCCGCAACCCCCGCACCCTCGAGCACCGAGAGCAGCACGCTCGCACGGAGCGGCTCGAAGTAGCGGTCGCACACGTACTCGCCGAAGAACGCCAGCAGCAGCTGGCGCGGCTTTCGCGTCAGGACGGAGTTCTCGGCGACCGTTTCGCCGAGGACCGCCGTCGCCGCCGTCTGGGTCACGCCGCAGTGGCCCCCGGCCGGACGGCCTCGCCGCGCTTGGCCCGCTGGATCTGCTCGTACACGTGCGTGCGCAGCTCGGTGAACCGCGGCAGAGCCCGCGTCACGAGCTGGTCGCGCTCGGCGGGCAGGTCGATCGAGAGGTCCTCCTGCACCCACGTCGGGGACTTGGAGAGCACCACGACGCGCTCGCCGAGGTAGACCGACTCATCGATGTCGTGCGTCACGAAGAGGATCGACATACCCCGCTCCCGGTGGAGCGTGCGCACGAGGTCCTCGAGGTCGGCGCGCGTCTGCGCGTCGACGGCCGCGAACGGCTCGTCCATGATGAGCACCTCGGGCTCGTACGCGACGGCGCGCGCGATCGCGACGCGCTGCTGCATGCCGCCGGAGAGCTGCCACGGATAGCTCTTCGCCGCGTGGTCGAGGCCCACCGCGACGAGCGCGTCGTCGATGAGCCGGTCGCGCTCGGCGCGGGAGAGCTTCTTGTGCTTGAGCGGCAGGTCGACATTGCCCCGCACGGTGAGCCACGGGTACAGACTGCGGCCGTACTCCTGGAAGACGAGGGCCATGTTCGGCGGCGGCCCCGTGACGCGCTTGCCCTCGAGCTCGACGACACCCGACGTCGGCCGCAGGAGGCCGGCGATGCACTTGAGGAGCGTCGTCTTGCCGCATCCGGAAGGGCCGACGATGACCACGAGCTCGCCCGCGTTCATCTGGAAGCTGATGTCGCCGATCGCCTCGACGCTGCCCGTCGAGGACTCGTAGACCTTGCGCAGGTGCTCGACAGTGAGAAGCGGCTGCGCCGCGGAACGCGATTCAGGCACGCTCCACCTCCTTGACTCCGTGGTACCAGCGAAGGACACGTCGCTCGACGAATCCGAAGATCACCGCGAGCAGCACGCCGATCAGACCGAGCAGCACGATGCCGCTCCACATCTGGGCGATCAGATAGTTCCGCTGGAAGAACACGATCTGATAGCCCAGGCCCGACGACGAGAAGAACATCTCCGAGATCACCATGAGGATCAGCGCGATCGACAGGCACTGGCGCACGCCGGTCATGATGCGCGGGCTCGCCGCCGGCAGCACGAGGAAGCGGAGGCGCTCGGAGCGCGTGATCGCGAACGACTGCGCGGTCTCGGTCATGACGGAGTCCGTCGAGCGGACACCCTCGATGGTGTTGAGCAGGACGGGCCAGATGGCACCCGTGACCATGACGACGACCTTCATGGTGTCGTTCGCCCCGACGAGCACCGCCACGATCGGGATGAGCACGGGGGGCGGCACCGCCCGGAAGAACTCGAAGATCGGCTCGAGCAGCTCTCGCAGCCACCGCACGAGGCCGATGACCGTGCCGGCCGCGATGCCGAGCACGACCGCGAGGACGATGCTGATCGCGAGGCGCCCCAGGCTCGGCAGCACGTCGTTGACGAACGCCGGCCCGATCCACGTCTCGACGAACGCCTCGGCGATGACGAGCGGACTGGGGAAGAACGGTGCCGGCGAGATCGACGACCAGATGCCCCAGATGACGAGCAGGAGGATGGGCAGCCCGAGCGCGTAGGCGGTGTTCTCGCCGATCTTCGCCCACACGCGCGACGGCTTGCGGGGCGTGACGACGGTGCTCGTGTAGAGGGTCACAGGACCTCCTCCCCTCGCACCGACTGGTGCCACGCGAGCGAGCGGCGCTCGATCGCGCGGAACCCGATGTTCACGAGCAGGCCGAGCACGCCGGTGACGATCACCAGCGCGTAGACGGTGGTCCACTGGCCGGACTCGCGGGCGATCATGATCGCGCGGCCGAGCCCCGGCACCGACATGAACATCTCGGCGGTGATCGCGAGGATCAGCGCGACCGTCGCCGCGAGCCGGAGGCCCGTCATGAGGTACGGCAGGGCAGTCGGGAACACGACGCTTCTGATCTGCGCGCCGCGGGTGAGCCCGTAGCTGCGCGCCGTGTCGCGCGCGACGGCGTCGACGTCGGCCACGCCGTAGAGCACCTGGATGAACACCTGCCAGAAGCTCGCGAACACGATGATCAGCAGCGCCGCCTGCAGCTGGTAGCCGAACATGAGGATCGCGAGCGGGATGAGCGCGACCGACGGGATCGGGCGCAGGAACTCCACCGTCGTGTGCGTCGCCCGCCGCAGGAACGGCACGAGCCCGATGATCGTGCCGAGCACGACCGCGAGCACCGTCGCGATGAGCAGGCCCAGCGCCCACGACGTGAGCGTGCGACCGACGTTGCGCCAGAACTCGAGATCACGGGAGAGCGCGAACAGCTGCGCGATCGTGTCGGTCGCGGTCGGGAAGTACGCGGGGTTGACGACTCCCAGGGTCGGGAGCAGCTGCCACGTCACGAGGAACCCGGCGATGCCGGCGAGTCCGAGCACGACTTTCCGCAGCGTGCGCAGGCGGCGCTGACGGCGGAAGTGGCTCGAGCCGCGGGAGGTCGCCGGCGTGGCGATGACGGGGGCGTCGGCGGTGGCGGTCACGGTGATCCGATCGGTGGTGCGGGGGGCGGGAACGGAGGGAGGGGCGGATGCCTCGGCCGAGGCATCCGCCCCTCCTCAGGCCATTCCTACTGCTGCTGGATCAGGCGGCTGTAGTCGGGCTCGCCCTCGATGTACTCGAACTCGACCGCGAGCGCGCCCAGCTCCTCGATGCCGGCACCGGCGAGGTCCCACGTGAACTCCGGCAGCGTGATGCCCGCCGCAGCCTCCTCGGGGATCTCGAGGTTCGTGGCGATCGCGGTGCGGACCGCGGCCTCGTTGTTCGCAGCCCACTCGAGCGCCTCCGACATCGCGGCCGCGTACGCGGCGACGAGCTCGGGGTCGGAGTCGAGGAGCTCCTGCGTCGTGATGTTCGTGAGCACGGTGAGGCCCGGGATGGTCGCCTGGTACGGCGCGACGACCGAGACACCGCCGCCGCCCACGATCATGGCGCGGAACGGGTCGGGCGCCCACGCGGCGTCCATCGTGCCCGCCTCGAGCTGCGCGGGGACGTCGGGGAACGCGACCTCGACGAACTCGATCGTCGAGGGGTCGCCGCCGTCGTCCTGCACGGCCTTGCGGATCGTCAGGTCGCCGGCCGCGCCGAGCGTGTTGACCGAGACCTTCTTGCCCGCGAGATCGGCGGGGCGCGTGATGCCCGAGTCGCCCAGTGCGACGACGGCGTTCACGTCGGTGCCCTCGGCGAGGCTGTTGGCGTAGTTGCCGACGATCACGACGCCGAGGTCCTGCAGGTCGGCGCGGATCGGGCCGAAGGGCTGGCCGATCGCGAACTGGATGTCGCCGCTGAGCAGCGCCGGGATGGCGTTCGCGCCGCCCTGGGCGGGGACGACCTCGATCTCGAGGCCGTGGGCCTCGAAGATCCCCTCGTCCATCGCGGCCCACAGGGCACCGGTCTCGGCGATCGGAAGCGCCGCGACGCGGACGGTCGTGAGCTCGCCGCTGCCCGGGTCGTCGGTCGCGGTGGAGGTGGCGGAAGGTGCGGCGGAGTCGGTGCATCCGCTGAGTGCGAGGACGGCCGCCGCGCCGATCGCGATGGCGGCAAGAGCTTTCTTCATTGACAAGCCTCTCGTGAGCAGTGTGGGCAGGACCGACCGGGGCGACGCCGCAGGTTCGGGCACCCATCGCCTGTCAAAGTCGCACGTCGCTGTGTCGGTGCTCACATCATGGGTCGCGCGCGGATGGATTGTCAAGGTTTTCTTGACGCTCGTCACAGATCAGTTGAATAACGGATGCTTCTCAATTGAGTAACGGATGCTCCGCCCGAAGCAGCGGACGCCGGTAGGCGACCACCTCGAGCAGCGAGACGAAGCGCGTCACCTCATCCGCCGCCAGCGGAGCGAGCAGGTCACGCTGCACGAGCTCCGCCGCGACCGCGACGCGCTCGACCACCTCCCGCGCCTCCGCGGTGAGGTCGATGAGCTTGCGCCTGCGATCGTGCGGGTCGGGTCGCGCGGTGACCAGTCCGCGACGCACGAGACGCGCGATGACGTCCGTCGTGCTCGATTTGTCGAGCGAGGCGAGTTCGCCGGCCGTGCTCTGGTCGATGTCGTCGTTCCACGCGACCGCCGTCAGCAGCGCGTACTGGGGCGACGTCAGCAGCGAGCCGACGTGCTCCGTCCAGTACACGCCCTGCAGCTGTTCGCTCCGCCTCAGCAGATGGCCCGGCGCCTTCGCCGGCGGCAGCGCGAACGAGGCATCCGCATCCTCCGGAAGGGCGGGCGGCTCTCCCCTGTACGCGACGCGGGCCAGCGCCGCCGCGAACCACGCGGAGCCGTCGGGCGAGAGGGGTTCGAGGAACCGACGTTGCACCTCCGCCACGCGCGGTGTGATGTGGCGCAGCGCGGAGCGCGCGGGCGTCGTGAGCGACAGCAGGTAGCGCCGCCGATCGCGCGTGTCCCGCTGGCGCGCGAGCCAGCCGTGGCGCTCGAGCCGCGCGACGACGTCCGCGGCGGTCGACTTGTCGAGCGAGGCGCTCTGCCCGGCGGAGCGCTGATCCATCGAGCCGGCCGTGAGCACGCTGAGCAGCGCGTACTGGGGACCGGTGACCTCGCCGTCGAACTCCTCCGTCCACAGGGCGGTGTGCATCTGGTGCGAGCGCCGGATGAGGTGTCCGGGCGAGGTGTGGAGTCGCAGCATCCGCGACTGCGCCTCACCCTGCTCGCGTTCCTCGTCCGTCAGGGACACAGGACGCCCACCCCCTCCATCGCGGTCGCCCGACTGCGGCGACGCGGACGGATCCGCCCTGCCCAGTCAGGCCGGATCGCTGCCTGCAATTGCTTGCAGGAATACTGACACGTCTGGCGGTGCGAGTCGGTGCACAGTCCCCCGGGGCGGGAGTGAGGAGGAGAAAACCGCGCGTTCCGCGTAGGGTGGCAGGCAACCAGGAGGTGGCGCTGTGCTGTTTGCCTTGTATGCGGTCCTGTTCCTCGGCGGGATGTACCTGTTCGGGCTGTCCTTCAACCTGGAGGCGTTCCAGGGACTCGTCTTCGTGGCCGGGATTCTTCTCGTGTCGGCCGCCCTTGCGACGCCGATCACGGCGAGCGCGATCCAGAACCAGAGCGGCGTGAGCCGCCGGCGTCGCCCCCGCTGAGCGGCGCCGGCGCCCACGCGCTCCGGATTCAGGCGCCGCTGCGTGCCAGTCGCTGCGCGCGGCGCCCTGCCGCGCTCTCGGCCCATCCCCTTCGGATGACCCGCACCGCATCGGCCGCGAGCTCGAGACCGTCGTCGTACGGCGCGCGCCAGATCGCGAGCATGTCGCCCGCGCCGTCGCCGACGAGCGGCCGCGAGAACGCCTCGACCCCCCACCGGCCGGTGTAGCCCTCGTCGAGCGTCTGCTGCACGACCTTCGGGATGTCGACGACGCCTGTGCTGAGGAACCCGCGCCCGGACTGCCCCAGCTCGAGGTACGCGAGTCGGGGCAGCGCGTCGCGGATGGCTGCCGCCATGTCGGCCTCCTCGATCGCCATGTGGTACGTGTCGAGGTGGATCCCGAGGCTGCGCGACCCGCTCAGCTCGACGAACTCGAGCGCCTGCGCGGCGGTGTTGATCGCGGACGTCTCGTAGCGGTTGAGCACCTCGAACGTCATCGTGATGCCGCGATCGGATGCCTCGTCGGCGACCGCGCCGACCTCGCGCGCGGCCCGCTCCAGAGCGGCGCGCGGCGTCGGAGCGCCCGGCGGGCCGAACAGCCCGTACGGCACGCCGTTCAGCTGATCCGCGCCGAGTGCGGCCGCGAACGCCACGGCCCCGCGGAGCGCCGCGGCACCCTCGCGGCGCTCCGCTTCATCGGCCGAAGACACATCTGCACCCGGAGCCTGTCCCGTCATCGCGATCGGCGCGATGTCGGCCTCCTCGAACGCGCGGCGCAGGGCCGCGGCATCCGTCGAGGCCGGATCCAGCGGCGGCAGGACCGCCCGCCGGTACCCCGCCTCGCGCAGCCGCGGAAGCACCGCGGCGAGCGCCTCGGGCGTCGGGTCCGCGACGACCGCGGACACGTGGAAGGCGATGTCGAGTTGAAGCTCGAGATCGAGGTTCACGGCTCCTCCGATCAGAACACCGGCAGGTCGAGGCGCTGCTTGAACACCGAGTAGCCGTCGTCGACGCTGACCACCGTGCCGTTGATGACGTTGGCCTCGTCCGACGCGAGGAACGCGACGACGTTCGCGATCTCCTCGGGCTCGG
>NZ_DASRXZ010000090.1:0-12864 GCF_035687345.1 Microbacterium sp.
GCTATGCGGATGCGTTCGTGGTCCTGAGGGACCGGAGACGACGCGAGGCTGATCGACACGCTCGCCGCGTCCCGGTGCTCCGTGAGGGAGATGAGCCGTTCTCTGTCCGGAATGTCTACAGGGAGCATGGGGCCACGATAGGCGCGCTCGGCGAGAGCCGCACTAGGGGTTGCGGATGCGCCCTGATCGGCCTATCCCGAAAGTCACCTGCCGCCGATGCGGCGCGAGAGCTCCTCGGCGGCGTCGCCCACCAGGGCCGCGACGCGGTCGGCATCCGTGTCGGAGTCCTCAGGCCACGTGACGGCGATCGCCGCCGCCGGCCAGCCGGCGTGGTCGCGCACGGCGACGCCCGCCGATCGCAGCCCGAGGGTGACCTCCCCGTCCTCGACGGCGTAGCCGCGACTGCGCACTTCGCGCAGGACCTCGCGCAGCTCGCGCGGATTCGCGGGACCGCGACCTGTGCGATCGGCGAAGGCGGAGGCATCCGGATACAGCGCCCGAACCTGCTCGCGAGGGAGCGCCGCGAGCATCGCGCGCCCGGTCGCGGTGAGGTGGGCGGGCAGGCGCACGCCGACGTCGGTGACGAGAGCGGGCCGTCGCGGAGCGCGCTCCTCGACGATGTACAGCACGTCCCGACCGGTCATGACCGCGAGGTGCGCACTCTCGCCCGCACGGTCGGCGAGAGCCGCGACGATCGGGCGGCCGAGACGCGCGAGCGGCTGCTGCCGCGCATAGCCTCCTGCCAGCTCGAACGCCGCGGTGCCCAGGCCCCACCGTCGCTCGGCGGGCACGTGCACGACGAAGCCGTGCGCGGCGAGTGTGCGCAGCAGGTGGTAGACGGTCGAGCGCGGGATCCCGAGCTGCGTCGCGATCGCCTGCGCCGCGGCGGGTCCGCGCTGGCGCGCGAGGAACGACAGGATCCGGAGGGTCTGGTCGGCCGCGGGGACCTGGGGCTTGTCTGGGATCACAGACACAGGATGGCACGCACCGCTGTCGCGCGCCGGTGCGCGGGTGTGGAATCTCTCACATGACCACCGTCACCCCTTCGCTCGACGTCGTCACGGTGGGCGCCGCACCCCTGCGCCCGGACGACGTCGTCGCCGTCGCCCGTCACGGCGCGCGCGTCGAGCTCGACCCCGCAGCCCTCGAGCGCGTCGCCGCCACCCGCTCGCTCGTCGAGGGTCTCGCCGACGACCCCCAGCCCCACTACGGCATCTCGACCGGCTTCGGCGCCCTTGCGACGACGTTCATCCCGCGGGATCGGCGGATGCAGCTGCAGGCGAGCCTCATCCGCTCGCACGCCGCCGGCACGGGCCCCGAGGTGGAGGCCGAGGTCGTCCGCGCACTGCAGTTGCTGCGCCTCCAGACGCTCGCGACCGGTCGCACGGGTGTGCGGCCCGTGGTGGTCGAGACCTACGCGGCGATGCTCAACGCGGGCATCACGCCGATCGTGCGCGAGTACGGGTCGCTCGGATGCTCGGGCGACCTGGCGCCGCTCGCGCACATCGCGCTCGCGGCGATGGGCGAGGGCGATGTGCGGGTAATCGACGTCCACAACCCGGGGGCATCGGGCGAGATCGTGCGCGCGGCGGAGGCGCTCGCCGCGGCATCCGTCACGCCCCTCGAGCTCCGCGAGAAAGAGGGGCTCGCGCTCATCAACGGCACCGACGGAATGCTCGGAATGCTGCTGCTGGCCGCCCATGACCTGCGGATGCTGCTCGACACGGCCGACGTGGCCGCCGCGATGTCGATCGAGAGCCAGCTCGGCACCGACGCGGTGTTCGCCGCCGACCTCATGACGCTGCGTCCGCAGACGGGCCAGGCGGCGTCGGCCGCGAATCTGCGGGCGCTGCTCGCGGACTCCGCGATCATGGCGTCGCACCGCGACCCCGCCGTGTGCACGCGCGTGCAGGATGCCTACTCGCTGCGCTGCTCGCCCCAGGTGCACGGTGCCGCACGCGACACGCTCGAGCACGCGAGCCTCATCGGGTCGCGCGAGCTCGCCGCCGCGATCGACAATCCCGTGATCACGCCCGACGGGCGCGTCGAGTCGAACGGCAACTTCCACGGCGCGCCCGTCGCGTACGTGCTCGACTTCCTCGCGATCGCGGTCGCCGACGTCGCGTCGATCTCGGAGCGTCGCACCGACCGCGCGCTCGACCCCGCGCGCAGCAACGGACTTCCGCCGTTCCTCGCGCACGAGGCGGGAGTCGACTCGGGCCTCATGATCGCGCAGTACGCCGCCGCGGGGATCGTGTCCGAGCTCAAACGGCTCGCGGCGCCCGCATCCGTCGATTCGATTCCGTCGTCGGCGATGCAGGAGGACCACGTCTCGATGGGCTGGGCGGCGGCGCGCAAGCTGCGGCGTGCGATCGACGGTCTCGCGCGCGTGCTCGCGATCGAGCTCGTCACAGCGGCCCGTGCGCTCGACCTGAGGGCACCCCTCGATCCGGCCCCCGCGACCGCCGCGGCGCGCGATCTCCTTCGCACGCGCGTCGGCGGCCCCGGGGCCGACAGCTTCCTTTCGCCCGACATCGAGGCGGCGACCGAACTCGTCGCCGCCGGCGCGATCGCCCGCGCTGCGTTCGACGCCGCGCCCGCACACGACACCCCAGAGGAGCAGAGCCGATGATCGAGACACCGAGTGCACAGCAGGCCCGCACCGTGCGCGCGCCGCGCGGCGCGGACCGCACCGCGAAGAGCTGGGGCGCCGAGGCCGCCAAGCGCATGCTCATGAACAACCTCGACCCCGAGGTCGCCGAGCATCCCGAGGACCTCGTCGTGTACGGCGGCACGGGCCGTGCGGCTCGCTCGTGGGAGGCGTTCGACGCGATCGTGCGTACACTCGACGAGCTCGAGCCCGACGAGACGCTGCTCGTGCAGTCGGGCAAGCCGGTCGGGGTGTTCCGCACGCACGAGTGGGCGCCGCGCGTGCTCATCGCGAACTCGAACCTCGTGGGCGACTGGGCGACGTGGCCCGAGTTCCGCCGGCTCGAAGAGCTCGGCCTCACGATGTACGGGCAGATGACCGCGGGGTCGTGGATCTACATCGGCACGCAGGGCATCCTGCAGGGCACGTACGAGACGTTCGCGGCGGTCGCGCGGTCGCTCGCGTCGAAGAGGGGGGCGGATGCGGCATCCGCGAGCCTCGCGGGCACCCTCACGCTCACGGCCGGTTGCGGCGGCATGGGTGGCGCGCAGCCGCTCGCCGTCACCCTCAACGGGGGAGTCGTCCTCATCGTCGACGTCGACGAGTCGCGCCTGAAGCGGCGCGTCGAGCACGGCTACCTCGACGAGTACACGACCGACCTCGACGCAGCGCTCACCCGCGTCCTCGCCGCCAAAGACGCCGGCGAGGCACTCTCCGTCGGAGTCCTCGGCAACGCCGCCGAGGTCTTCCCCGACCTGCTCGCGCGTCATCAGGCCGGCGAGATCGCGGTCGACGTCGTGACCGACCAGACGAGCGCGCACGACCCGCTCGCGTACCTGCCGGTCGGCATCGAGTTCGAGGACTGGAAGGCCGAGGCCGAGCGTGACCCCGAGGCTTTCACCGCCCGTGCGCGCGGCAGCATGGCCAAGCATGTCGCCGCGATGGTCGGCTTCCAGGATGCGGGAGCCGAGGTGTTCGACTACGGCAACTCGATCCGCGCCGAGGCGAAGCTCGGCGGGTTCGACCGCGCGTTCGAGTTTCCCGGCTTCGTGCCGGCGTACATCCGACCGCAGTTCGCCGAAGGGCGCGGACCGTTCCGGTGGGTCGCGCTCTCGGGCGATCCGGAGGACATCCGCAAGACCGACCGCGCCGTCATGGACCTGTTCCCCGAGAACGCCGGGCTCGTGCGGTGGCTCGAGAAGGCGGGCGACGCCGTGCACTTCGAGGGCCTCCCGGCGCGCATCTGCTGGCTCGGCTACAAGGAGCGGCACCTCGCCGGGTTGAAGTTCAACGAGATGGTCGCGTCGGGCGAGCTGTCGGGGCCGATCGTGATCGGCCGCGACCACCTCGACGCCGGTTCCGTCGCGAGCCCATACCGCGAGACCGAGGCGATGGCCGACGGGTCCGACGCGATCGCGGACTGGCCCCTGCTCAACGCGCTGCTCAACACCGCATCCGGCGCCGCATGGGTGTCGATCCACCACGGCGGAGGCGTGGGCATCGGGCGCTCGATCCACGCCGGCCAGGTCACCGTCGCCGACGGCTCGGCGCTCGCCGCCGAGAAGCTCGAGCGGGTGCTGACGAACGACCCCGGCTCGGGTGTCATGCGGCACGTCGACGCGGGGTACGAGCGGGCGAAGGAGGTCGCGCGCGAGCGCGGCCTCAAGATCCCGATGATCGACGACTGACACGTGCGGCGGCGGGTGCCGCCGGGCGCCGAGACTGCGCGAATGACCGGGGTCGGGGAATCCGAATCGCCGTTCGTGCAATCTCGGCACCTTGGGGGCAGGAGACGAAGGGGACGGATGCGGTGACCGCGACGCTCATCACGAACATCGGCGAGCTCACGACGAACGTCGGCACGCCGGATGACCCGTGCGGCACGCGCCGCGACGCGGCTGTGCTCATCGAGGGCGAGCGCATCGCATGGGTCGGCTCTGCGGCGGAGGCCCGCACCCCGCAGGATGTGCGCGTCGAGGTCGTCGACGCCGAAGGGCGGGCGGTCATCCCGGGGTTCGTCGACAGCCACACGCACCTCGTGTTCGCGGGCGACCGCGCCGACGAGTTCGAAGCCCGCATGACGGGAACGCCGTATGCCGCAGGAGGCATACGGCGCACGGTTGCCGCGACGCGGGAGGCGAGCGACGACGCGCTGCGACGGCGGCTGCGCGCGTTCGTGGCAGAGCTTCATGCGCAGGGCACGACGACCTTCGAGATCAAGACCGGGTACGGGCTCACGGTCGCCGACGAGGAGCGCCTGGCGCGGCTCGCCGCCGAGGTCACGCCCGAGGTGACGTTCCTCGGTGCGCACGTCGTGCCGCAGGAGTACGCCGACCGCCGCGACGACTACGTCGAGCTCGTGTGCGGCGCGATGCTGCGCGCGTGCGCACCGCACTCCCGCTGGGTCGACGTCTTCTGCGAGACGGGCGCGTTCACGCCCGAGGAGTCCCGCCGCGTGCTCGCCGCCGGCATCGCACACGGCCTCGAGCCGCGCGTGCACGGCAACCAGCTCGGGCTCGGGGAGGGTGTCCGGCTCGCGGTCGCGATGGGCGCGGCATCCGTCGATCACTGCACCTACCTCGATGACGCGGATGTCGCGGCGCTCGCGTCCTCGCTCACGGTCGCGACGCTCCTGCCGGGCGTCGAGTTCTCGACGCGTCAGCCGTACCCCGACGCGCGGCGGCTCATCGACGCGGGCGTGACCGTCGCGATCGCGAGCGACTGCAACCCGGGGTCGAGCTTCACGAGCTCGATGCCGCTGATGATCGCGCTCGCCGTGCGCGAGATGGGCATGACACCGGCCGAGGCGGTGTGGGCGGCGACCGCCGGGGGAGCCCGTGCGCTGCGGCGCGACGACGTCGGGGCGATCGCTCCCGGCCTTCGCGCCGACCTCGTGCTGCTCGACGCGCCGACGCGCACGCACCTCGCGTACCGCCCGGGCGTGCCGCTCGTCGGGCGCGTGTGGAAGGACGGCGCAGCCCTCTAGCCTTGCGTCGGCGACCTCAGCGCGGCGTGTCGTACGTCCAGTCGACGGGCTCGAGCGAATCGGCGACGTCCCAGTCGTCGGTGTCCCACGTGAACGTCGCGACGGCGCACGTCGGCATGTGCTCGATGCGGTCGCGCGACAGGTCGGCCGCGAGCGCGCTCATCCCCGGGTCGTGCGCGACGACGAGAACACGCGGATGCCCCGCCGCCGACGCCACGGCCCACAGCGTCTTCGACGAGGCTCCGTACAGCTCGTCTTCGAGCGACAGCGGCGCCCCGAGCGCGTCGGCGAACGCCTCAGCGGTCGTGCGGGCGCGCAGCGCGGTGCTCGAGAGCACGACGTCGGCGCGGAACCCCGCGTCGGCGAGCCGCTGCGCCATGCGGGGCGCGTCGCGCCCGCCACGGTCGTTGAGCGGGCGGTCGTGGTCGGCGACGAGGCGCCCGTCGGGGCGCTTCACCGTGCTCCAATCCGACTTGGCGTGCCGCACGAGCGCGAGCGAGATCATGCGCTCAGCATGCCACGGGCGTTGTCTGCGGCGCGCAGCGCACGCCCCGCGAGCAGCTCGAGCACGCACAGCGCCGCGAGCCGCACGGTGCGGCCGTCCGCGGCATCCGCCGTCGCGTCGACCTCGACGATGTCGGCGCTCGTGACGCGCGGGTCCGCCCCGGCCGCCCGCACCAGCGCGCGCAGCTCGCGTGCCTCGAGTCCGCCGGGCACCGACGCCGGGCACCCCGGGGCGACTGCGCGGTCGCACACGTCGACGTCGACGTCGAGATGGACGCGGACTCCGGACGCCTCGTCGCCCGGCCACGCTCCGGCGACGTCGAGCGCGTCGGCGATCACGTCGGCCGCTCCGCGGCGGCGCAGCTCCTCGCAGGTCACGACCGTGATGCCCCATTCCGCCGCGCGGCGCGCATACGCGGAGGAGTTCGCGAAGTCCGCGATGCCCAGCTGCACGATGCGCGACGGGTCGAGGCCGTCCTCGACGAGCCGCCGCACGGGCGAGCCGTTCGAGACGCCGTCGCGCAGGTCGAAGTGCGCGTCGATCGTGATGAGCCCCGTCGCCCGCGCGCCCTGTGCGACGGGGTAGGTCGCGGAGTTGTCGCCGCCGAGCGCGATCACGAGTCCGGTCCGCTCGGCGAAGCGCGCGACCGCCTCGCGCGCGGTCGCCTCGCCGTCGGGGCCGTCCGGCTCGTCGACGTCGCCCGCGTCCACGATCCGCAGCACCTCATCGAGATCCACGGGTTCGACAGGCCCCGCGATCGCGTGCCGTTCGGGTTCGCCCTGCAGCAGGACCGTCGGCGAGTAGCGGCGCAGCGCCTCGCGCACCGCCGCCGGTGTCGCGTGAGCGCCCGTCGGCGACAGCGAAGTGCGCCACGTGGGTACGCCGAGCAGCGCGGCATCCGCATCGGTGCCGGGCTCAGGCGCCGGCCACCCGCCCGCTCGCGGCCACAGCGGATCAGTCGGCAGAGTCACGCAGGTCTCCTTCGGGAGTCGAGATGTACACCCACGCGGTGCGTCCGCTTGCGAGGGCCACGGCTGCCCGCCGGTACATCGACTGTTCGTAGTCGTCGCCGGCGTCGAGTTCCTCGTCGGTGAGCCTCAGGACCTTGCCGACCACCTTGTCGAGGGCGTTCCCGGTGGGCCGGATGATCGGATGCACGGACTTTCCCGACAGCTCGAACACGCGCGGGTCGGGCACGTCGATGTAGTCGATCGTGTAGCCGACGAGCACGTCGTCCTCGCCGTCGAGCGCGCGTCCGAACACCGCGCGCTGCACGTCGGGATCGAGCAGGGTGCCGTAGCTGAAGACGAGGTTCTCGCCGCTGGCGGCCATGCCCCCAGGCTACCGACGCGGCCATCGCGCCGACCACCGCGGTAGCCCTCAGTCAGCCCAGCAGAGCGTGCGCGACGGAGAAGATCACGAGGCCCGCGAGCGCGCCGACGATCGTGCCGTTCAGGCGGATGTACTGCAGGTCGCGACCGACCATGAGCTCGATCTTCTCGGTCGTCTCGGCGGGATCCCACCGCTCGACCGTGTCGGTGATGATCGAGGCGATGTCGTGCCGGTAGCGGTCGACCAGCACGACCGCCGCGTCGGTGACGAGGGTGTCGACGCGGCGCTGCAGCGAGGCATCCGTCACCAGCCGTTCGCCGATCTGGACGAGCGCTTCGGTCATGCGACGCCGCAGCGCGCTGTCGCGGTCGGCGAGCGACGTCAGCAGTCCCGACTTCGCCGCGTTCCAGGCCTCGCCCGCGAGCTCGCGCACACGCGGGCTGTCGAACACCGCGACCTTCGCGTCTTCCAGGCGTCCGATCGTGGCGGGGTCGTGCTGCAGGTGCTCGGCGAGGCGGGCGAGGTAGCCGTCGATGGCGAGGCGGGCCGGATGCCGCGGGTCCCGCTGCATCGCCGAGACGAACTTGACCGCCTCGTTGTACACGGCATCGTCGACGAGTCGCTGCGCGATCGAAGGCACCCACGACGGCAGCCGCCGCGACACGAGCCCCCGGAACGCGTCGTGGTTGGCTTCGAGCCATCCCGCGACGCTGTCGACCGCGAGGTCGACGGCCCCGTGGTGCGCGCCTCCCTCGACGACGCGCTCGAGCCACCCGCCGAGCGGCGGTCCCCACTCGGGCGCGATGAGGTGCTCGCGCGCGAGGGCCTCGATGACCTCCTGCACGTCGTCGTCGCTCAGCGCGCGCAACAGGCCCGACGCGACGACGGATGCCTCTTCCCCGACGCGCTCGGCGTGGGAGGTGCCTGAGCCTGTCGAAGGCTCGCGCAGCCACTCGCCGAGGCGCGCCGCGATCGGCGTCGATTCGAGCTTCGTGCGCACGAGCTCGCCGCGCAGGAACTCCGTCTCGACGAACTCGCCGAGGTTGCGGCCGATCTCGTCCTTGCGGTTGGGGATGATCGCGGTGTGCGGGATCGGGATCCCCAGCGGATGCCGGAACAGCGCCGTCACCGCGAACCAGTCGGCGAGCGCGCCGACCATGCCGCCCTCGGCCGCGGCGCGCACGTATGCGAGCCACTCGTACTGCTCCTGCAGCGCGAACGCGACCGCGAAGAGCACCGCCATGAACAGCAGGGCGCCGAGCGCCACGCCTTTCATGACGCGCAGGCCGTGGCGACGCGCCTGGTCGGCGGGACTCAGCAGCCCTTCGACGATCTCAGGGGTCGGCGTGCGCGTCATGCGGTCATCCTCGCACGCGCCCGTGCCGGTGAAGAGGGCGACGGGCGCGTACGCGGACGATCCTCAGTCAGCTGACGGCCTGCTTCACGAGGGCCGCGATGCGCTTCCTCTCGGCATCCGTCAGCTTCAGGACGGCGAAGGTCGTCGGCCACATGTTGCCGTCGTCGAGGTTCGCGTCGGGGTTGAACCCGAGCGACGCGTACCGCTCCTTGAACTTCGACGCCGGCGAGAAGAAGATCATGACCTTGCCGTCGCGCGCGTACGCGGGCATGCCGTAGTACGTCTTGGGGTCGAGCTGGGGCGCGACCGAGATCACGATCTCGTGGATGGCCTCGGCGAGCACGCGGTCCTCGTCAGGCAGCGCCGCGATCGCCTCCTGCACCGCCTTGCGGTCCTTCTCGAGCTGCTTGACCTTCGAACCGCCGCTGCGCTGCGCCTTGAGCTCGGCGGCGCGCTCCTTCATCGCGGCGCGCTCTTCTTCAGAGAATCCGGTGTGCGTGTCGTTGGCTGCGTTCATGGTTTCAGGCTACGGATGCGGCATCCGCCCGGCTTCTCGATTCCTGACCAGTTCCGCGGCGACGACTTCAGCTCTCGAGCGGCCCGAGCCACGCCGTCGCGACCGTCGAGTGCGCCGACTCGGGATCCGACGGGTGGAACAGCCCCGCCAGCACGTCGCGGTACAGGCGCCCGAGCTCGTTCGACGAGAAGTAGGACGAACCGCCCGCGACGAGCACGGCGTCGTCGACGACGCGCTTGGCCATCGTGACGGCGCGGTGCTTGATGCCCGACAGGAGCGAGAACCAGCGCGCGCCGTGGTCGACCCGCTCGTCGACGTCGCGCGAGAGGGACCACAGCTGCGGTGGCAGCGCGTCGTACGCAAGCGCCATGTCGGCGACACGCCAGCGGATGTCGGGGTCCTGGCTGTACGCGAGCCCCGTCTTCTTCGACCGGCGCTTGCCCGCCGTCTCGACCGCGAGGTCGAGCGCGCGCCGCGCGATGCCGGTGTACACCGATGCGAGGAGCAGCTCGAACACGCTGAAGATGCCGAACACGATGGGGTCGGGGTTCGGGCCCGGATCGATGCGACGCACCACGCGGTCGGCGGGCGCGATCGCGCCGTGCAGCTCGGTCGTGCGGCTCTGCGTCGCACGCATGCCGAGCGTGTCCCAGTCGTCGCGCGTCACGACGCGCCCGTCGGCCTCCTCCGAGCGCGACACGAACGCGTAGACCATCTTCGGCCCGTCGTCGCTCGTCGTGTCGAGGCCGTGCAGTCCGAGCTGGGTCCAGGCCGGCGCGAGCGACGTGAAGATCTTCCTGCCGGTGAACGCGTACCCGCCGTCGGGGCGGGGCGCGGCATCCGTGTCGCTCCCGAACAGCACGAGGTCGTTCCCGGCTTCGCTGATGCCGAACGCGAAGAGCTCGCCCGCAGCCGCTCCTTCCTCCACGAACCGCAGCGAGTCGATGCCGCGGTCGGCGAGCACTTTCGCGACCCCCGTCCACACGAGGTGCATGTTGACGGAGAGGGCGGTCGCGGGTGCGGCGCCTGCGAGGCGCTGCTGAAGAACGGAGGTCTCGGCCAGCCCGAGCCCGGCGCCGCCGAGCTCCTCGGGCACGAGGATCGCGAGGTAGCCCGCGGCGCGCAGCTCGTCGAGGTCCTCCTGAGGGAAGGCGTTGTCGCGGTCGTACCCGGCGGCGCGCGAGCGGATGCGCTCGAGCAGCTCGTCGGACAGGAACGCGGAGGGGTCGAAATCGCTCACTCGCCCATTCTGGCCCTCGTCAGCGGCGCAGGGCCTCCCGCAGGTGCGCGATCGTGTCGTCGGGCTTGTCGCGGTGGGGGGAGTGCCCCGCCCCCGTGACGACCGACATGGTGATGCTGCGGTTCTCGTGCACGACCTCGGCCGCGGGCTTTCCCGCGAAGAGGCTGAACACCGCGGGATCGGAGGCGATCACGTGCGTCGAAACAGCGAGGCGCACCGCAGCGTCGCGCACGTCCCAGTCCGCGTTCTGCGCGCTCGTCTGCTCGACGGCCCACCGGCTCGCCTGCTGCGCGGCGGCTGCCTTGAGCTCGATGTCGAGCTCGTGCCATGACGGATGCTGCGCCCGCACCGCCTCGATGGACGGGTCCGCGAACGCCTCCTCCTGGCTCACGCGAACGTTCTCGCGGTCGGCGGGCGTCAGGTGGATCGCGGGGTCGACGAGCACGAGCCTCTTCGCCCACGACCCGTCGCGCGACGCGACGAGGGTCGCCGCGGCTCCGCCGAGCGAGTGGCCGATCACGAGATCCCACGATCCGGATGCCGCGCGCGTCACCGCGAGGTCGGCCGCGTAGGCCTCGAGCGTGTAATCGAGCGCGCGCGGCGCGTCTCCGTGGCCGCGCAGGTCGACGGCATCCGCCCGCCACCCGTCGTCGGCGAGCGCGACTCCGAACCGCCACATGAGCGCGGCGTTCGAGCCGAGACCGTGGACGAGCAGGGCGCGCCGCTCGGCGGCGGGGTCGCCCCACGAGCGACGGGGGAGGGTGACGGGTGCGGGCATGCGGTTCAGCCTAGAGTCCATGCGGATGCCGCCTGTGCCGGCGCCTGCGAATCGGCAGGATCTCGGCGGACTCCGGCAGTGAGCCCTCCCGACCGCCCTACGCTGGCGTCATGATCTCGACCGATCTGGCGATCGCGCTGCGCGACGCGGGGCTCGTGTGGCATCCGCGCTCGGGCGACCGGTTCCAGCTCGACGAACCGGAGTTCGAGGCGGACGTCTTCGTCGTGAGCGAGATGACGATCGAGCCGCGCGAGTACCCGACCGGCAAGCTCCTCGCGTTCAACGGCACCACCGAGTGGGCGTTGGATTCCGTCGCGCTCGAGGACGCGCTGTGGCTGCCCCACGAGCACCAGCTGCGCGAGCTGCTGCGCGGCGCCTTCCGGTCGCTGCGGCGCCTGCCCGACACGCACGAGGTCGCGATCGAGGTCGCCGGCGAGACGCTGGTGTTCGAGCATCCGGAACCCGCGGATGCCTACGCGCTCGCGGTGCTCGAACTGCTGGGTCGCATCGCGTGAGGCGTCTCAGCGACGGGCGCTCGCGAGGCTGCCGGAGGTCAGGACCTCGGGCTCGAACACGACGCAGGCGACGCCTCGGTCGGACGCCACGTACTCGACCTCCAGGATGGATTCGGCATAGGGCAGCCCCGCGAACGCTGCGAACTCACCCTCGCACGACGCTTGCGCATCGCCACCGGCATCGACGAGCGCGAACACCTCGTATGCGTGCGGTGCGGCGCACAACGTGGTCATGACCTCCAAGGCGCGCGCGGTCCGGCTGTAGCAGTCGCCCACGGCGAGCGTGCGCTCGTCGACGATGAGCCCGTAGTCTGCCGTGGACCCGTCCCACTCGGCGATGCGCGGGAATCCGTCGGTGGCGCCGATCCATTCGTACGCGGTGGCGGTGACGCCGCCCTGCGTGCGGATCTTTCGAGGATGGAAGAGGCCGCTTTCCACGCGCGTCATCTCGCGGAGCACATCGTCTGCCGTCTCCGGATGCAGGTACAGCACGACCCCGCGAACCTCGCCGCCCGGTCCGAACTTCGCCAGCGGGTATCCGAGCCCGGAGTCGTACAGGAAGCCTTCCGCGGCATCCGCCTTCGACTCCAGGACATATTCCGCGATGAGGTCGTAGCGCGACTGCCCCGGCATGGAGGAGCCGTAGACGAAGAGCGCCGGTCGATCAGTACTCGTCGATGACTGCTGGGCCGGCGGATGCTGCGTCGGCGACGCACCCTGTTGAAGGCTCACGAGCACGCCGACGAGTGTCACGATCACCGCCGCCACCGCAGCGAGCGCCGAGATGCCGGCGGGCCGCAGCCAGATCGACCGATGACCGGACTCGCTGCGCACGTCATCGGCATCGCCGTCCTGGTCGGCCGCGCTCATGCCCCTCCTCGATCGTGGCTGATCGGGATGAGAAGAGTATGCCGCCGGGTGCTTCGTGCTGACCGAGTCCTGTGCAGATCCTGAGGTGTGTGCCGATCAGGGCAGCATCGTCCG
>NZ_DASRXZ010000091.1:0-62845 GCF_035687345.1 Microbacterium sp.
GCGACCTGGCGCTGCGGAACCCCGTCCGCGACCAGCCGCCTGATCAACGCCCAATCTTCCAAGGAGATCACCCACCCAATCTGGTCTGGGTGGCCTAGTTTTCAAGCGTCGTTTTGGCCGGGTTCTCGAGCGTCGCCGACAGATAGACCACCGATGTTCGGGCCGGTGCAGATGGGAAGCTGATCACTCGCTACCGTGGCCTGCATGACCCGCGTGTGGCTGACGGAGTGGGAGTGGGCGTGCTGCGGTGACGCATTCGGAGTCGGAGACGAGGTCGACTTCGGCGTCGCCACACGAACCCCGGATCCATCATTGGCCGAACTGCTCGGTTCGGCACTGATCGCCACGGTGGACGCGATCGAGTCGCACCACGAAGAGGAACTCGCCGATCGAGTGCACGGCCGCGTGACCGCCGTGCACGCAGTCATGCACGAGGTCGAGGAGCGTCGGTCGTTGCGTCGTCCTGGTCACGGCGCTCCACCGGATGCCGTCATGCCCGCTGAGGGTGAAGAGTGGCCGATGGTACGCCGTGAGCTTGGCGGCGGGGTGTTCGCTGGCGCGCGCCCGTCACGTTACGTTGTCGAGATCGTGCCTCGACCCGGCACCGCCACGCTGGAGCCCGCCCGCGGCGTGCGGCTGCCTTCGCAAGTAGTTGGAGCCGCGCCACAGCCAGAATGCAACAGCACCAGCGATGCCCCCGGCGACCGGACGGCTCGATCACTCGCCGGGTGGCTGGTTGACATCGACGACCGCTGAACGACCCAGCACGGGGTATCGCGTCGCACCGCGATCACCGCCGTCGCCTCATCCGTTTCGTGGCTTGGTGGGCGGCGTAGTTCGCTCCGAATACGTAGAGCCCCGCTGCGATGACGCCGATTGAAGCGCTGGCAACGGTGACGACGTCCCGTCCTTCAAGCCCTGCGCCGGTGGCAAGGCCGATGCCGGCGACGGCCGCCGAGACCGCGGCTACAACGCCAGCGCGACCGATCCACGGTGCTGCGGCCTCGTGGGCACGCGTCCAGACCTTATCGGTCTCGGATGAGTATCCAGGGAGACCGAGATACGGGTTGCGTCGAAATCGCCCGGCACGAATCAGGAAGAATTGAATCCCGCACACGATCGCGCCTAGTGCAAGACCGCCACCCAGGATCAGCAGGAGGCGCGACACCGCCTCATTCTAGGTCGGCGCCGACGCGCTGACGACTTGCGCCGGGGCTAGGAGCCCCCGCTTCAGGCTCACCCCCGGCGGCCCGCAACGAGCCCCATTCGCGCAATGCCCGATTGGTGATCTGTGGTGGCCTAGACGTTGACGGTGAACCCGAGGTCGACATCGCTGGCGGCGTGGCCACCGCCGAGGCCCCAGTTGTGGCGGTCGATCTCGTGCACGATGGTCGACACGTGATCCCCTGGGATGCCGAGCGCGCCCAGCCGCTCGACGATCGCGGCGTACAGCTTGCGCTTCGCGTCCAGCGAGCGGCCGGCGAAGCAGTCGATGGTGACGATCGTCCGATACTCCGGATGAGTGAGGTCTGGCGAGCAGGCGAAGAGATGAGGTTCGTGGACGATCAGTCGGACGTTGCGGTCCTCCGGCGGAATCCGGAAGGCCGTGACCAGGGCGCTGTGGACCGCGTCGATGATGGCAATTTCCTCGTCGACGGAGTACTGGCGGCGAACCTCGATAAGGGCGGCAGGCATTGCGCCACTATGGAGACCGGTACGAGGTATGGAGACCGGTACGAGGCGATGCCAGTCTTCGGTCGTCGGAGGTGCCCGTCCGCCCGCGCAGGTCCCGCAGCCGGGCGATACCCGCATGAGGATCCCGCCACTGTGATCAAGAGCGGGGAGCTCTGAAGTCTGACCAAGGGAAGGCGCGCCCGTTCGCCGCGAATCCATTAGTCAGATGGGGTGCCACCGCCGCCCGAAAGGGCGTGTCAACCGCGCGATGCGCGCATGGAAACGGTATCCGCGCTGCTGGCTGACTCACCCCGGCATGTCCGGAGACAAGATTCCTTGGAAGGATCTGTCTCATGGGACGTCCCAGCAAGTATCCGCGCGAGCTTCGTGAGCGCGCTGTCCGCATGGTCGCCGAGTTGCGGCCCGACTATCCGAGTGAGTACGCCGCGATGACGGCGACCGCGCAGATGCTCGGCATCGGCTCGCCGGAAACCATCCGGACCTGGATCCGCCGCAACCAGGTCGACACCGGGCAACGGCCGGGGGTCACGACCGAGGCGGCGGAGGAGATCAAGCGGCTCAAGCGGGAGAATGCCGAGTTGCGTCGCGCGAACGAGATCTTGAAGGCGGCATCGGCTTTCTTCGCGGCCGAGCTCGACCGGCCACAGAAGCGATAGTCGCGTTCATCAGCGACCACAAGGACCGCCGTGATGGCGGGCTGCGATGGGGTGTCGAGTCGATCTGCGCCGTGCTCACCCAGCACGGCTGCTAGGTCGCCCCATCGACCTACTACGACGCTCGCGGGCGCGGGTCGTCGTCGCGGAAACTGTTGGATGAGCGGTGGAAGCCGATCATCCTGCAGACGTGGATCGACCATCGAAAGGTTCTCGGCGCCCGCAAGCTCTGGCTGCGGCTCCGCCGTGATGGGCACGACATCGCGCGTTGCACGGTCGAACGCCTCATGCGAGAACTCGGGATCGCTGGCGTCGTCCGCGGGAAGCGCAAGCGTCCGGTCGACACGGATCTGCGGGAGACCAGGCCAGCCGACCTCGTCGACCGGCACTTCGCGAGGTTCCGCACGAACCAGCTCTGGGTCGCCGACTTCACCTACGTCTGGACGTGGTCGGGGTGGGTCTATGTCGCGTTCGTGTTCGATGCGCACTCCCGCCGCATCCTCGGCTGGCGCGCCGCCACGAGCATGACCACGCCGCTCGTGCTGGACTGCCTCGACATGGCTCTGTGGACCCGCCGTCGTGAAGGCGTCGCTGGGTTCGGCGGGCTCACGCATCACACCGATGCGGGCAGCGTCTACACGTCGATCGCCTTCACCGACCGGCTCTTCGACGAGGGCATCGATCCGTCCGTCGGCAGCGTCGGCGACGCCTACGACAACTCTCTCGCAGAGTCGCAGATCGGGCTCTACAAGTCCGAACTCATCCACCACGACGGCCCGTGGCGGGACGTCGACCAGGTCGAGGCGGCGACTGCGTCCTGGGTGCTGTGGTTCAACACCGAACGCACCCACGGCTCGATCGACGACCTCACCCCACTCGAGGTCGAGCAGCTCGACTACGCTCGCATCGAACCGGTCGAGAGAGCCGGCTGACACCAACAAACAACTCTCCGGACATGCCGGGGTGAGTCAGGCCCACACCTGTGTCGCCACCCCGTGTCTCACGCTCGAGACCGAGGGATGGTTTCCCCGGCCCCTGACGTGGACGAACCCTTCAAACCTGCGGAAAGAGGGGCGGGCGGCCACGAGCGAGAGCGACACCAGGTGTTTTGCGTAAAGAGTCCTGCGCAGATTTTACGCAGATCAGCCGACTCGGCGCCGCGAATTGGTGATGATCAGGCATTTATTTGGCGGAGACGGAGGGATTGCACCCGGGCCCCTACGCGGATGGTCGCGCGCGTTCAGCCGTGGTTCCGTTGAGTTGCGGGGGTTCACGGACGTGTTCGTGGAGGGTTAGGGGTGTTGGGGGGCGTTCAGGTTACGCGCTTCTTACGCAGGATCCCACCGACGATGTCCCTCGCGTGGGAGGCGGCCACTACTTCAGACTCGTCTCGATTCGAGTGCTTTCGCAAGGGTTTCTGATGCTGTCGCCAGACTCCTCACTGTCCTACGCGGGTTTCGGCTTAGTGAGGGACTGCGCCACTGGAGGACACTCGAAGCGCTATGGAGGCTGAGCTTCCTCACCGAGGTCGAGACTCCGACAAGGTCGGAGCATTGTTGAGGGTGCCGTCCAGTCGCCAGTCAGGCGGCGAGCAGTCCTTCGCGTTGCGCGCGACCTTCAAGAAGCACCATCATCATTGCCCATCGACCCCTCTCCAGCTTCGCGACTTCCAGTGATCCGGTGCGATGAGCCGTTGGCCATTTGGGGTAAAGGGCTACAAATGCACTTGCCATCGCGACAGCTGCCTTGTCTTGGGACCAGTCCAACAGCTCCTCGTAATCTGCCGCGCCGGTCACGGCGTACGCCGCTTCGACGGAGATCGGGAACCGGCTTGCTCGAACCGCGATCTCATAGCCCTCGACTGCTTCAGCTTTAGAGATCCCATCTGCATCAAAGGTGAACGGGCTGTGCCGAAGCATGTCCTCGAACATCGCCGCCGCTCGTGCCTTCGCGGCAGGCGAACCGTCGTTGGTTCCGGATTGCTCTCCAATCCGTATGATGGCAGCCCCGATCGGACTCTCACGGAAGCGCCTGTCATGACCCGATAGTGCGAGGTTCGCGACTCCACCGATCAGCTTCCAGAGGATCCAGAGCCCGACCACGATCCCTACGATGACGAGCAGAACGCCCCAGAAGTCCATCCGTTCTCCAATCTCTCGTCGGCGTGTGCGATAACCGCCACGGGCTCCGCCAGATCGCTGATTCTCGTAGCCGCATTCTGTCATAGGGCTGCAGTCAAGTCGCGCGCGTAGCGAGTATCGAGTTCGAACACGCCGAGTGTGCACGAAGGCGCGACGTACGTAACTCCTCGCCGGCCTGCACCCGTCAAGTACCCTGGCGGCATGTTGAGTGACGCCGAGTACCGCCGCCAGTACGAGTTGTTTCTCCATCTGTCACGACACGCGTACAACCGGACGGTGGCTGAATTGCTCAAACGAGCCGTCGTGGACCACGTTCGGGAGGGTTGGACGTTCGAATCGAGTTGGGGCGGATGCGCGAGACTATTCAGGACACGGCGGGGCGGGCTTTTCGGCAAGGAAATGATCGACACGCTCGTCGTGAAAGTCGATAGCTCGGACCACTCCGTTTCGCGAGAACAATGGGAGGAGTCCATGGCCGAACGGAGGCGTCGCGACGCGGCTATGCCGGACTTCAGTGAGGACATGCGACGCCTGGGCTTTTAGAAGTATTCGGCAGAGACATTGGTGCCGGGTCGACAGCTCGGCACCCTGATCGACATCCCGTGGGACCGCGTTCCCCATGGCGCGTTCGGCCAATACACATAGTCGCTCTCGGCGCTCGATGAAGTAGGCGTCGAACGAGTCGGAGCGAAGCAAGGCCGCGGGCACGACGTGCCTCGACGAGTTCGTCGACCCTGTCGGAACTGACCTGAGCCTTCCTCTCAATCAATTGCATGTATGACGAAGGCGCGGCCCCCAGGATGGTCCGGTTGGTGCTTACCGAGATGCGGCCGCGTTCCGCGTTCGGAGCGAGTGGAGTCTGGATTCGACAAAGGTCGCGTCGTTGACGGTGTTGGGCGTCTTTGCGCCGGCGTCTCCCCCGGGCCCAGGCGGGCACCTGCTCGAGGTCGCGCTCCCCGTCATCGCCGCAAGTCTGCCCGATGGCGTCGATGGCCCCGTCGGCGCGATGGCGTGGTTCGCGTACTCACCGCTACCGGTCGCGTGCTTTCTTCGCGGCCTCGAACACCCGCCAGATGCGTTCAGCTTCAGCGATGAAGTCCGCCTCGGAACGCTTGACGCTCGCCAGGCGGTCGCGCGCTTCAGCGAGGCCCTTCACCCCCTGGGTCGTCAGTCGACTCGCGGCCTTGATGGTCTCAACAGTGGGTACGGAGCCACGGAGCGCGAGGCGCCAGGCGTCGCGCTGCTGCCTGACGCTTACGACACTGATGCCCGCCCGGGCGCCGAACTCGGCTGCCAGTTCAACCATGAGCTCACCGGATGCGTCACCAATCGCTTCATAGACGATTCGACACCGTTTGTAGCGGAGCACGTCCTCGTCTCTACCGGCAGCAACCCACTCTTCCGCCGCACTGCGGATCTTGTCGATGTCCATCGCCTTCTAAGCTCTCAGGATCGAGAGTCCGGCGCCACTCTCAACTCGGGCCGCCACCCACCCAAGTGGGCCGAGCTGCGCGGCGACTGGCGGGTCCCGACGTTGGGACGTCCTTACGCCGAGTATTAGTACGCGCGACGGCGACGGTTGGCTAAGAGGAACCGGTGCCGAGAGCCGGCCTCGCGGCAGGGCTTGTAGATCTTGGTCGGGCACGCATGCAAGTTTGAAGGTGCCGGCAGGCGAGACCCAGACGCCTATGATTCGGCCATGGCAGAAACCATGTCGAAGGAGCAGGCGAGCAACGTTCTCGAGTCCGACATCCTTCGACGGGTCGCCATTCGAGGAGGGGGGCTGATTCTGAGCGGCCTCCTCGGAGCAGCCACCGTCATGTGGCTCACAGGGTTCTTCGAATTGGTTCGGAACCCGACGCGTTCCGTCGGCCCCGACCTTTTCCTTCAGCCCACTGTGCCCTTTGCTGAGACAGTCGATCCGGTACTTCCCACGCTCGTCACCGCTCTGCTGGCGCTCTCGGTGGTGAAGGTCGGGAAGTTCGCGCCAGGGTTTGTGGTCGGTACTGCCAGCCTCTGCGGCTTCCTCGCCAGCATGTGGGCGACGATGAGCACTCTCGCTCTGGTCGCACCCGGCGCAGACGATCGATCGGCAGCCAATGACACGGTGGCGGGCATCGCACTCGGAGCGGTCGCGGTAGCCGTGACAGTCGTCCTCGCCGAGGTGCTGCCACTGTCTCGGCGGGTACGTCAGAAGCAGCTCGAAGACTCGCTCGCAAAGACACGGGCCGTTCACTCTCTTGCGACAAAGCGGTCTGCCAGTGTGATGTCGCGGTTTCGCGAGAGCCCCTACTCCTCTCCAGCAGCAAGCTGGACCGTCGCGACCTGGTACTTGGCCACGATTGCCATGGCCCTGACTGTACCCCTCGCCTGGGCCTTGGGCGCGCAAACACCCGCGGCCGCTGTGGCCGACGTCTGGATTGTGGCTGCGTCGCTCTCTGTGATCATGTCCCTCGAGCTCATTGCGCTGCACGGGTTGGCGCGATTCCGCTTGGAGGTGCCCACCTGGAAGGACGAACGAACCCCTTTCGCGTTCATTCTCGTAATAGCCGCCGTCGGAGCGTCGGCACTCACGATTAGCTTTCCGCTCGCGACTGCGTTCGCCGGACCATTCATCTACGGACTGATACCAGGGGCCTGGTCGATACTCCTCCTGATCAGTGGTCTCCTTCCCCTTTGGGCACGTCTGCCAAAGTGGGGGTGGTTCGGTCAAGTGGTGATGGCGCAGCGAGGTTGGACGCTACAGCGAAGAGAGGACCGCCTCTCCCGAGTGCAGCGAGCCACAGAAATCGATGCCATGCCCCGGCGGGCAACACACTCGAACGATCGGTTGACGTGGAGGCAACGCCTGCTGGGACGCGAGTAGAGGGAATCGACGACTCAATCGGTCGAGCTAGCAGGTTACGGGCCAGGAACGGACAGCGATCGTAGATCATCGATGACCGCCGTCCACATACGGGCCCCACGTGCACGTTGGCTCGTCGTCGTCACCCATTCGTGCTTTCACGGCGGAGACCGAGGGATGGTTTCCCCCGCCCTCAACGCGGATGAACCTCTTGAACGCGCGGAAACACCAAGTGAGACGAGCCACCAGGCGAGCGACGCCGGGGCGATGCACGTAAAGAATCTTGCGCAGCGTTTACGCAGAAGGGCCGATCCGGCAACGCAGAACGGCGCTGACCAGGCATTTACTTGGCGGAGACGGAGGGATTTGAACCCTCGGTCCCCCGGAGGGGACTCCACCTTAGCAGGGTGGTGCACTAGGCCTGACTATGCGACGTCTCCAGGCATCCGATCGCCGAAGCCATACAGATGCGCTCAGCAATCATAACCCGGACCCGTGCACGTCAAGAACCGCCGGCGGCTCCGGAAGCCGGAGGATACGACCCGGATGCCGCGCCCGCAACCCCGCTGTCCGCACGGCTCGCGGGCCCCAGACTCGGGGCCATGACCGACACTCCTGACCGCCATGAGCAGGTCGCCCCGACCCAGCGCCTCGACGACGCCTCGACCTACGACCGCGACACCGCGGCCGCCCGTCACGACGGCGACGTCGCACCGGCCCGCACCGACGATCGCCCCCTCCGCGAAGAGGTCCTCGCCCGCGAAGAGGAGCGCTTCGGCGGGTTCAAGTTCGGCTCCGCGTTCTTCGGCTGGATCGCCGCGATGGGTCTCGCGCTCCTGCTGACCGCCCTCATCGCCGCGATCGGCGGCGCCATCGGCGCTGTCGCCCCGGATGCGGCGGAAGATGCCGCGAACGCCGCCGCCGACAACATGGGCGTCACCACCATCGTCGGCGCGATCGCCCTCGCGCTCGTGCTGTTCATCGCGTACTTCGCCGGCGGTTACGTCGCCGGACGCATGGCCCGGTTCAGCGGCGTCAAGCAGGGACTCGCCGTCTGGCTGTGGGCGATCGTCATCGCCGTCATCGTCGCCGTCGTCACGGCGGTCGGCGGAGCCCAGTGGGACATCCTCGGCGCCCTCGGCGGCTTCCCGCGCATCCCGGTGACTCCCGAGACCGCGACGACCGCGGGCATCCTCACCGCGGTGGGCGCCGCGGTCGTGACGCTCGCCGGCGCGCTCCTCGGCGGTGCGGCCGGCATGCGGTACCACCGCCGCGTCGACCGCGAGGGCCTCGCCGTCGTCTGACGGCCGAAGACTAGCGCTGCGGCTGCGAGCAGGTGACCTGTGCGGCCGTCGTGCCGGTGATCGACGACGGAAGCTCGACCGCGGCGTCCGCGGGGGGCGGGGTCGCGGCATCCGTCGGGTCCGCCGGCGCGTCGGTCGTGCCGGGCGTGGGCGTGACGGATGCCTCGGGCGTCGGCTTCGTGGCCTCACCGGCCACCTCGGGGGCACCCGCTGCCGCGCTCGTCGAACCGGTGAGCACGAGCGGCTTGTTCTCGCGCAGGGCGGCGAAGAGCACATCGCCGGCATCGCGAACGGGGACGACGTCGCTGCGTCCGTTGCCGGGGATGTACCGCGTCGGGTACTGCACGAAGACGATGTCGGCGTAGTCGACGTCTTTCACCGCCATCGCGATCTGCACCATGAGCGTAGGGTTCGTGAGCGACCGGCTCAGCAGGAGCTGACCCTCGGTGACCTGCTTCATCGCGGTCGTGGCGAGCGAGAACAGCGTCGACGCGTTCGAGAGCACGGACTCGCCCTGCAGCTTGCGCACGAGCGAAGACATGAACTGCTGCTGGTTGGAGATGCGCCCGAGGTCGGAGCCGTCGGCGACGCCGTGCCGCATGCGCAGGAACTGGAGCGCCTGGACGCCCTGCAGGGTGTGCGTGCCGGCGGTGAGCGTCAGACCCGTGTGGGGGTCGTGCACATCGCCCGTCACGCACACGTCGACGCCGCCGATCGCATCGGACATGTTGATCACGCCGGTCCAGCGGATCGCGCCGGCGAACTGGATGTCCTCGCCCGTCAGCGCCTCGACCGTCTTCACCGTGCACGCGAGGCCGCCGTACATATACGAGGCGTTGAGCATCTGCGAGCTCATCGCCGAGTACTCGCCGCCGTCCGCCCGCGGGCACGCGGGGATCGGCACGAGCATGTCGCGTGGGAACGAGACGACCGTCACGCGACGGGGGTTGTCCGAGATGTGCAGGAGCATCGTGACGTCGTTGCGCTCGCCCTCGGTGTCGCCGGCCTGGCACGCGCCGGAGAGCGCCGCATTCGCGCCCTCGCACGAGTCCGTGCCGACGAGCAGCACGTTCACGCCGCCTTCGATCTCGCCGATCGTGGGTGGCAGCGGCTCATCCCCCTCGAGGTCCACGGCGTGGTCGGCGGCCGCTCGCGCGGTGTCCCACACGGCGAAGGCGCCGACGCCGACGGCGCTCACGACCGCGACGAGCACGACGACGCCGAGCATCGCCAGAAGCTGCAGAAGCGGGTTGGGTGCCGAGAGCGCCCCGTGACGGGCGATCGGATGCCGCGGCCCGCGCCGCGCGGAACCACCCGCCACGTCAGCCGTTGGCCCTCAGATTGCCCGCGGAGCACGTCTCCTGGTCGGCGCTGAAGCCCGAGATCGACGACGGCAGCTCGACCGGCGTCGGCGCAGGAGTCGCCGTCTCGGTCGCACCGGGCGTCGGCTCGGTCGGAGCGGGAGTCTCGGCCGGCTGGTCCGAGGGCTGGGGGTCGACCACGATCACGCCGCCGCCACGGCTCGGGTCGCCCGTGAGGCTGATCGGCACGTTCGCGTCGATCGCCGCCCACAGCTGCTCGGCCGCCTCGTAGTTCGGCACGACGCGGTTCGGGTCGGACGGGTCGGCGTTGACGGGATACTGCACGAAGACGATGTCGTCGAACGGGACGTTCTTCACCGCGAGTGCGATCTGCATGAGCGTCACGGGGTTGGTGAGCGACTCGCTCGGCGTGACGTTGTCGACCGCCGTGGTCGCCAATTTGAGGAGCGTCGGCAGGTCCGACAGCACGTCCTCGCTCATGATCTTCTTCGCGAGGCGCGACATGTACTGCTGCTGGTTGCTGATGCGGGCCAGATCACTGCCGTTCTCGAGACCGTGACGCGTGCGCAGGAACTGCAGCGCCTCCAGGCCCGAGATCGTGCGCGGACCGGCCGGCCAGTCGATGCCGGTGTAGCGGTCGCGGATGCCGCCGTTGCCGATGCAGACCTCGACGCCGCCGATCGCGTTGGTGATCTCGATGACCCCGCCCCACGTGACCTTCGCGGCGAACGGGATCGGACGCCCCGCGAGCTGCGAGACCGTCTTCACGACGCACGAGAGGCCGCCGTACATGTAGGCGGAGTTGATCATCTGCTTGCTCATCGCGGACGTCTGCGATCCGTCGGCGCGCGTGCACGACGGGATCGGCACCATGAGGTCGCGCGGGAACGACACGACCGTCACGCGGCGCGGCTCGGCCGAGATGTGCACGAGCAGGTTGACGTCGTTGAGCTCGCCGCCCGCATCGGCGCCGGTGCAGCGGCTGCCGAAGAACTGCGCGTACTCGGGCTCGCACGCATCGGTGCCCGCGATGAAGAGGTCGACTTCGCTCTCGATCGCCCCGATGTCGGGCGGGACGGGACCCTGGTCCTCGAGGTCGACCGCCCCCTCGGCGAAGCTCGCCGTGATGTCGTACGCGGCGTATGCGGCGATCCCCGCACCGGAGGCGAGCACCACGGCGACGATCACGCCGAGCACCTTCAGAAGCAGAGAGAACGGATGCGGGGACGACAGCTCGCCGTGGCGCGCCACTGTGCGGCGCCCACGTCGTGCGGGCCGGGTCGTCTTGGTCACACGGGCTCTCTTCTAGCGGAGGGTGTGGGATTCGAACCCACGGGACATCGCTGCCCACTGGTTTTCAAGACCAGCTCCATCGGCCGCTCGGACAACCCTCCCGTCGGGAAGCCGGCTTCGCGGCATCCGTCGATCAGGCGTCGAGTCTAGCCGACAGCGCTGTCGTGCCATTGTTCCAACGGTGTCTGGACAAGCTCTGAAAGACGCGCGTGCGGAGGCTCAACCGATCCGCTCAGTGGCCGGGATGGGAGCGCGCCCACGCTAGAGCTTGCGGAGCACCTCGGCCACGCCTCCGTCGTGCACCGACAGGGTGGTCTCGCCCGCCGCGTCGCGCACTTCCTGCGGCCCCTGCTCCATCGCAACGGCACGACCGCCGTTCTCGAGGGCCCAGCGGAACATGCCGACGTCGTTGCGGCCATCGCCGATCACGAGCACGTGCGCGGGATCGATGCCGAGCTCGCGACGGACGATCTCGAGGCCCGTGCTCTTGTCGACCCCCTTCGGCGCGATGTCGAGCCATGCGGTCCAGCCGATCGCGTAGGAGACCTGGTTCAGTCCGATCCGCTCCACGAGCTCGAGGAAGTCGCGTTCGCGCTTGTCGGGCGAGACGACGACGACGCGGCACACCGGCTGCGCGCCGAGCTCATCGAAGGGGACGCGGCGCGCGTTCACGAGGTTCCAGTCCTCGAGGTACTCGGTGTAGAGGCGGTGCCCGTCGGGCAGCTCGACCATGTACCGGGCCTCGGGCAGATGCTCGTGCAGGATCGTGAGCACCTCGCGCGCGTCGAACGTCTCGGTGTGGAAGCGCTCGTACTTCAGCTCGTCGGCGTCGATGCGCTTGAGCACGACCGCGCCGTTCGAGCACACGACGTATTCGGGCGCGATCTGCAGCACGCGCAGGATGCCTCGCGTGCCCTCCCAGCTGCGCCCGGTCGCGATCATGACCTCGTGGCCCGCCTTGTGCGCGTGCTCCACGGCCTCGACGACACCGGGGCTGAGCGACTCGTCTTCGAGCAGCACGGTGCCGTCGATGTCGAGCACGATGAGCAGCCGCTCGACGACGACCGTCGGATCCTCCGTGTCGCGCGCGACCCGCTCGACGAGCTTGGCCGCCTTCTTCGGCTTGACGACCTTGACGCTGCCCGTGGGCGGAAGATGAGCTTCGGTCAAGACACGGGCTCCATGACTTCGAGCCCGCCCAGGTACGGCCGCAGCACCTCCGGCACGGTGACCGAGCCGTCCTCCCGCTGGTGGGTCTCGAGCAGCGCGACGATCCAGCGGGTCGTCGCGAGCGTGCCGTTGAGCGTCGCGACGTGCTGCGTCTTGCCGCCGTCCGGGCGGTGACGGATGTCGAGGCGACGCGCCTGGTAGGTCGTGCAGTTCGACGTCGACGTGAGCTCGCGATACGCCTGCTGCGTCGGCACCCACGCCTCGATGTCGTACTTGCGCGCCGCGCTCGAGCCGAGGTCGCCCGCGGCGACGTCGATGACGCGGTACGAGAGGCCGAGGTCCTGCAGCATCCGCTCCTGCTGGGCGAGGAGCCGCAGGTGCTCCTCCTCCGAGTCCTCGAGGGTCGTGTAGACGAACATCTCGAGCTTGTTGAACTGGTGCACCCGGATGATGCCGCGCGTGTCCTTGCCGTACGACCCCGCCTCGCGGCGGTAGCACGTCGACCAGCCGGCGTAGCGCTTGGGGCCCTTGGAGAGGTCGATGATCTCGCCCATGTGGTACCCGGCGAGGGGCACCTCGCTCGTGCCGACGAGATAGAGGTCGTCGTCTTCGAGGTGGTAGACCTCGTCGGAGTGCTGACCGAGGAACCCGGTGCCGCGCATGACCTCGGGCCGCACGAGCGTGGGCGGCGTGAGCGGCGTGAAGCCCGCCTCGAGCGCGCGATCGAGCGCGAGCATCATGATCGCCAGTTCGAGGCGCGCACCGATCCCGGTGAGGAAGTAGAAGCGGCTGCCCGACACCTTGGTGCCGCGCTCCATGTCGATCGCGCCGAGCAGCTCGCCGAGCTCGAGGTGGTCGCGCGGCTCGAACGAGAACGCGGGAACCTCGCCGTGCGTTCGCAGCGTGACGAAGTCCGCTTCGCCCCCCGCCGGCACACCGTCGATGATGACGTTCTCGATGCGCGCCATCGCCTCGTCGGCGGCCTGCTCGGCGACGGTGACGGCCTGCTGGGCCTCCTTCACCCGGACGCTCAGTTCCTTCGCCTCGGCGGCGAGCGCCGCCTTCTCCTCCTTCGGAGCCTGCGCGACGCGCTTGCCGTGCGCGTTCTGCTGCGCGCGCAGCTCCTCATAGGCGGCGATGGCCTGGCGGCGGGCCCGGTCGGCGGCGAGCGCGGCGTCGACCGTGTCGGGCGACTCCCCCCGGGCCTCCTGCGAGCGCCTGACCAGCTCGGGATTCTCGCGAAGAAGCACTGGATCGATCACCCCACGAGTCTAGTCGGGCGAACTTCACGCACACCGTGGCGGTGCGGTCTTAGGGTTGGAGCCATGACAGCCGCATCCGGGTCCGGGGACGAGCCCCGCCGCGACGATCCGGACCAGCCCGCCGACGTGCACGAGCACACGGATGCGCCGGATCCCGAGCGGGCCGCGGCACCTGACGACACGATCCGCGAGCCGGAGGATGTCGAGCCCGACAAGCCCGGACGCGAGGGCGAGGCCCGCCGCGTCGGCGAGGAGGGTGAGCCGAAGCCGTTCCCGGCCGAGGACGAGCCGCGCAAGCGCGCCGCACTCGTGTACAACCCCACGAAGGTCGACGCCGACGCGCTGCGCAAGAGCGTCGCCGACCACGCGAAGGCCGCCGGATGGGCGGAGCCGCTGTTCTACGAGACGACGGTCGAAGACCTCGGCGACGACGTGACGCGGCAGGCCCTCGACGAGAAGGTCGACGCGGTGCTCGTCGCGGGCGGCGACGGGACGGTGCGCGCCGTGAGCGAGGCGATGGGCGGATCCGGTGTTCCGCTGACGATCGTGCCGAGCGGAACCGGCAACCTCCTCGCGCGCAATCTGCGGCTGCCGCTCGACGATCCGGATGCGATGGTCGCCGCCACCTTCGACGGCGAGACGCTCGAGATGGACCTCGGATGGGCGCGCCTGCAGCGCCCCGACGGCGAGATCGCCGAGCACGCGTTCGTCGTCATGGGAGGCATCGGGCTCGACGCGGCGATGATCGCCAACACGAACCCGCAGCTCAAGAAGACGGTCGGATGGGTCGCGTACGTCGACGGCGCGGCGCGCTCGCTCGCCAACGCGAAGCCCTTCCGCGTCGTGTACCAGCTTCCCGGTCGCCGCCTGCACGCCGCGCGCGTGCAGAGCGTGCTGTTCGCCAACTGCGGGTCGCTCCCCGCCGGCCTCGAGCTCATCCCCGAGGCATCCGTGACCGATGGGGCCCTCGACATCGTGATCTTCCAGCCCAAGGGCCCGTTCGGCTGGCTCTTCGTGTGGCGGCGGGTCGCGTGGGACAACAGTGTGCTGCGCCGCTTCCGCGCGGGCCGCAAGGTGCTCGCGATCACGACGCGAGACAACTCCGTGCTTTACACGCGCGGCGAGGGCATCGAGCTCGCGCCCACCGAGGCGCAGCCGGTGCAGCTCGACGGCGATGAGTTCGGCGAGGCGGTGAACGTACGCACGCGCATCGCGCCGCGCGACCTCATCGTGACGGTGCCGAAGGGGCACGACGTCTCGGCACTCTGATCACGGGCTGACCGGATGCCGCGCGGGCGTTCGCGCGCGGCATCCGTCGATCCGTCATCCCTTGACCGCGCCGCCGAGCCCCGCCGACCGCAGGAAGACGTTCTGGAACAGGAGGAACATCGCGATCGGGATGAGCGTCGCGATCGCGAGCGCGGCGAGGAAGACGTCGAGCTCCGTCTGGGACTGCACCGCCGGCAGGCGCACCGACAGCGGCTGCACGGCGGGGTCGGGCAGCACGAGCATCGGCCACAGGTAGTCCTTCCACGCGGCGATGATCGCGAAGACCGACACCACTCCGAGGATCGGCTTCGACATCGGAAGCACGATCGACCAGAAGAGCCGGAAGGGTCCGGCGCCGTCGGTCTTCGCCGCCTCGAACACCTCGCGCGGGAGACTGTCGAAGAAGCGCTTCACGAGCAGGATGTTGAACGCGTTCGCGCCCATCGGCAGCCACACCGCGAGGTAGTTGTTGAGCAGGCTCACGTCGCCCAGGAGCGGTGGGTTGACGATCGTGAGGTACAGCGGCACGAGCAGCACGATGCCGGGGATGAACAGGGTCGCGAGCACGAGCCCGTTGAGGATCGGCGCGTAATTCGGCCGCAGCACCGACAGCGCGTAGCCGGCCGTCGTCGCGATGAACAGCTGCGTGAGCCACGCCCCCGCCGCGATCACGATCGTGTTGAAGAAGTACTGATCGATGTGGATGTCGTTCCAGGCCGTCGACAGGTTCTCCCAGTCGATGCCGTTCGGCCACAGCGCGAACGGCTGCTGCAGCGTGTCCTGCGTGGGAGTGACCGCGGCCTTCGCGAGCCACAGGATCGGGCCGAGCCCCGCGATCACGAGCGTCGCGAACAGGAAGACGTGCGTGACGGTGAGACCCGTGCGGGTGCCGGGCCGGCGGCGCTCGGATGCCGAGACGATCGTGCGCTCGCTCATGAGGTGCTCCAACGGTTCGTCAGCTTGAAGTACAGCCACGACAGGATCGCGAGCACGATCGCCAGCAGCACCGAGACCGCCGTCGCCTCGCCGTAGTCGCCGCCGAGGGAGTTCCGGAACGCCTTGTCGTAGATGTACAGCAGGATCGTCTTCGTCGCCCCGGCCGGCCCGCCGCCCGTGAACAGGAAGGGCTCGAGGAACACCTGCGCGGTCGCGATGACCTGCAGGATGAGCATGATGAAGAGGATTCCGCGCAGCTGCGGCAACGTGACGTGCCACACCTTGCGCCAGATGCCGGCACCGTCGACCTCGGCCGCGTCGTACAGCTCAGGCGGCACCGACAGCAGTGCCGCCAGGTAGATGATGATCGACCCGCCCGCCGCCGCCCACGTCGCCTCGAGCACGAGGGAGGGCATCGCCTGCACCGCCGACGAGATCCACGGCTGCGGCGGGATGCCGAACCACGAGAGCGCCGTGTTGAAGACGCCGTTCGGCGACGAGTCGTAGAAGAAGCGCCACAGCAGCACCGCGACCACCGGCGGGATCACGACCGGCAGGTACGCGAGCGCCGAGTAGAGGCCCTTGCCACGCCGCACCTCGCTCATGAGCACCGCCATGAACAGGGGCAGCGGGAACCCGAAGAGCAGCGCAAGCAGCGCGAAGTACAGGGTGTTGATGACCGCGCGACCCAGTTGCGGGTCGCTGAGCACCGCGATGTAGTTGTCGAACCCGACCCACTCGCTCACGATGAGGTTCGTCTTCTGCAGGCTCATGATCACCGACTGCACGATCGGCGACCACGAGAAGAAGAAGAACACGAACACCATCGGCAGCACGAACAGCAGGTTCGCGAGGCCGCCGCCGCGGTACCACGTGAGCGGTGTGCGCCGTGTGCGTGGGCGCTCGGGGGGCGGGGCGGGGGCGACGGATGCCGCGGCCGGCCGTTCCGGAAGGGTCGCAGTCATGCGGGGCTTTCGTTCAGCTTGTGCACGGGTGGGGTCGACCCTTCGACACGCTCACGGACCGATGTCGGTCGCTGGGCTCGTCGAAGCGTCGCAATGAACGAAGGGGCGGATGCCGGGACCGGGCGCGTCGCGGCATCCGCCCCGCTTCTCACTGGTCGAGGATCGCCTGCGCGTCGGCCTGGGCCTGCGCGAGGAGCGCGTCGATGTCGGCGTTCTCGTCGGTGAGCACCGTCTGCACGACGGTGTCGAGCAGCGCGTAGATCTCCTGCGTCGCCTTCTTCGGCTCGCCGACCGGCGTCTGGTCCCAGATGCTGTCGGTGAACGGCTTCATCTGGTCGCGCGGCACGTTGATGTAGTCCTCGATCCACACGAGCGACTCCTCGTACAGCTCGCGGCTCAGCACGGGGAGCACGGGCGTGCCGACGGCCTGGCCGGACTCGTTGAGCGTCTTCGCGTCCTGCACCGCGGCATCCTCGTCGAGGAGCTTCTGCATGTAGTACCAGTCGATCCACTCGACCGCCGCGGCCTTGGTGGCATCGTCGACCGTCGGGCTGATCACGGCGATGTCGCCGCCGCCGAGCGTGCCGGGGTCGTCGCCCTCGATCGGCACGACCGCGAGCCCGTAGACGTCGGGCTCGAGACCGAAGTCGCGCACGAGCGCCGTGTAGACGTCGGAGCCCGACGTGTACATGCCGATGTTGCCCGCGGCGAACTCCTGGTTGATCGTGCCCCAGTCGAGGTCGACCTTCGAGCCGAAGGAGCCGTCCTCCCACTTGAGGTCGTGGAGGAACTCGAGCGTCGCCTTGGTGCCCTCGTTGTCGATCGTCGACTCGGCCGAGCCGTCCTCGTTGTCGACCTGGGTGCGACCGCCGCGCGCGACGGTCTGCGCCGTGAGCTGCCAGCCGCCGGTGTTGTTGATCGCCATCTGCGCGTAGCCGGCCTTGCCCGTGGCATCCGTGATCTTCTTCGCGTACTCGCGCACCTCCTCCCACGTGGTGGGCGGCTGGTCGGGGTCGAGTCCGGCCTGCTCGAAGAGGTCGCGGTTGTAGTGCAGGCCCATCGCGTAGGCCTGGCGCGGGAAGCCGTAGATGTTGCCGTCGGAGTCCTTCACCCCGTCGAGGATGATCGGGTTGAACGCGTCCTCGTAGCCGAGCTCCTTGATCTCGGCGGTGACGTCCATGAGCTGACCGTTCTCGAGCAGCGTCTTGGAGTCCGTGAACGGCACCGTGAACACGTCGGGCAGGCTGCCGCCGGCGAGCTGCACGGCGAAGGTCGGGCCCTCCCACTCGTACTCGACGCCGATGATGTCGATGTCGGGGTGCTCGTCCTCGAACTGCTTCTCCTGGGCGGCGAACGCTTCGTACGCCGCGGCGTCCGCTCCGGGCGGGAAGGTCGCGACGCGCAGCTCGACCTTGCCGCTCTCGTCGCCTCCTCCGCTGCTGCTCGTCGAGCAGCCCACGAGTGCGCCGACGGTCGCCACCGCGGCGACACCGGCGAGCAGGACCCTTGCTGGTGACTTCATCGTCTTTCCTTTCTTGGTGGCGGATGCCGCGTCACGCTGCCGCGGGACCCTCCGGGGTGTGCGGGGTGCCCGTCGCCGCGTCGGATGCGCCGGCATCCGTGGTCTCGTCGGAGACACGCAGCCACGCTGTGGAGTTGCCCGCGAGCCGACCGCCGTCGAGCGGGCTGCTCGTGAGCAGGAGCTCCGCGCCGACGGGCAGCGGCACGGGGCTCTCGCCGGTGTTCACGACGCACGCGAAGTCGCCGCGCCGGAAGGACAAGACGTCGTCGGCGCCGGGCGTGCCGGCGGGGACGGCGTCGTGCCACCACTCGAGCGGCACGTCGGGATCGAGGTCGCGGCGCACGCGCAGCGCCTCGCGATACAGGTTCAGCGTCGACGCGGGGTCCGCCTCCTGCGCCTCGACCGTGAGCGCGCGCCACGATTCGGGCTGCGGCAGCCACGTCTCGACGCCGTCGGGACTGAACCCGAAGGGCGGGCGGTCGCCCGACCAGGGCAGGGGCACGCGGCATCCGTCGCGCCCCGGATCGATGCCGCCGGACCGGTGGTGCATCGGGTCCTGGATGAGCTCGATCGGGAGGTCCTCGACCTCGGGCAGGCCGAGCTCGTCGCCCTGGTAGATGTAGAGGCTGCCGGGCAGGGCCGCGACGAGGAGTGCGGCCGCACGAGCGCGGTGCAGGCCGAGCTCGGGGTCGGTCGGCACGCCGAAGCGCTTCTTGAGGAAGGCGAACGCGGTGTCCTCTCGCCCGTACCGTGTGACGGGGCGCGTGACGTCGTGGTTGCTGAGCACCCACGTGCTCGGGGCGCCGACCGGGGCGTGCGCCGCGAGGGTCGCGTCGATCGACTCGCGGAACGACTGCGCGCCCCACGGCCGCGCGAGGAAGTCGAAGTTGAACGCGGTGTGCATCTCGTCGGGGCGCAGGTAGTTCGTGAACCGCACGATGTCGGGCAGCCAGATCTCGCCCACGAGCACGCGCGTGCCGGGGTACGAGTCCGCGATCGCGCGCCACGAGCGGTAGACGTCGTGCAGCTCGTCACGGTCCTCGGTGGGGTGCGAGCCGGGGCCCTGCTTCTCACCGACCTCGGGCAGATCGGGATCCTTGATCAGCAGGGCCGCCGAGTCGATGCGCACGCCCGCGACGCCCCGATCGAACCAGAACCGCAGGATCTCCTCGTGCTCGCGCCGCACATCGGGGTGGTTCCAGTTCAGGTCGGGCTGCTCGGGCGTGAACAGGTGCAGATACCACTCCCCCGGCGTCCCGTCGGGGTTCGTCGTGCGCGTCCACGTCTCGCCCTGGAAGTTCGACACCCACCGCGTCGGCATCTCGTCGCCGTTCGGGCCCTTGCCCGGGTGGAACCAGAACCGCTCACGCTCCGGGCTGCCGGGGCCTGCCGCGAGGGCCGCCTGGAACCACGGATGCTGGTCGGACACGTGATTCGGGACGATGTCGATGATCGTGCGGATGCCGAGCGCCAGCGCCTCCTGGATGAGCGCCTCCGCCTCGGCGAGGTTTCCGAACCGCGGGTCGATGTCGCGATAGTCCTGCACGTCGTATCCGCCGTCGGCCATCGGGCTCGGGTACCACGGGTTGAACCACAGCGCGTCGACGCCGAGCGTCTTGAGGTAGCCGAGCCGTTGCCGCACTCCCGCGAGGTCGCCCGTGCCGTCGCCGTTCCCGTCGGCGAAGCTGCGCACGTACACCTGGTAGATGACGGCGGACCGCCACCACTGCGGGTCGTCGGTGCGGGGCGTGAGAACGCCGCGGGTTTCAGCTGCCTCGCTCGTGCGGGTCAGGACGTCGCTGTCCACTGAGCTCCTCGTCATCGGGAATCAACGAAAGTTCGGTAGGGATGACGGTAGTGCGTCCGCTTGATGTGCGCAAGAGTTTGATGACTCTTTGCAAGATCGCGATTATCTGTTGGCTTGGTGAGCGCGCTCGCAGGGCGGAGCGACGCGTGCGCGGGCTCCTTCCCGGACGCTGAGCGAGCGAGACGAAGCGCACCGCGGACGGCGCGCGCTTCGTCTCGTCGCTGCGCGCCTCGCTCGGCGACCGGGCGGTGAAGCGCGGGGGTCTACTCGGGGACGGGGCCGGTCGAACCGCGCAGGACGAGCTCGGGCTCGAAGAGCAGCTCGTCGCCGGCCTCGGTCGTGCCGGCGACCTGCGAGAGGAGCAGTTCGATCACGGTGCGGCCCATCGACTCGATCGGCTGGCGCACGGTCGTCAGTGGCGGTTCGGTGCAGCTCATGAGCGCGGAGTCATCGAACCCGACGATGCTCACGTCCTCCGGAACACGCAGACCCGCGCGACGGGCAGCGCGCACGGCACCCAGTGCCAGCGGATCGCTCGCGCACACGATCGCGGTCGCGCCGGACGCGAACAGGCGCGAAGCACCGGCCTGACCCGACTCGAGCGAGTACAGGCCCCGCACGACGAGCTCTTCGTCGAGGGGAGACCCGAGCTTCTCGAGCAGCGGCCGGGCTGCGGCGAGCTTGCGCTGCGAAGGGATGTGATCGGGCGGACCGAGCAGAAGCCCGATGCGACGGTGGCCGAGCTGATGCAGGTGCTGGATCGCCTGCTCCGCCGCGGCCCCGTCGTCGGTCGACACCGTCGCGAAGTCGAGCGAGTCGATGCGCGCGTTCACGAGCACGGTCGGGAGGTTCACCTGGCGCAGTCGCTCGTAGTGGGCGTGCGGGGCATCCGCCTGGCTGTAATTGCCGCCGAGGAAGACCACACCCGACACCTGCTGCTGCAAGAGGAGGTCGACGTAATCGGATTCGGTGATGCCGCCCGCGTTCTGCGTGCACAGCAGCGGTGTGTAGCCGTTCTGCGTCAGACCGCCGCCGATGATCTCGGCGAGCGCGGGGAAGATCGGGTTCTGCAGCTCGGGAAGCACGAGCCCCACGAGGCGCGCGCGCCCTCCGCGCAGCTTCGTCGGGCGCTCGTATCCGAGCACGTCGAGGGCCGTGAGGACGGCCTGGCGCGTGGCATCCGAGACCCCCGGCTTGTCGTTGAGCACGCGACTGACGGTCGCTTCGCTGACCCCCACCTTGCGCGCCACTTCGGCGAGACGCTTCGACATGCGCTCAGTGTACGCAAGAACTTGCGTACACGCGCAAGTGGGCGCAAGGGCTCCCCAGGCCGCGAGTGCACGACGTGGCGTCGAGTGCACCGCATGGCGACGTGGCTACGTCGTGCATCGGGCGCGAAGTCGTGCACTCGCGCAGATGGGAACAGGTGGGAACAGGAATGAGCGGATGCGTCCGCGGGTTGCTCTCGGAGATGAGCACTTCCACGTCTGCGCCCCGCCTCGCCCTTTCGGTTCTCGACCTCGTGCCGGTGCGCGCGGGGCAGACGAGCGCGGAGGCGGTCGCGGCATCCGTCGATCTCGTGCAGACCGCCGATCGCCTCGGATACCGCCGCTACTGGTTCGCCGAGCATCACAACATGCCCGCCGTCGCGTCGACCACCCCGCCCGTGCTGGTCGCGGCAGCCGCGGCGCGCACCGAGCGCATCCGCGTCGGATCGGGTGGCGTCATGCTGCCCAACCACTCGCCGCTCGTCGTGGCCGAGCAGTTCGCGGCGCTCGAAGCGCTCGCTCCCGGGCGCATCGACCTCGGCATCGGCCGCGCCCCGGGCAGCGACCCCGTCATCACGCAGCTGCTGCGGCAGAGCGGCACGACGAGCGACGTCGACCGCTTCCCCGACAACGTCGCCGACATCGTGGCGCTCGTGTCGAGCGAGGGCGCCACGGTCCGGCTGGTGAACTCGTCGAGCCACTCGTCGGGCGGCACCTACGGCGTGCACGCGACGCCCGCCGCGACGACCGTTCCCGAGGTGTGGCTGCTCGGATCGAGCGACTACTCCGCGCGCCTCGCTGCGGCCTACGGACTGCCGTATGTGTTCGCGAACCACTTCTCGGGCGAGGGGCTCGAGCGCATCCTCGCGCTGTACCGCTCGGAGTTCCGCCCGAACGAGCGCTACCCCGAGCCGCGCACGTTCCTCACCGCCAACGTCATCGCCGCGCCGACGGCCGAGGAGGCGGAGGATCGCGCGCTCCCCCAGCTCCACATGATGGCGCGCCTGCGCACGAACATGCCGCTCGTGCCGCTCGAGACGGTCGAGCAGGCGAAGGCGAACGAGAGCTTCGACGGGCTCGCGCAGTCCGTCATGGCTTCCGCCCGCGCCAAGTGGTTCGTCGGCACGGGGGCTGACGTGGCATCCGCCCTGTCGTCCTTCGCGCAGCAGTACGACGTCGACGAGGTCATGATCTCGCCGATCGCGGCGTCGTACGACGCGGAGCCGACGGATGCCGCACCCGGCCGCACCCAGACGCTCGAGCTGCTCGCGGACGAGCTCGACCTCGCCGGCTGAGCGAGCGCCGCGGCGGACGTCAGGCGGCGGGCACCCACTCCACCGAGGTCGTGAGCTCGTCGAGGATCTCGGGCACCGGCTCGACGCCGAGGCCCGCACCCTGCGGGACGTCGAGGTGCCCGTCCCGCATGACGAACGGCGGGGTGATGTCGGTCGCATAGAAGCGGTCACTCGCCGACACGTCGCCCGGGAGGGTGAATCCGGGCAACGACGCGAGCGCGACGTTCGCCGCGCGCCCGATGCCCGACTCGACCATGCCGCCGCACCACACCGGCACGCCGTGCGCCGCCGCGAGGTCGTGGATGCGGCGGGCCTCGAGGTATCCGCCCACGCGACCGGGCTTGATGTTGATGACCTGGGTGGCGTCGAGACGGATCGCGGCGGCCGCGGTCTGGGCGGACGTGATCGTCTCGTCGAGGCAGATGGGCGTCTTCACGACCTTCGCGAGGTCGGCGTGGCCGAGCATGTCCTCCTCTTCGAGGGGCTGCTCGATCAGCAGGAGGTCGAACTCGTCCAGCTTCGCGAGGTGGCGCGCGTCGCGAAGCGTGTACGCCGTGTTGGCGTCGACCTGGAGCAGCACATCGTCTCCGAAGCGCTCGCGCACGGCGCGGACGGGCTCGATGTCCCACCCCGGCTCGATCTTGAGCTTGATGCGCACGTACCCCGCGTCGAGGTAACCGCCGACGGCGTCGAGCAGCTGCGGGATCGAGTCCATGATCCCGACCGAGACCCCGCAGGGCACGCGGTCGTGCACCGAGCCGAGCTCGCGCGCGAACGAGCGCCCTTCGGCGCGCAGCTCGGCGTCGAGCACCGCCATCTCGAGCGCGCCCTTCGCCATGCGGTGGCTCTTGAACTTCTTGAGCGCCTCGGCCATCGCCGGCGCATCCGACACCCCCGCCGCCGCGAGCGCAGGGATCAGGAACCGCTTCATGACGTCGACGGCGCCCTCGGTGTACTCGGGCGAGTAGATCGGGTCGGGCAGGGTCACGCACTCGCCCCAGCCGGATGCGGCATCCGTCACCGCCTTCACCAGCAGGATGTCGCGCGCGGTCTGCGTGCCGAACGACGTCCGGAACGGCGACACGAGCGGCATCGCGATGCGCCGCAGCTCGAAGCCTTCGATCTTCATCGGGCGGTTCCCCCTTCGTGTCTCACGATGCCAGGTCCGCGACGAGCGCGGCTACGAGGGCGGTGCGCGGGGCGATCTCGCTGACGATGACGTGCTCGTGCTCGGCGTGCGCTCCCCCGCCGACAGCACCGAGGCCGTCGAGGGTCGGGACGCCGATGCCGGCGGTGAAGTTGCCGTCGCTTCCGCCGCCGACCGCCACGCCGACGAGCGGGTCGAGACCGAGTCCCGCCGCGAGCGCCTGCGCACGAGCGAACAGAGAGGCGGATGCCGCAGCCTCGAGCGGCGGGCGGTTGACACCGCCCCGCACCGCCACGCTCGCGCCGGGCGTCACCGTTGCGAGTGCGCGGATCGCGGTGTCGACGCGTTGCTGCTCGGCGGCGGTGCGCGCACGCACGTCGACCCAGACGGAAGCGCGCGCCGGCACGGTGTTCGTCGTCGACCCGGAGCCGGCGACGGTCGGCGTGACCGAGGTTCCGAGCTCGGGGTCGGCCAGCGCCGCGATGGCGAGGACCTGGTGTGCGAGCTCGATCGTCGCGTTCACGCCCTTCTCGGGCTCGAGGCCCGCGTGGGCGGCGAGTCCGTCGACGGCCACCTCGTAGAGCGAGACGCCCTTGCGCTCGAGCTTGAGCGCGCCGCGGTCGGCCGACGCTTCGAGCACGAACGCGGCACGCGCTCCGCGCGCCGTGTCTTCGATGAGGCGACGCGAGCTCGGCGAGCCCACCTCCTCGTCGCCGGTCACGAGCAGTGTCACCCCGTCGCGGTCGTCGAGCGACGCGATCACGTGGAGGGCCATCGCGAGGCCGACCTTCATGTCGAAGCATCCGGGACCCGTCATGACGTCGCCCGAGATCGCGAACGGGATCCGCTCGATCGTGCCGATGGGCCACACCGTGTCGTGGTGCGCGAGCAGCAGCACGCGGGTCTCCTCGCCGAATCGCCAGCGCAGGTGTGCGACGCCGTCGATCACGAAGCGCTCAGGGGCCACACCCAGCAGCCGTTCGCCGACGGCGGCGACGACGTCGGCCGATCGCGCGACGGCCGCGTGGTCGGCCGAGGGCGACTCGCATTCCACGAGCGCGCGGACCGTCTCGACGATCGCGCCGACCGTGACGGGTTCGGCCGTCATGAGCGCCTCACAGCCAGCCGATGAACTTCTCGGGCGTGATGACGACCGCGACCGAGTACTCGTCCTCGATGCGGTCGATCTTCCATCCGAGGCGGTCGAGGGCGGCCTGGTACTTCGCGAAGTACGCGTCGCCGAGGCGGTCGATCCACACCCTCGTCGACTCGGGCGAGATGACGGCGGTGCCCTGGATGATGTGCACGTCGTCGCCGACCTCGTCGGTCTCGAGATGGAACAGCACTTTCGGGTCGGCCTGGATGTTGCGGGTCTTCACCGAGTGCGGCTGCACGAACACGAGGATCGTGCCCTCGTGCCAGAAGAACCACACCGGCACCGCGTGCGGGTACCCGTCGCGCCCGTTCGTGCCGAGCCAGCCGATCTCATCCGTCTCGAGCCGCTCCAGCGTGCGGGCGTGGATCTCGTTCGTGGGATCGAGTTCGAGCTTCGTCGGCATCAGACCTCCGGTTCTCCGCTGAGCAGCCCGCGGAGCCAGTCGCGGGCCTCGACGAACACGTCGTCGGAATATCGTTCGGGATAGTGGACGACCACCCTGTCGGCGCGCGGGTACGACCCGAGGAACACGACCTTCGGGCTGAAGCGCCGGAGCCCGAGCAGTGCGTCGGCCATGCGCTCGTCCTGGATGTGCCCGTCGGCATCGATCACGAACCGGTACCGGCCGAGGGCGTCGCCGATGGGGCGGGACGCCAGCAGCGACAGGTTGATGCCCCGCGTCGCGAACTGCTCGAGCATCTCGAGCAGCGCACCCGGCCGGTCTTCGGGCAACTCCACGATGAGCGATGTCTTGTCGGCCCCCGTCGGCGGGGGCGGCGGAACCGTGCGCCCCACGAGCACGAAGCGGGTCACCGCGTTCGGGTTGTCGCCGATGCTCTCGGCGAGCAGCTCGAGCTCGTGGTGCTCGAGGATCCCGGGCGGGGCGATCGCGGCATCCGCATCGCTCGTCCCGTCGATCAGGCCCACGGCGCTGGCCACATTGCTCGCGGCCGGGATATGCGCGTGGGCGGGCAGGGTCTTGGTGAGCCACTGCAAGCACTGGGCGTAGGCGACCGGATGCGCCGCCACGAGCGACACGTCTTCGAGGCGTGTTCCCGGGCGGCCGACGAGGACGAACTCGACCGGGACCAGATACTCACCCACGATCCGGAGGCCGGGGACGGTCGCGAGCGCGTCCTGTGCGGTCGAGACCCCGCCGTCGACGGAGTTCTCGATCGCGATCATCGCGGCGTCGGACGTGCCGTCGATGACGTCGTTGAGCGCTTCGCCCACGTTGCGGACGGGCCGCCAGATCTGGTCTCGGGCCTCGGGAACCTGAGCGAGCGCCGCTTCGGTGAACGTGCCCGCCGGGCCGAGATAGCTGTACGTGCGGCGACGGGGAGCCTCGGGCTGGTCGGTCACGGCGTTCAGCCTAGTCCGGGGCGAAGACACGTCGCTCCGCGTCCGGGTCGATGCGAAACCGACGGGCCTTTCGTCCCGTCCGCAGGATCGGTGCGCAGCGAGCATGGAGTCAGCGGTCGGGACGACGGAGCACGAACGATACGGCTGAACCCCGTGGGTCACCTCGTCGGTGCGAAGTCACCCGGCCGCTTTCACTGCATGCGGCGAGGGTTCGCGTGCGCGGGCGAAGTCGCAAGGGGAGCATCCGCCCGCTCGATCCCTTCCCCATTGACGCATCGACGAAGGAACGTCCATGAACAGCATTCCTCCGGTCCCGCCGGCTGCGCCGGCGCCGGCCCCCGACGCGACGCCGCAGTACTCCGCACCGCAGTACGCCGCGCCATCGTCGCCGCCTCCGTACCAAGCGCCCGCGGCGCCCGGTGTTCCCGGCAAGCAGTTCATCGCCGCGTGGCTGCTGTCGTACTTCCTCGGCGTCTTCGGCGTCGACCGCTTCTACCTGGGGAAGGTCGGCACCGGCATCCTGAAGCTGATCACGTTCGGCGGATTCGGCATCTGGTGGCTGATCGATCTCATCCTGATCCTCGCCGGCGCCGCGCGCGACAAGGACGGACGCCCGCTCGACGGATACGACCGGTACAAGAAGGTCGCGTGGATCGTGACCGGTGCGATCGTCGCACTCGGAATCGTCATCAGCGCCATCAACGGTGCCGTCGCCGCGAGCCTCAGCAGCGCCTCGTCGCCCACCGATACCACGCAGATCTCCCGCGAAGAGCCCGTGGCCGAGGAACCGGCCCCCGTGGACGACCGTGAGGCGGTGCCGGGCCTCGTCGGCCTGACCGTCGCGGAAGCCCGTGCCGCGGTGGAGGACGCCGGATTCGTGCTCGCTGTGCCGGACGGCACCGGCGACGACTGGGTCGTCCTGACGCAGACGCTCTCGGAGGGCCGCCAGGCGGACCCCGGCACCGAGATCCTCGTCACCGCGGAGGCGCCGAAGCCCGTGCTGACGCTCGCCCAGGAGAACGCGGTCCGGCGGGCGCAGTCGTACCTCGATCTCACCGGCTTCTCCCGCACCGGCCTCATCGAGCAGCTCGAGTTCGAGGGGTACTCGACGGAGGACGCGACGTTCGCCGTCGACTTCGTGGACGCCGACTGGAACGCCGAAGCGGCCGAGAAGGCCGAGTCCTATCTCGAGCTCACGGCGTTCTCGCGGCAGGGCCTGTACGAGCAGCTGGCCTTCGAAGGCTTCACGCCGGAGCAGATCGAGTTCGCGCTGGCCGCGGTCGGCTACTGAGTCACCCGTCGAGGCGGGAGAGCCGTGTGGCGGTTCTCCCGCCTCGATGCAACCCGGCGACAGAACGCCGCGCCGCGCGGCAGACTAAACGCATGACTCGTGCAGGACAGCCAGCCGAAGCATCCGACCTCATCGACGTCGACGAACTGATCGCCGCGTACTACGACCGCAAACCGGATGCGTCGAACCCGGCCCAGCGCGTCGCGTTCGGCACGAGCGGTCACCGCGGTTCGGCTCTGACGACGAGCTTCAACGAAGACCACATCCTCGCCACGACGCAGGCGATCGTCGAGTACCGGCGCTCGCAGGGGATCACGGGGCCCCTGTTCCTCGGACGCGACACGCACGGGCTGTCGCTTCCGGCCGAGCGCAGCGCGATCGAGGTGCTCGTCGGAAACGGGGTGGATGTGCGGGTGGACGCGCGCGACTCGTGGGTGCCGACGCCGGCCCTGAGCCACGCGATCCTCACCCACAACCGCGGCCGCGCCGCCGACGACCCGGGTCGCGCGGACGGGATCGTCGTCACACCGAGCCACAACCCGCCCCGCGACGGCGGCTTCAAGTACAACCCGCCGGACGGCGGACCGGCCGACGTCGACGCCACGAGCTGGATCGCGCAGCGAGCGAACGAGCTGATCGCGGCGGGGCTCGACGGCGTCGTCCGCACGCGGTTCGCCGACCTCGACGCCGACGCGCTCGGCGAGTACGACTTCCGCGACGCGTACGTGCGCGACCTCGCGAACGTGATCGACATGGACGCGATCCGCTCGTCGGGCATTCGCATCGGCGCGGACCCGCTGGGCGGGGCATCCGTCGATTACTGGGCGCTCATCGCCGAGATGTACGGGATCGACCTGACCGTCGTGAACCCCGATGTCGACCCGACGTGGAAGTTCATGACGCTCGACTGGGACGAGAAGATCCGCATGGATCCGTCGTCGCCGTACGCGATGGCCGCGCTCGTCGCACGGCGCGGCGACTACGACCTGCTCACGGGCAACGACGCCGACGCCGACCGGCACGGCATCGTGACGCCCGACGCGGGGCTCATGAACCCGAACCACTACCTCGCGGTCGCGATCGACTATCTCGTGACGCACCGGCCGGACTGGCCGACGGATGCCGCGGTCGGCAAGACCCTCGTGTCGTCGATGATCATCGACCGGGTCGTCGCCGCCCTCGGGCGTCGGCTCTACGAGGTGCCGGTCGGGTTCAAGTGGTTCGTGCCGGGCCTGCTCGACGGGTCGATCGTGTTCGGCGGCGAGGAGTCGGCGGGAGCGTCGTTCCTGCGGCGCGACGGCGCGGTGTGGACGACCGACAAAGACGGGATCATCCTGTGCCTCCTCGCGTCCGAGATCCTCGCCGTCACGGGCAAGACCCCGTCGCAGCGGTACGCCGAGCTCGAGGCGCAGTTCGGATCGTCGGCCTATCAGCGCGTCGACGCGCCTGCGACTCCCGCGCAGAAGGCGGCACTGGCGAAGCTCTCACCCGAGGCCGTCACGGCGACGGAACTCGCCGGCGAGCCGATCACGGCGAAGCTGTCGCACGCGCCCGGCAACGGCGCCGCGATCGGCGGTCTCAAGGTCGTGACGGATGACGCGTGGTTCGCCGCGCGCCCGTCCGGCACCGAGGACGTCTACAAGCTCTACGCCGAGTCCCTGCGCGGCCCCGAGCACCTCGCCCAGGTCCAGGAGGAGGCGCGCGCGGTCGTGTCGGAGGCGCTCGGCGCGGTGTGAGACGCGCGGCGCGCCCCACCCGGACGCTGAGCGACGAGCGGCCCCCGGGCGCTGAGCGAGGAGGGGCGTACCACCCGGACGCTGAGCGAGGAGGGAAGCGACGAGACGAAGCGCACCACGACGCCGGCGCTTCGTCTCGTTGCGCTCGCTCAGCGACCGGAGAAACGTCCCTCGCGAGGACTTGTGGATGAACGCGACTTCGGCGCCCACCTGTGGATAGTCCGGTCACCGCTGATTCATTTGACTACCGTCCCGGAGATGGCGTATGTCTACATCCTTCGGTGCGCCGACGGTTCCTTCTACACGGGCAGCACGACAGATCTCGAGGCGAGGCTCGCGCAGCATCAGAACGGCGAAGGCGCCATCTACACCCGCGAACGCTTGCCGGTCGAACTCGTCTGGTTCAGCGGCTTCGAACGTGTCGCGGACGCATTCGGGTGGGAGAAGCGCATTCAAGGGTGGTCTCGCGCGAAGAAGCAGCTGCTCATCGACGGGCGGTACGACGAGTGCCGGGCTGGAGTCGTCGGTCGCGAGGGCGCTGATCGAGCACCGCGCTTCGTCTCGCTCCGCTCGCTCAGCGGCCGAGAAGGGTGACCCCCGCACACTGAGCGAGGAGCGAAGCGACGAGACGAAGCGCACAACGACGCCGACGCTTCGTCTCGCTCCGCTCCCTCAACGACCGGGAAGGGTGAGTCGCCTGCTCAGCGCCCGGGAAGGCGGGCGGCCCAGCGGGCGGCGCGGGCCAGGAGCATCCGGTGCTCCCGCGATTCGTACGACCGTTCGTGATGACCGAGCGCCGACACGGCGACGCGGCTGTCACCCGCTTCGCGCACCCACAGCAGCGGATGCCGCACGCCGTCGAGCTCATGGGCGGCGAGCACGCGGATGCCGGGGTCGTCGATCACGAGGTCGGTGTACCGCTCGTCGTAGAGCGTGAAGTCGTCGGCGCCGGCTGTGATCGGGTGGTCGCGGTCCACGATCCGGATGTCGGCGTCGGAGATGTCGGGGTGCCACGACGACGCGTCCACCCACGCCCCGCCGATCGTCTCGCGCCAGAACGGCACGTCGCGGAGCGTGAGCAGCGAGCTGTGGACGGAGAGCACGCCGATCCCACGCGCGAGCGCCGAGGCGAGGCCGGATGCGGCATCCGGATCGATCTCGCCTCCACCCTCGCCCGGACCGGCGTTCATCACGAGCAGATCCGCGCCCCCGAGCGCGACGAGGGCGGCTGCGGGATCGCCGAACACCGTGACCGTCCAGCCGTCGTCGGTGAGCGTCTCCGCGATGCGCGCCGACGTCACGGCGAACGCGTGATGCGGGTCGCTGTAACGCCCGCCTCCGCTCGCGATGACGGCGGTCGGGTTCGGGGAGTCGTTGGGGACCATGAGTGTCGAACCTACCCGCCGAAGACGTCGTCCGGTGCGGCCCTTCGTCTCGTCGCTTCGCTCCTCGCTCAGGGTCCGGGTTTTGGGCCGAACCCTCAGCCGCCGAGGTTCACCCAGATGCCCTTCGTCTCGGTGTAGGCGTCGAGCGCGTTCGCGGCCATCTCGCGCCCCCACCCGCTCGCCTTGAAGCCGCCCCACGGGGCCGCCGGGTCGAGCGTGGGCATCGAGTTGATGTAGACCTCGCCGGCCCGGATGCCGTGTGCGAGCCGATGCCCGAGCGCGACGTCCTTCGTCCACACGCACGCGACGAGCCCGTAGTCGGTGTCGTTCGCCCGCGCGACGAGCTCCTCGGGGTCGTCGTACGAGATGACGGGAAGCACCGGTCCGAAGATCTCCTCGCGCGCGATCGTCATGTCGTGCGTGACGCCGCGGAAGAGCGTCGGCTCGAAGAAGAAGCCGGCGGCGAGGTCGCCGTCCGCGCGCTTGCCCCCGAGCACCACCTCGGCGCCCTGCTCGATGCCGCCCTTCACGTAGCCCTCGACGCGTGCGAGCTGCTCCTCCGACACGAGCGGTCCGAGCTGCGTGTCGGGAGCCAGGCCCGGACCGAGCTTCATGTTCGACATCGCCGAGCCGAGCTTGTCGGTGAACTCGTCGACGCGGCTGGAGTCCACGTAGAACCGGCTGTACGCGGCGCACGCCTGGCCGCTGTTGAAGAGTCCCCCGAGCATGCTGCCGATCACCGCCTGGTCGATGTCGGCATCCTTCAGCACGATGTTCGGGGCCTTGCCGCCGAGCTCTAGGCTCACGCGCTTGAGGTTGCCCGCCGACGCGCGCACGATCGAGCGCCCGACCTCGGTCGAGCCCGTGAACGACACCTTGTCGACCCGCGGGTGGTCGACGAGCGCCTGCCCCACCTCCGGTCCACCCGTCACGAGATTCACGACGCCCTTCGGCACGCCCGCCTCCTCGACGAGCTCGACGAGACGCGTGGTCGTGAGCGGCGTCTGCTCGGCGGGCTTCAGCACGACCGTGTTGCCGGTCGCGAGCGCGGGCGCGAGCTTCCACACCGCGATCGCGAGCGGGAAGTTCCACGGCGTGATGAGCGCGCACACGCCGACCGGCTCGCGACGCGTGTAGTGCAGGTAGCCGGGCACCGAGATCGAGCTGACGGTGCCGTCGAGCTTCGTCGTCCACCCAGCGAAGTAGCGGAACATGTCCGCCGCGCCCGCCATGCTGCCGCGCGCGAACCCGACGACCTGACCGACGTCGCGGCTCTCGAGCTCGCCGAGCTCGTCGGCGTGCTGCTCGATGAGGTCGGCGATGCGCCACAGCAGCTTGCCGCGTGCGGCGGGGGTCATGTCGCGCCACGCGGGATCGTCGAAGGCGCGCGCGGCCGCGTCGACCGCGGCGTCCACGTCGGATGCGGATGCCTCGACAGCCGTGCCGATGACGGCACCGGTCGACGGGTCGAACGTCTCGAACGTGCCGCCGCCGGATCCCGTCGTCCACTCGCCGTCGATGTAGAGCTGTCCGGTGAAAGCCATGCGATCTCCTGTCGTCGCGTCAGTCGAAGAGGACCATGCCGCGGATGTTGCGGTGCTCCCGCATGTCCACGTAGCCCTGGTTGATGTCGTCGAACTCATACGTGCGGGTCACGAGCTCGTCGAGCTTCAGCTCGCCGTCCATGTACAGATCGAGCAGCCGCGGGATGTCGTAGCGCGGGTTCGCGCTGCCGAACAACGCGCCCACGAGGCGCTTCTCGTACGCCGTGATCTCGAACATCGGGGCGTTGATCGTCGTGTCGGTGACGTCTGCGAGCGACGTCAGCACGACGGTGCCGCGCTTTCCGACGAGCGAGAGCGCGTCGCCGACGATCTCGCCGGTCGCCACGTCGACGGTGATGATGGCGGAGTTCGCCATCCGCCCCCATGTGAGTCCGGGCAGCGCGTCCCGCGCCTCCGCGGCGCTCGCGAACGTGTGGGTCGCGCCGAAGGTCCGCGCCTCCTCGCGGTTGAACTCGGACGGGTCGATCGCGAGGATCTGCTTCGCACCCGCCATCGCCGCACCCTGCACGGCGTTCGCGCCCACGCCGCCGATGCCGAGCACGGCCACCGTGTCACCGGGTTTGACGCCCGCCGCGTAGACGGCGGTCGCCCAGCCGGTGGTGACGCCGCATCCGACCAATGCCGCCTTGTCGAGCGGAACGTCGTCGCGGATCTTCACGACCGAGGTCTCGCGCACGACCGTGTACGGCGAGAAGGTCCCGAGCATGCACATGAGCCGTGCGTCGTGACCGTTCACGTGGTGGCGCGACGTGCCGTCGCGCTGCAGGCCCACCCCGATGCCGGCACCCTCGTCGCACAGGTTCTGGTGACCGGTGGCGCACGACTCGCACTTGCCGCACGCGGGGATGAAGCTCAGCACGACGTGGTCGCCCACCGCGAGGTCGGTGACGCCGGGCCCGACCTTCTCGACGATTCCGGCGCCCTCGTGCCCGCCGATCACGGGGAGTGCGTCGAACGGCAGCTCACCCGTGCGCACATGCTCGTCGGACTGGCAGAGCCCTGTCGCCGCGAGCTTGACGAGCACCTCGCCTTCGCCGGGGTCGTCGAGCTCGATCTCCTCGATGCGCCAGTCCTGTCCGTACTCCCACAGCACGGCGGCACGCGTCTTCACATCGTCCTCCTCGTCGAGGTCGTCGGGTTGTCGATCTCTCGTGACCATACGGCGGACGTCGGCGCGCGAACGGTGCGGATTTCACCAGGTGGGAGACGCCGTGAGTGAGTGCCGCCTCCCCGTCCCGCCCTTTCTGTCGAGTCGCCGAGAACGGGGACGGCGGGTTCGGGCGAGCGGGCGCCCATCGGGGAGAATGGCCGGGGCGATCCGGCGGATGCGGCGCGCCCCGACCCCCTGAGGAGGGACATGTCCTGGCTCGTGACCGGCGGCGCCGGCTACATCGGCGCACACGTCGTGCGCGCTCTCGGCGATGCGGGCCTGTCCCCCGTGGTGATCGACGACCTGTCGAGCGGCCACGAGGACTTCGTGCCGGCCGATGTGCCGTTCGTGCGCGGTTCCATTCTCGATCGCGAGCTCGTGGAGCGCACGCTGCGCGACCACGGCGTCGAGGGCGTCATCCACGTCGCGGGGTTCAAGTACGCGGGGGTGTCGGTGCAGCGCCCGCTCCACACGTACGCGCAGAACGTCGAGGGCACGCGCATCGTGCTCGAGGCGATGGCGGCGGCGGATGTCTCGAACATCGTCTTCTCGTCGAGCGCGGCCGTCTACGGCACGCCCGACGTCGACCTCGTGACCGAGGACACCGCGAAGCGCCCCGCGTCGCCGTACGGCGAGTCGAAGCTCATCGGAGAGTGGCTGCTGCGCGACCAGGCCGTCGCGACGGCGGAGTCGGAGCATCCGCTTCGCCACACGTCGCTGCGCTATTTCAACGTCGTCGGCTCCGCCGATCCCGAGGTCTACGACTCGAGCCCGCACAATCTCTTCCCGCTCGTGTTCGAGGCGCTGCTCGACGGCCGCACGCCCCGTATCAACGGCGACGACTACGCGACGCCCGACGGCACGAACGTGCGTGACTACGTGCACGTGCACGACATCGCCCTCGCGCATGTCGTGGCGGCCCAGCGCCTCGCGGCGGGCGAGCCCCTCGAGCCCGCGTACAACCTCGGCTCGGGCGACGGCCTGTCGGTGCGTCAGATCATGGACGCGATGGCCCGCGTCACGGGGATCGACTTCACACCCGAGATCGGTCCGCGACGCCCGGGCGACCCCGACCGCATCGTCGCGTCCGGCGAGCTCGCGGCACGCGACCTCGACTGGCGCATGCGCCACACGGTCGACGAGATGGTGCGCTCAGGGTGGGAGGCGCGTCGCACCGCGCGCTGACCCCGCCGCCCGCCGCCGTCACAGCCGGCGCGCGAGGCTCGCGCCCGCGGCGCGCAGCCAGCGTGCGGGTTCGCCGAGCGCGGCATCCGTCGATCCCGCGAGCTCGGTGAGCGAGACGGCCGCCGCGAAACCCGACACATCGGATGCCGCGGCGATCCGCCCCGCGACGAGAGCCGCCCGCGCGCCGGCCGACGCCGCGAGCGCGACGACGTGAGCGGGCGTCTTGCCCGAGGCGGACTGCGCGTCGAACGAGCCCTCGCCCGTCACGACGACCGCCGCGTCGGCGACAGCCGCCGGCAGCCCGACGAGCTCGGCGACCGCGCTCGCACCCGGCACGAGCTGCGCACCCCACGCGAGGAGCGCGAGGCCCGCTCCGCCCGCCGCGCCGGCGCCCGGGGCGGAAGGATCTGCCGGAAGGAGCGCCGCGAGGCGCGCGAGCCCCGCATCGGCGGCCGCGACCTCGTGCGCGGCGAGCCCCTTCTGCGGCCCGAACACCGCGGCCGCACCCGAGCGGCCGAGCAGTGGGTTCGTCACATCGGTGAGCACGACCGCACCCCCGGCTGGCAGCGGCCGGAGGCCGCTCAGGTCCGCCTCGGCCACCGCACCGAGCCCGCGGGCGCCGCGCGCGACGGGCTCGCCCGCGGCATCCGTGAATCTCACGCCGAGCGCCGTCAACAGCCCCGAACCGCCGTCCGTCGACGCACTCGACCCGATGCCGAGCACGAGGCGCGTGACTCCGTGGTCGAGCGCGGCCGCGATGGCCTCGCCGAACCCGGTCGTGTCGGCGTCCCACGGCAGGCGCCGTGCGCCGAGCAGCTCGATGCCCGACGTGGACGCGAGCTCCACGACGCCCACGCCCCACGGCTCATCCGCCGTCGCGGGAAGCAGGAGCCACGCGGCATCCGTCGCCAGTCCGTCCGGTCCCGTCACCGTGACCGGCATGCGGCGAGCGCCCGGCACCGCGGCGGCGAACGCGTCGAGCGTGCCCTCTCCGCCGTCAGCCATCGGACGCAGCACGATCCGGTCAGCCGGTCGCACCGACGCCCATCCCTCGGCGAGCGCTTCCGCCGCATCCGCCGCCGCGATCGAGCCCTTGAAGCTGTCGGGCGCGATCACGATCGTCCGGGCATCCGGTCCCACGGTGCTCACCAGGCGATCGCAGCCTCCCACACCCGCACGTAGGCCTCGGCGCCCGACATGAGCTGCTGGCGCAGCAGCGGCCCCTCGGCCCCCGCGGCCTGCACGACGTCGACGGTCCAATCGGCCTGCAGTCCGTAGGTCGCGACGCCGTCGACGTTGATGTCGAACGTGCGCTGGCCCATCGTGAAGCGGTCGAGCGTCGCACCGTTGAGCGCGGTGAGCGGATAGACGAGCGGATGCTGCGCCGCATCGTCGCGCGCGTACGCCTGGTCGCCGAGCCCGTTCACGTCGGACCCGAATCCGTACGCCGTGATCGCGCCGGGCGCGGCGGCCGCGCGGTTGGCGCGCCACTCGTCGAGGAAGCCCGGGCGACCCTCCTGCGTGTGGGCGACGTTCGCGTACGAGGCGACGAACCCTCCGACGTTCGCGATGCGCGCGATCATCGAGCGATCCGACCACGTGTGCGCCGTGATGACCCCGGGGTATCCGCGCTGCTCGGCGAGGTCGAGCACCGCATCCGCCGTCTTCACGCTCATGTGGTCGATGTGGATCATCATGCCGCGGTCCATCGCCTGGTCGATGAGGTACCGGCCGAGGTCGGTGAGGCCGCGGATGTTGCACACCGGACCCTCGGGATACACGGGCACGATCGTGCCGGCCGGCAGTCCCGACGAGCCGAGCAGCGCCGCGATCTCGTCGCTGCGCAGCGGCTGCTCGTTGTCGTGGGCCTCGGTCTCGCACGGCTCGACCTGCCACCAGTGGCCGGTGGAGACCTTGTTGCCGATGTTCACTGCGGCGCCCTGCGTCCCCGCGTCGAAACGCGTTCCGCCGAACGCGTTGTCGAACTTGTGGACGGGGTAGATCCCACTGACGCCGTACGACTCGAGCTCATCGAGGCCGGCGTCGATCTGCGCGGTCGTGCACTGCGGCACGCCGCGGATCTCGCGGCATCCGAACAGCTCCGAGTTCTCGACCCCGACGATCACCGCGAGCTTGCCCTCGGCGGCGATCCGCCGCACCTCGGCGGGTGTCTTCGCGATGCGGAACCAGCCCTCGCCCGGACCGCCGGACTGCGCGTCGATGTAGTCCTGCATGTCCTTCAGGTACTGCGCTTGAAGCCGGATCTGCTCCATCTCGTCGCAGCTCGTCACCTTGGTGGGGTAGATCTCGCAGATCACGCGGTTTGCGACGAGCAGCGCGTTGAGGATGCGCTCGCCCGACAGCCATGCGCGCTCGATGCCGCGGAAGTACGCCTGCTCGTGCAGGAGGGTTCGCGGTGTCGGCCAGTCCTTGAACGTCGGCCATCCGCGGTAGTCCATGAACGGGTCGGTGCGCGCGATGAGGGCGCCGAGATATCCGCTCACGCCGATCGCCGAGTGCGAGAGGCAGCCCTTGAGAGCCTCTTCGACGCCGCCCGGGTGGAAGGGCGTGCCGCACCGCATCCGTCCACCGAACCCGACCGCCGCCGTGACGTGCGTGTGCGCGTCGATGAAGCCGTTGAGCGTGCCGTCGGGGTTGACCGCCGGCTGCGCGGCGCCGCTCACACCGGTCGCGACGTCGGCGACGGTCGCACACCCGGTCGCCGGCACGAGCGTGAACGCCCCGTTCGCCGCGACCAGGGCACCCAGGAACGACCCGATGCGCTTGCCGTTGAGGGTCGCCGCGATCTGGTACGAGTTGCCGTCGCGCGTGACGGTCCAGTCGGCGCGGTCGCCGTAGCTCGAGCCGGGCATCACGGTGTTGAGGACGCTGAGGTACAGCACGCTCCCCTTGTGGTCGATGAGCCGGTAGCGGCCGAGCGCCGTGGCCTCGAACCGGATCTTCGCCGCCTGCGCCGCCGAACCCGACGTGCCGTAGCCGAGCGTCCCGCGCGTGACGTGGTTCGACGACCCGCCGCCCACGCGCAGCGTCACGCACACGCCGTCGAGATCCGTCGCGGGGCTCGGGGCCGCTGCGGCGGGCGCGAGCGGCGCCGCGACGAGACCCGCGGCGACGAGTGCGCCGATGAGCACGCGTCGGAGCCGGCGGCGGGATCGGGGGTTTCTCGGGGATCGGACGGGCTCTGACGCGGGACTGGGGTTCACCGACTCCTCCTCGACGACGCTGTGCGAGACGAGCGGATGCTATCGCCAACGGCGCGCGTGAGGAATAGCGTCGGAGGAGGGCCGAGGCATCCGTCCCCTCCCTCGGCCGAAGTGAGGAGAGAACGTGTCGCACATCAAAGTCGCAACCGAGAACTCGATCGACGTCAAGCTCTTCTACACCGATCAGGGCTCCGGTCAGCCGGTCGTGCTCATCCACGGCTACCCGCTCAACGGAGAGTCGTGGGGCAAGCAGCAGGCCGCGCTCCTCGACGCCGGCTACCGCGTGATCGCGTACGACCGGCGCGGGTTCGGGGCGTCGACGAAGGCCGGCTCGGGCTACGACTACGACACCTTCGCGAGCGACCTGAGCGTGCTGATCGAGACGCTGGATCTGACGGATGCCGTGCTCGTCGGCTTCTCGATGGGAACGGGCGAGATCTGCCGGTACCTCTCGACCTACGGCAGCGACCGCATCGCGAAGGTCGCGTTCCTCGGCTCACTGCAGCCGTACCTGCTCAAGACAGACGACAACCCCGACGGCGCGGGCCCCCAGGAGTTCTTCGACGGCTTCTCGGCCGCGGCGCGCCAGGACCGGTACGCGTTCGTCGCGGAGTTCTTCAAGAGCTTCTACAACCTCGACGACTACCTCGGCTCGCGCATCTCGCAGCAGGCGCTGGATGCGAGCATGCAGGTGGCCGACCACGCCGGCAACATCGCGATCGTCGCCGCGCCGCTCACATGGCCGACGGACTTCCGGGCCGACATCCCGAAGGTCGACGTGCCCGCACTCATCCTGCACGGCACGGCCGACAACATCCTGCCGATCGACGTCACGGCGCGCCGGTTCCGCGAACTGCTGCCCGACGCCACGTACGTCGAGATCGAAGGTGCACCGCACGGCCTTCTGTGGACGCACGGCGACGAGGTCAACGAGGCGCTGCTCGCGTTCCTCAAGTCCTGACGCCGTCGAGCATCGGCTTCAGCAGCGACGGGTCGGGCTCGAGCCCGCCTTGCTCGATGCGGTGCGCGAGCTCGACGACGACGTCGTTGACGGGTGTGCGGATGCCGCGCCGCCGGCCCTCGGCCGCGACGTGTCCGTTGAGGTCGTCGACCTCGGAGTGCCGGCCCTTGCGCCAGTCCTGCAGCACGGTGGTCGTCGCACCGGGGACGACGAATCCGGCGAAGAGCTTGTCGGTCATCGTGTCGACGACGGTCGCGGGGTCGGCGACCTCGTGCGGCTCGAGCCCGAAGATCGGAAGGACCCGGTGGCCGAGGGCCTGCCCGACGGCGAGCGCCTCATTCCCGGCGGCGACCATGACATCGCGGTAGCCGGGCGTGTGCAACGCGTCGAGCATCGGCAGCCCGAGGATCGCCGACGTCACGAGCAGCGTGCAATTGCTCACGAGCTTCATCCACTTCGCGGACTCGATGTCGTCCATGTAGGCGACCGTGCCGGAGTGCCCGAGCAGCTCGCCGATCTCGGCGGCGCGTTCGGTCGGACCACCCGGGAGCGCCCCGACCGCGTACCAGGAGCGCGAGACGCCCGTGTGGCGGTGCACGATGCCGGGCTCGTCCATCGTCGCGGAGCACTCGATCACGGTGCCGATCGTGCGGTCGGCGCCGACGACCTCCTCGACCACGCGGGCCGTCATGCCGTTCTGCACGCCGGCCATGAGACCCCCGGGCGCGAGGTACGGCTCGATGAGGTGCGCCGCCCAGCGCGAGTCGTACGCCTTCATGAGCATGAGCACGACGTCGAACCGCTCGGTGAGCTCGGCGACCTCGCACAGGTGGATCACGCGGGGCCGCACGTGCAGGTCGCCGTCGGGCGAGAGGATCCGCAGGCCGTCCACGCGCATCTTCTCGACGTGCGCGGGCCACTGCTCGATGAGAAGCGGATCGAGCCCGGCGGCGGTCAGGTCGGCCCCGATCGAGGCTCCGTTGGCGCCCGCTCCGAGCACGGCGATGCGCGGGTCGGCCATGCCGTTCCTCCGTTTCCGCCGCTTCATCGCGGCGTGGCCCATGCTACAGCGACGATGTACACTCGTGCGGCACTATGCTGGGCTTTTGCGGGTGATTCCGCGGAATCGTGTGCACTGGCGCTGAACAACTCGACGAGGAGATGGCACGATGATCCTTCACATCGCATCCTTCCGCTGGAAGGACGAGGTCACCGACGACGACGTCGCCGGCCTGACGCAGGCGCTCACCGAGATGGCCGCGCAGATCCCCGTGCTGTGGTCCTACGTCTGCGGACCCAACCTTCATCTGCGTCCGGGCGGAGCCGATTACGGCGTCGCGGCGGTCGTGGCGGATGCGGCGGCCCTCGAGGCCTACCTCGATCACCCCGCCCACAAGGCGGTGTACGACTCGCACCTCGGACGGATGATCGCGGAGCGCACGGCCGTGCAGCTGCCGATCGAGGAAGGGCACTTGAGGTGACCGACATGCGCGCGGCGGTCCTCCACTCCGTGGGCGACCTCCGCATCGACGAGAAGCCGGTGCCCGAACCCGGACCGGGCGAGGTACTCATCCGCGTCACGGTGTGCGGCGTGTGCGGCAGCGACGCGACGGAGTTCGGGCGCGGGCTCGTGCTCGCGCAGCCGCCCGTGACGCTCGGACACGAGTTCGCGGGAGTCGTCGAGGCGCTCGGCCCGGGCGTCGAGGGACTCGAGGTCGGAGCATCCGTCGTGTGCGGTGCCGGCGTCTCGTGCGGCGAGTGCAAGCCGTGCCGCGAGGGCCGCACGAACCTGTGCCGCAGCTACTCGACCATCGGGTTCCATCACGACGGCGGGCTCGCCGGCTTCGTCGTCGCACCCGCGTCGATCGTGCTCGACGTGACCGACTCGGGCCTCGCATCCGACACGCTCGGGATGGCGCAGCCGATGGCGATCGGCGTGCACGCGACACGGCGCAGCGGACTGCGCGCGGGCCAGGACGCCGTCATCGTCGGCGTGGGCGGCATCGGAGCCTTCATCACGGTCGCCGCCGTCGCGACGGGCGCGCGCATCCTCGCGGTGGACCGCGACCCCGAACGGCTCGAGCTCGCGAAGCGGCTCGGCGCGTACGCCGGTCTCGAGGCCGGCACGATGCCGATCGTCGACAAGCTCGACGAGCTCGGCATGGACGCGGACGTCTTCTTCGAGGTGAGCGGCTCGGCTCCGGGACTCGCGTCGGTGCTCGAGGCCGCCAAGCCCGGGTCGACGATCGTCCCCGTCGGCGTGCAGCGCGGCGAGCCCGAGCTGCCCCTCGGCAAATGGACGCTGAGCGAGTACACGATCGTCGGAACGGTCGCGCACGTGTTCCGCGACGACTTCCCCGAGGCGATCCGCCTGCTCGCGAGCCGCGACGACTGGTCCGACATCGCCCACGAGGTGCTGCCCCTCGGCGACCTCATCGACGGTGCGCTCGATCCCCTGCTGAAGGGCAGCTCGGAGCAGATCAAGACGCTCATCGACCCGTGGGCGACGGAACGTCGGCCCGCCGTGCACCGCGCCGACGGCTGACCGCGGGAGTTCTACGCGCCGAGATCGTCCATCGCGCGGAGCACGTCGACCGCCGACGCGGGAGAGTCGGACGGGGTCGCGACCTCGCCCGGGGCGTCGCGCAGGCTCTGGTTCTGCTGGCGGCGGCCCACCACGAACCACACACCCTTCGCCGGCACCGTGCCGCGGTTCGAGTACATGTGCGGGCGGATCGAGTCGAACTCGAGCGAATCGCCTGGGCGGAGCACGTACTCGTCGAACTCGAGGTGCAGCGTGAGCTCGCCCTCGAGGAGGTACGCGTACTCGATGCCGGCGTGCCGCATGAGCTTGCCCTCGACCGAGCTGCTCGCCCCGGGCTCATACGTGACGAGGAGTGCGTCGGCTGGCCCGCCCGCGCCGGCGGCGAGACGCTCCCAGCGCACGCCGTTCTCCATCTCGATCACGGGGTTGTCTTCGGCGCGCTGCACGTCGGGGAGCGCGGGTCCGCTGTGGCCGATGAGCTGACCTGGTCCGTGACTGGGCGCGGTGATGCCGAGCAGTTCGTCGAGCGAGATTCCGAGGTGGCTGGCGAGTGCGTACAGCGTCGACACGGAGGGCTGAGTCTTGCCGATCTCGACCTGGGAGATGAGGCTCGCGGAGACGCCGAGCGCCTGTGCGACGCTTCGCAGGCTCAGCCCGCGTTGCAGCCGCGCTTCGCGCAGCCGGGCGCCGAGCATGTCGGGCATGGTGTCCCCCCACCGTTTCGGGTCCTGTAGCCGCCTCGTTCGGCGCCCGTCGTCATTCTAGGACCGGGTGCCGTGCTTCCGTGTCAAGCCAGAGCCGATGGGCGGGTATCACCAGTGACCGGTGCGGCGCATCCGACGCGTATTCACGTGAATCAGGGTCGTTTCCAACGGCACATACCGTTAAGCTGGACTTCACACTCGCGCTGGGGGCGCGACGGTTCGTCACACAGGAGGACTCGATGAAGAGCACCGGCTCCACCGGAACCAACGCCGTCGACTGGGAGGAGCGCGTCGACATGGAGCGCCTCCGCGATGCGCGGCTGGCGCGGCTGAAGGAGAAGCTCGCGGCATCCGACCTCGGGGCTCTTCTCGCGTTCGACTTCTCCAACATCCGGTACATGAGCGCAACCCACATCGGCACGTGGGCGATGGACAAGCTCATCCGCTTCTCGCTGCTCACGCGCAACACCGACCCGATCGTGTGGGACTTCGGCTCCGCGGCGAAGCACCACGCGCTGTACAACCCCTGGCTCGACGTGACGACGTCCGAGATGGACGCCGATCCGCACGCACCGCACGAGGGCGCGAAGCGTCCGCGCCTCGAGTCGGGCGCCCGCGCGGGCATCTCGACGCTGCGCGGCGCGTTCCCGCCCGACGCCGAGATCGCCGCCGACCTCGCGCGCAAGATCAAACGCGAGCTCGAGAAGTTCGGCGTCGCCGACGAGCCCCTCGGTGTCGACGTGATCGAGCTGCCCGTGCTCATGGCGCTGCAGGCCGAAGGCATCAAGGTCGTCGACGGGCAACAGGTCTTCATGGAGGCCCGCCGCATCAAGACGCCCGACGAGATCCGACTCCTCACGCAGGCGTGCTCGATGGTCGACGCCGCATACGAGGAGCTCTACCGCTACCTGCGCCCCGGCGTACGTGAGAACGAGGCGGTCGGGCTCGTCGCGAAGACCCTGTACGACCTGGGGTCGGAGTACGTCGAGGGGGTCAACGCGATCTCGGGCGAGCGGTGCTCGCCGCATCCGCATGTCTTCTCGGATCGCGTCATCCGCCCCGGCGACCCGGCGTTCTTCGACATCCTGCACAGCTGGAACGGCTATCGCACGTGCTACTACCGCACGTTCGCGGTCGGTTCGGCGAGCTCGGCGCAGCGCGACGCTTACACGCGCGCCCGTGAGTACATGGACCGCGCGATCGCGCTCGTGAAGCCGGGTGCGACGACCGCCGACATCGTGCAGGTCTGGCCGACCGCGCAGGAGTTCGGGTTCCCCGACGAGATGGCCGCATTCGCGCTGCAGTACGGGCACGGCGTCGGCCTGTCGATCTGGGAGAAGCCGATCTTCTCGCGACTCACCTCGCTCGACCACCCCGAGACGATCGAGGAGGGCATGGTGTTCGCGCTCGAGACCTACTGGCCGTCGGCCGACGGCTGGGGGGCGGCGCGCATCGAGGAGGAGGTCGTCGTCACGGCCGACGGCTGCGAGGTCATCACGAAGTTCCCGGCCGAGGAGCTGCTCGTCGCGGGCCCCCGCTACGTCGCGGTCGGCGGTCCGCTCAACCTCGAGCGCGACTCGCAGTCGCACAAGAACACCGTGTGGGGGCGGGGCGAGGCGTGACGGATGCAGTGACGGACGCCCGGACCCAGGATCGCGCGGCCCTCGCCTTCCTCGGCCTCGGCACGATGGGCTCCGGCATGGCGGGGCGCCTCGCGGCCGCGGGCCACGACCTGCGTGTGTGGAACCGCTCGCCTGAGCCCGTGCAGCGGCTCGTCGACTCGGGCGCGACAGCCGCCGAGTCGCCCGCGCACGCCCTCGAGGCGGACGTCTCGTTCTCGATGCTCGCGAACGACGAGGCTGTCGACGCCGTCTTCACGCCCGAAGCCATCGCGCGCGCGGAGGGTCGCACGCACGTCATGATGGCGTCGATCAGCCCGGCGATGTCGGACCGATTGGCGGATGCCTTCGCCGAAGCCGGCGGCCGCTACATCGCGACCCCGGTGCTCGGGCGTCCCGAGATCGCCGCCGCCGGACAGCTCAACATCCTCGCCGCCGGCGATCCCGCGGCGATCGACGACGTCATGCCGTACCTCGAGGCGATGGGCAAGCGCGTGTGGCGGCTCGCCGACAAGCCGTCCGTCGCGAACGCCGTCAAGGCGGCCGTGAACTACGACATCATCCACGCGCTCCAGGCGATCGGCGAGTCGGTGGCGATGACCGAGCGGCTCGGTGTCGACCCGGCGCTGTTCACCGAGCTGCTGTCGAGCACGCTGTTCGGCGGCGTCGTGTATACGGGCTACGGCGGCATCATCGCGCGCCAGGACTACTCTCCCCCGGGCTTCCACATCGCACTCGGGCGCAAGGACCTCGCCCTCGCGCAGCAGGTCGCCGAGGCGACAGGGGTTCGCCCGGCGACGCTCCCGGCGCTCATCGAGGTGTTCGAGAAGGCGCTCGCCGACTCCGAGCTCAAGGACTACGACTGGAGTGCGATCGCCGAGGTCAGCCGGCGCGACCTGTGAGGTCGTGCGCCGCCGGGGGCGCCGTGGGCCTCGCCCGCGGTCGAAGCGCCGGGCCGAATCGTGCGAACGGGCCGCCGCCGAGCCTCCGTCGCGCGGTTGAGCCCGGCGCTTTCACGAAGTATCCGCGAACGACGGGCGGCGGCGGCCGTCAGAGGAGCGCCGTCCCGCGGTCGACGTAGAGGTTGACCGCCGACACGCCGCGGTTGCGCAGCAGGAACTGCACCGCGTCGACGACGTCGGCCATCGTGGCGAGCTCGCCGCCCGGGGTGTGCTTCTTGTAGCCGTCGAGCACGCCCTCGGGCTTGGTGGCCCAGAAGGGGCTGTCGCCGATGATGCCGGGGTGCACGGCGTTGACGCGGATCGGCGCGAGCTCGAGCGCGAGCGTGTTCACGAGGCCCGTCACGCCGCCGTTGATGCTCGACACGGTGGTCGAGCCCGGGTAGGGCAGGTCCTTCGCGCGACCGCCGAACAGGACGATGCCGGTGTCGACCGTGGGCTCCAGTCGATCGAGCAGCGCGTGAATGGTCTCGGTGTAGCCGACGAGCTTGAGGGTCACGAGGCGCACGGCGCGCTCGATGCTGTAGTCGCGCACGTTGTTGGCGTCGCGCTCGATCGCGGCGAGCACGAGCCCGTCGACGCGGCCGATGGACGAAAGCTGGTGGGCGATCGTCGCGGGTTCGGAGATGTCGAGCGCGATGCCCGTCGCCTCGGGACCGAGCTCCATCGCGATGCGCTTCGTGCGCGTCTCGTCGCGGCCGGTGATGACGACCTTCTCTCCGCGCGCGATCGAGTCTTTCGCGATCTCGAGTCCGATGCCGGAGGTGCCTCCGACGATGACGATGGTCCTGGTGCTCACGCTCGCTCCCTTGCGACGGTACAAGTGGGACTGGACAGCAGTGTCCAGCATTGCTTAACCTGAGTCAAGTTGGACCGGGTCGGCCCGAGCACGGTCTCGCGTGCCGATCGACGGCGACGGCGCGGTGCGATGACGCACCGCCGCACGGCGGCAATCAAGGAGGATGAGCCTCACATGACCGGCACTCCCGCACCGAACCAGCCGATCGTCTTCCGAGACGGAATCGTGCTGACGATGGACGACTCCCACACGGTGCTTCCCGAGGGCGACGTGCTCGTGGTGGACGGCAAGATCGCGGACGTCGGCGTCGACCTGCAGGTGCCCGAGGGCACGTTCGAGATCGACGCGAAACGGGGCATCATCATGCCCGGCATGGTCGACACGCATCGCCACATGTGGCAGTCGGCGATGCGCGCGTACGGCGCGGACTGGACCCTCACGCAATACTTCGTCTGGTACTACCTGGAGCACGGCATGAAGTTCCGGCCGGAGGACGTCGCGGCGGGCAACCTCATCTCGGCCCTCGACGCCGTCGAGGCAGGCGTCACGACGAGCGTCGACTGGTCGCACGGCCTGCGCACGCCCGACCACGGTGAGGCCGCGCTCGAGGCGCTCGCCTCCTCCCCCGGCCGCTTCGTGCTCGCGTACGGCAATCTTGCGGGTGCGCCGTGGGAGTGGTCGCAGGAGCCGGCCGTCCGCTCGATCATCGAGAAGGCCCGCGACACCCTCTTCGGCGCGCAGATCGCGTTCGACGTGCCCGGTGACGAGAGCTTCCCCGAAGCCCCCGCGTTCGCCCTCGCGCGCGACCTCGGGCTCGCTGTCACGACGCACGCCGGCGTGTGGGGTGCGACCAATGACAACGGCATCCGTCTCATGTACGACCACGGCGTGATGCAGCCCGGCTACATCTACGTGCACGCTGCGACGCTGAGCGACGAGTCGTATCAGAAGATCGCGGCCACCGGCGGAAGCGTGTCGCTCGCGACGGAGAGCGAGCAGACGTGCGGTCAGGGCTACCCGCCCGCGTTCGCGCTGCGCAAGCACGGGATCCCCGCTTCCATGTCGATCGACACGAGCGTGTGGTTCAGCGCCGACATGTTCTCGGCGATGCGCACCACGATCGGCGCCGACCGTGCGCTCGAGCACTACATCGCGCACCAGACCGGCGACACCGTCACGCATGCGACGATCCGCGTCGAGGAGGTCGTCGACTGGGCGACTCGAGGCGGCGCGAAGGCGCTCGGCAAGTGGGACCAGATCGGCAGCCTCGAGAAGGGCAAGCTCGCCGATGTGGTGCTCATCAAGAACGACGCGTCCCCGACGATGGTGCCGATCGTCAACCCGTACGGGCACATCGTGTACCAGGCCGGTCGCGGCGACGTGCACACCGTGCTCGTCGGCGGCGAGCCGATCAAATTCGAGAACAAACTGTGCGCCGGCGACCTGCCGAGCGTCCGCAACAAGCTCGAGAACACGATCGAGTACCTCAAGGGGGAGCTCGGCGAGGAGACCTGGAAGGCGGGCATGAACCCCGAGATCCCCGAGAAAGAGATCCTCAGCAACCCGTACCAGTACCGCAAGGGCGAGGCGGCCCCGGCCTGACCTCGCGTTCCGGCGCGAGCCGCCGGACGACACACGGATGCCCCGGCCCGACGATGTGCCGGGGCATCCGCGTCTCGTGTCGCGGCCCCTCCCGTCTAAGACGCGTTGCCCATCGCGATGAGGCCCTCGACCATCTCGCTCGTGACGCCGACGCCGGGGAACCGCGCGAGTCGCCCGAGGGGGAAGGACTCCATCATCTTGACGAGCCCCTCGTCGAGCTGCCCGCCGCCGACCATCGACTCCATTGCCTGACGAACGAACGGGCCGACGACCGGGTGCGCGAGCACCTCGCCCACCGACGAGTCCAGCGTGAGCGGCATCCGGATCGGGTCTCCCTCGATGTCGACCGTGGTCGTGGCCCGCACGTCGCGGCTCGAGGCGGCCACCTCGATCGCGTAGGCGCCGCGCTCGACGACCCATCCACCTGTGCGGATGTCCCAGTACGCGAGGTCCTTGCGGCGGACCGTGACGACGACTTCGCGCGTCTCGCCCGGCTCGAGCGCGACCGACGCGAACGCCTTGAGCTCGCGGGGCGGACGCTGCACGGACGATACGGGCAGCGACGTGTAGACCTGGACGACCTCGCGGCCGGCGACCGGACCGGTGTTCGTCACGGCCACCGCGACCTCGATGTCGCCGTCGACGGTCACGGCCGCTGAGGCTTCTCCGTACGCGAACGTCGTGTACGAAAGGCCGTGCCCGAACGGGAACGCGACCTCGAGGTCTTTCGCGTCGTACCACCGGTATCCGACGAGCAGACCCTCGCCGTAGCGGACGTGCCCGAACTCGCCGGGGAAGTTCCCGTACGACGGATTGTCCTCGAGCCGGAGCGGGATCGTCTCGGTGAGCTTCGCCGAAGGGTTGACGACCCCGTACAGCACGTCCGCGGTCGCGCCGCTGCCGGCCTGACCGAGCAACCACGCCTCGACGATCGCTGGCACGCGGTCGGCGAACGGCAGCGCGACGACGCCGCCGTTCGACAGGACGACGACCGTACGCGCGTTCGCGGCGAGGACGGCGTCGAGCAGTGCGAGCTGGTCGCCCGGGAGGTCGATGCTCTCGCGGTCGAAGCCCTCGGACTCGTCGGCCGTGGGGAGCCCGAGGAACACGACGGCGACGTCGGCGGCGGATGCGGCGGCCACCGCCTCGTCGCGGAGTGCGGTTGCGGCATCCGTGTCTTCCGCCGTCCCCGCGTCGAGCGTGAACCCCGGTGCGAACGACACCTCACCCCTCGACAGCGCCCGCAGCTCGTCGAGGGCGGTATCGAGGCGCGTCGGGTTGATGAGCGAGGAGCCGGCTCCCTGGTAGCGCGGCGTGCGCGCGAACTCGCCGATGACGGCGATCCTCGCGTCGCGTGCGAGCGGCAGCACCGCGCCGTCGTTCTTGAGCAGCACGATCGAGCGGCCCGCCGCTTCGCGCGCGAGGGCGTGATGCGCGTCGACGCCGAGCGGACCCTCGACGACCGGGCGCCGCCGGGCCTTGCGCACGAGGTCGAGCACGCGATCGGCGGCGGTGTCGAGCGCGGCCTCGTCGAGCCGCCCCTCGCGCACCGCGGCGACGAGCTGCGCGTCAGTGAGGCCGCCGCTCGCCGGCATCTCGAGGTCCAGTCCGGCAGGCAGGCCCGCGACGCGATCGTTCACCGCACCCCAGTCCGAGACGACGAGCCCGTCGAACCCCCACTCGTCGCGCAGCACGCTCGTGAGCAGCCACGGATCCTCAGAGGCGAACACCCCGTTGATGCGGTTGTAGGAGCACATGACGGTCCACGGCTGCGCGTCCTCGACGACGCGCTCGAACCCGCGCAGGTAGATCTCACGGAGCGGCCGCGGATCGACGTCGGCCGACACGCGCATGCGGTCGTGCTCCTGGTTGTTCGCGGCGAAGTGCTTGAGCGAGGCGCCGACGCCGCGCGACTGGAGCCCCCGCACCATCGCCGCCCCCAGAACCCCGGAGACGAAGGGATCCTCCGAGAAGTACTCGAAGTTGCGGCCGCACAGCGGCGAGCGCTTGATGTTGATGCCCGGACCGAGGACCACGGCGACGTTCTCGATCGCGGCCTCGACGGCGATCGCCTCGCCCACCCGCTCGACGAGCTCCGGGTCGAACGACGACCCGAGCCCGGCGGCCGGCGGGAAGCACGTGGCCGGGGTGCTGCCGGCCAGGCCGAGGTGATCGGCGGCCTCGGTCTGCTTGCGCAGACCGTGCGGACCGTCGGTCATCATGATCGAGGGCACGCCGGCCCGCTCGACGGACTTCGTCGTCCAGAAGTCGGCGCCGCTCGTGAGCGACGCCTTCTCCCCGAGAGTGAGGTCGGCGGCGGTGGGGATCGCATCTGTCATGTGCTCATCCTCGCGTCGCGGCATACGCTCGTGCCATGCCTTTCGCCGGTCCCTCTTCCGAAGATGTCGACGCTGCGCCCGTCTCCGAGGGCGGTGCCGTCGTCGGACCCGTCGTGCGCATCGCGCCCGGGGAAGTCCGCGGCATGTGGCGAGGCAAGCCGGGTGAGCCCGGGGCATCCGCTGCATTCCTCGGGATCCCGTTCGCGAAGCCGCCGGTCGGCGATCTCCGCTTCGAAGCACCTGAGCCGCCCGACCCGTGGGATGGCGTGCGCGATGCCGTCGCCTACGGACCGACTCCCCTGCGCGGGCCGCAGCCCGAGGTGACGCTCATCCCCGAGCCGTCCGTGCCGGGCGAGTCGACGCTGAACGTCAACGTGTTCACGCCCCGACCAGGCGAGGGGGACGCGAAGCTGCCCGTGGTCGTGTGGATCCACGGCGGCGGGTACATCGCCGGCTCGCCGGCCAGCCCGTGGTACGACGGCCGCGCGTTCAACCGGGACGGCATTGTCACGGTGACGGTGTCGTACCGCCTGGGCTTCGACGGCTTCGGACACATCGATGGCGCGCCCGCCAACCGCGGCGTGCGCGATTGGATCGCCGCCCTCGAGTGGGTGCGCGACAACATCGGGGCGTTCGGCGGCGACCCCGGTCGCGTGACCATCGCCGGCCAGTCGGCGGGCGGCGGCGCGGTGCTGACCCTCCTCGGCCTGCCCGCCGCACAGCACCTGTTCCACGCGGCGTGGTCGATGTCGGGCGCCCTCGGGGATGTCTCGCGCAAGCGCGCGGAGGAGCGCGCCGACAAGCTCGCGCGGCTCGCGAACGTGGCACCCACGCGCTCGGGCTTCGCGTCGGTCGAAGAGGAGAAGCTCCTCGCGCTGCAGAGCGACGCCGCCTCTCCCGAGTCCCGCAATCGGCTCGCGGAGGTCAACCTGCTGCTCGACGAGGGTCCGTCGTGGGGACCGATGGTCGACGGCGAGCTGCTCAAGCAGCCGACGCCCGACTCGATCCGGGACGGCGTGGGAGCGGACAAGCCGCTCGTGCTCGGCGCGACGGACGACGAGTTCACGATGCTCCTCGACCGCGCTAAGAGAAGCATGCGGTTCGTCCCCGCGTCGCTCGCCCTCGGCCGGCTCGGCCTCGACCGGGCCACGCGCCGCGCGTACATCGCCGCGAACGCCGAGCAGCACAGCAAGGGGAATGCGGCGCTCGTGGGCCGATACGTGAGCGACCGCGCATTCCGATCGACGGTGGTGCGCGTCGCGGCCGCGAGAACCGCGGCGAAGTCGGAGGCCCCCACGTGGGTCTACCGCTTCACCTGGACATCACCCGCGATAGGGTGGGCGTGCCACTGCCTCGACGTGCCGTTCTGGTTCGACTGCCTCGACGCCGACCGGGTCGACGCCCTCGCGGGCACCGAGCCTCCGCAGGATCTGGCCGACGCCGTGCACGGCGCAGCGGTCCGTCTCATCCGCGGCGAGGATCCCGGATGGACGCCGTGGTCGGCGCGCCCCGGCGCGACGAGGATGTTCGGCGCGGCATCCGGCCCCGAGGTCGACCCCGACGGCTACGCGAGCGTGCGGCCCTTGGTGTCGGAGGAGCCGCCGCGGGTTTGATCGAGGTCCCGTGAAAGCGTCGGGCTGAATCGCGTGGTCGGCGCGCCCCGCTGGCTCTGATGCGCGATCGAGCCCGGCGCATTCACCGACGGCGACCCCGCCTACGGGAGCCGAGGAGACCCGCCAATGCAGCGCGAACCTCCTCCGGACGCCACATGATGTCCTCGGCGATCGGGCGATACGTGCTGTAACCGAGGGCCGCCGCCGCCTGGTCGCGGCGGCGGTCGCGACGCTGGTCCTCCCACGTCGAGTGGAACGCTTCGCTGTCGCATTCCACGATCAGCCAGCCGTCGACGACGAAGTCCACTCGGCCGACACCGCGGATCCGTACCTGGACGTCGAACCTCGCTCCGAGCGAGCGGAGCATCAGCCGCACCAGGGTCTCGGGACCGGATTCGGCCCGGGAGTCGATGAGCTTGCGGAGGACCGCATGACGGCGCGGGAGCTGCCGGAACAGTTCGTCCAGGTCGTCGGGATGCAGGGCGCCGAGGTGCAGCGCGGAGTCGAGCGTCGCCACGGCGGCACGGGGCGGCTGGCATCGGACCGCCTGCAGGACGGCGTCGAAGGCCCCGACGGACGTCGCGCCCAGCGGTGGCATGCGACGCAGACGGTCCCAGTGACGTCGCACGGGACGCGCGAGAACGGGCGCGCGGCGGCGGTTCTCGTGAAGGTGTACGTGAAGGGCGGGCTGCTCGAGCACGAAGACTCCGCGCCTCGCCAGTTCCGACACGCAGGTGAGACGGCCGCCGAGCGCACACGCGTCGATCGTGTCTGTGTGCACGCCGGGTGGCAGGTACGCATTCGGTCGGGGCTTGAGCAATCGGCCATCGGCGACCGCGGCAGCGAGTTGCCGATCGGTCCACCCCGCGCGCAGCAGGGCGCGCCGGGTGAGGAACCGGGTCGCGGTCGTCGTTCCCGCATGGTGGGAGATAGGAGTCATCCCCCGACCGTGCGCCGACGGATGAGCGGCCCACGCCCGAACTCGGCTGAATGTGGGAGACGGGCCGACCCGCCGATCTGGGGAGAGCCGGTTGTCTGGTCGAAGCTCGGGGGCGGAGCGCCGCTACGTGAAAGCGCCGGGCCGAAACGGCGGAAACGGCCCTGCTACCGACCAATCCACTGAATCGAGCCCGGCGCTTTCACGCGAACGCGTCACGGCTCACGCGAGCGCGGGGATGACCTCGCGCTCGAAGAGCTCGACGCCCGAGCGGTCGTACGCGTGCTCGGGGAAGTAGTGGATCGCGTACCGGAGCCCGCGCTCGCGCAGGTCGGTGAGTCGCTCGACGATCTGCTCCGGCGTGCCGACGAGCCAGTGGCGCGAGTGGTACTCGCCCATGACCCGCTCGGTGCGGTCGCCGAGGTGCGGGCGCAGCCGCTCCTCGATGCGGGCGAGTCGCTCGTCGACGTTCTTCTCGGTCTCGCCGATGACGGTGTTGAAGTTCGCGCTGAGGGTGATCTCGGACGGGTCGCGCCCGAGCGTCTTGCAGTGCTCGGCGAGGACCGACTTCTTGTGCGAGAACTCTTCGGGGTCGGACGACCAGTTCGCATAGTCGGCGTACTTGGCGGCGATCTTGAGCGTGACCTTCTCGCCGCCGCCGGCGATCCACATCGGGATGCCGCCTTCCTGCAGCGGCAGCGGCCGCACGATCGCACCGTCGACCTGGTAGTGCTTGCCGTCGAGGGTCGCCGTGCCGGTCGTCCACGCCTGGCGCATGATCTGCACGCCTTCGTCGAGCCGCGCGAGGCGCTGGCCGATCGGCGGGAACCCGTACCCGTACGCACGCCACTCGTGCTCGTACCACCCGCCGCCGATGCCCATCTCGGCGCGTCCGCCCGACACGATGTCGACCGTCGCGGCCACCTTCGCGAGGTAGGCGGGGTTGCGGTAGCTCATGCACGTGCACATCTGACCGAGACGGATGCGGTCGGTCGACGCCGCGAATGCCGCCATGAGCGTCCACGCCTCATGCGTCGCCTCGTCGCTCGGTACGGGCGTCGTGTGGAAGTGGTCGTACACCCACAGCGATTCCCACGGGCCTTCGTCGGCTCGCTGGGCGAGTTCGCGCATGACGCGCCAGTGGTCGGCGGGATCGATGCCGACGAGGTCGAAGCGCCAGCCCTGGGGGATGAAGGTTCCGAATCGCATGGGCTCAGCCTAGGACCCGGGCATGAGGCATCCGTCTCCTCATGATCTCGATCGCCTCGGGGTTGTCGTCGACGAGCACGGCGTCGCGCCCGAGGGCTGACGCGACGGCTCCGGTGGTGCCGCTGCCCGCGAAGAAGTCGAGCACGCGGTCGCCCGGGCGGCTCGAGGCCTGCACGATGCGACGGAGGATGCCCTCGGGCTTCTGCGTCGGGTAGCCGGTCTTCTCGCGTCCGGTCGTCGGCACGATCGTGTGCCACCACACGTCGGTGGGGAGCTTGCCGCGCTCGGCCTTCGCCGCGGTCACCAGCCCGGGCGCCATGTACGGCTCGCGGTCGACGGCGGCGGAGTCGAACCAGTACCGGGCGGGGTCCTTCACGTACACGAGGATCGTGTCGTGCTTGGTGGGCCAGCGGCGCCTGCTCTTGCCGCCGTAGTCGTACGCCCAGATCAGCTCGTTGAGGAAGCGCTCGCGTCCGAACAGCGCGTCCATCAGGACCTTCGCGTAATGCGCCTCGCGGTAGTCGAGGTGCAGGTACAGGGTTCCGTCGTCGGCGAGCAGCCGCCACGCCTCGGTGAGCCGCGGCTCGAGGAAGCCCCAGTAGTCGTCGAAGCGGTCGTCGTATGTGCGCAGATCGCCGCGCAGCCGCTCGTACTCGCGGCCGTGGAAGCCCCGGCGTACGACGACGGGTTCGGAATTCGACGGATGCTCCGCCTCCGCGGCATCCGCAACGCGCACCGCGCGCGCCGTCTCGACCGCCCGCTGCTGGGGTCGACCGGTGTTGAACGGCGGATCGAGGTAGATGAGCGTGAACGACGCGTCGGCGAAGCCGCGGATCACGGTGAGGTTGTCACCGTGATGGATCTCGACCGCGCCGGGCTGCGGTGCGGCGGCGGCCGCCTGGGTCATGGCACGCGGTTCAGCCAGGCGTCCGTCGCGAACTTCGTGCGCACGAGCTCCGCCGCTTCTGCGTACTCGTCCTCGGTGATGTGCCCGGGGACGGCGCCGTAGAGGTTCGCGAACGTCTCCTTGAACTTCTCGATGATCGCTTCGCGCGAGAGCCCAGTCTGGCGGCGGAGCGGGTCGACGCGCTTCGCGGCCGACACGGTGCCCTTGTCGCTGAGCTTCTCACGGCCGATGCGCAGCACCTCGGTCATGACCTGGCCGTCCATGTCGTACGAGAGGGTGGCGTGGTGCAGGACTCCCCCGTTCGCGAGCCGCTTCTGCGCGGCGCCGCCGATCTTGCCTTGCGGCGAAGCGATGTCGTTGAGCGGCTGGTACGTCGCGTCGATGCCGATCGAGCGGAGCGCCTGCAGCACCCAGTCGTCGAGGAACGCGTACGAGTCGGCGAACGTCATGCCCGCGACGAGCGACGACGGCACGTAGAGCGAGTACGTGACGATCGAGTTCGCCGCCATGAGCATCGCTCCGCCGCCCGAGATGCGGCGCACGACGTCGAAGCCGTGGCGCGCGGCCCCTTCGGGGTCGACCTCGTTCTTCACGGACTGGAACGACCCGATGACGACGGCGGACTCATTCCACTCCCACAGCCGCAGCGTCGGGTTGCGGCGGCCGTCGCCCACGCGCGCCGTGAGCACCTCGTCGAGCGCGAGGTTCATGCGCGGCGACACCGGAGCCTCGTGCACGATCTCCCACTGGAACTCGCGCCAGCCGGGCGCGGTCACGAGCGCGCGGCGCACCGCGGTGCCGACCGCTTCGGGCGTGAAGCCGAGCAGCTGCGCCCCCTCGGGTAGGGCGGAGCGCACCGCGGCGGCGATGGTCGCGGCATCCGCCTCGATCGGCAGCCCGGTGACCGCGGCGTCGATGTCGTCCAGCGCGGTGTCGGGTTCGAGGAAGAAGTCACCCGCGAGGTGGAAGTGCGCGATGCGACCGTCCTGCTCCTCGAAGTCGACGACGACGAGTTTGCCGCCGGGAACCTTGTACTCACCGTGCATGGGGACAACCCTATTGCGGCGCCGGAACCGTGGTGCTGTCAGCGACCGCACGGCGGGGACTGCTACGGTGGATGCCGCGGCTCACTCTGAACCGCTGCGTCGTCGTCACGCTCCCCGGCCCTCTTTGCGGCCGCGGCTCTTTTCGAACGGCGAACCGATGCGCGAACCCGCGCCGTCGCCACCTCTCGCACCGCCGATCCTGCGTGTGTGCGTCTGCATGAAAGCATCCATGTCTTCTTTCCTCTCTCTCGGCGTGCCCGAGAACCTCGCCGCCGTGCTCGAAGCCGACGGCAAGACCCAGCCCTTCCCCATCCAGCGCGACACGCTCCCCGACTCGCTCGCGGGTCGTGACGTTCTCGGCCGCGGCCGCACCGGCAGCGGCAAGACGATCGCGTTCGCGCTGCCGCTCGTCGCGCGCCTCGCGGGCGGTCGGCGTCGGCCGTCGCATCCGCGCGGTCTCGTGCTGGCGCCCACGCGCGAGCTCGCGACGCAGATCGCCGCGACGGTGAAGCCGTTGGCGGATGCCGCGGGACTTCGCGTGACGACGGTGTTCGGCGGCGTCGGCCAGCGTCCGCAGGAGCAGGCGCTCCGCGCGGGCGTCGACATCGTGGTGGCATGCCCCGGTCGTCTCGAAGACCTCATGAAGCAGGGCATCGTGGATCTCGGCGAGGTCGAGATCACGGTGCTCGACGAGGCCGACCACATGGCCGACCTCGGCTTCCTCCCGGGTGTGACGCGCATCATGAGCGCGACGCCCAAGCACGGTCAGCGCCTCCTGTTCAGCGCGACGCTGGACCGCGGCGTCGACGTGCTCGTGAAGCGCTTCCTGCGTGACGAAGTGCGCCACGAGGTCGATGAGTCGAGCGTGCCGCAGGGCGTCATGACCCACCGCGTGTTCGTCGTGGAGTCCGACGAGAAGACCGCGCTCGTGCGCCACCTCGCATCGGGCCTCGGACGACGGATCCTCTTCACGCGCACGAAGCACCAGGCGAAGAAGCTCGCGAAGCAGCTGACGGCCGCCGGCATCCCCGCCGTCGACCTGCACGGCAACCTCGGGCAGAACGCGCGCGAGCGCAACCTCGCCGCGTTCGGCGCTCCCGCCGAACAGGGCGGCGTGCGCGTGCTCGTCGCGACGGATGTCGCCGCCCGCGGCGTCCACGTCGACGACGTCGAGCTCGTGGTGCACGTCGACCCGCCGGTCGAGCACAAGGCGTACCTGCACCGCTCGGGCCGCACAGCCCGCGCCGGCGCGGAGGGTCTCGTCGTGACGGTCGCGCTCGACGCGCAGCGCCACGAGGTCAAGGACCTCCTGCGCAAGGCGCGCGTCACCGCCCCACTCGAGCCGGTGACGGCGGCGCATGCCGCGGTCGCGGAGCTCGTCGGCGAGCGTGCGCCGCACGTGAAGCCCGCTCCTCCCGCGCCGCAGCAGCAGCGTCCGGCCGCGAAGAAGAAGCCGAAGACGGATGCCGCGCCCGCCCGCGGCGGCTCGGATCAGCGCTCGCGCGGCCGTCGTGGCGGTTCGAAGCCCGCCGCGGCGCGTCCGGCGACGACCGCCGCTCCGCGCCCCGCGGGTCAGCGGTTCACGACCGGCAGCACCGTCGACGACATCCGTCGTGCCGGCACCCGCCGTCGCGCGCGCGGCTGAGGACTGACCTGACCGGGCCTCCGCGGGACGGAGGCCCGGTCAACCGATCACTTCGACAGGCACGCCTGCCCGTTGAGCCGGAACAGCCACGGCTCGGATGCCGCACCCCTGCCCTTGATCGCGAACGCGGTCTTCGCCCCGGGGGCGAGCTTCGCGATCAGCTTGTGCGGCGTCACGGTGACGTTCGCACCGTTCTGGACGTACTTGCCGACCACCACGGCGTTGACGCGCTGGTCTCCGTCGAATGTCCACGACAGCTGCCACGGGTTGAGGGTCGTCGAGCCCGTGTTCTCGATGACGACGGCAGCCGCCCACCCGGAGCCGAGCCGCGTGCCCGTCACCTCGACGGTGCACGTCAGCGGGGGAAGCGGTGGGTTCGCGAGCGAGATCAGCTCACGTGCCTGCTCGACGAACCACTGACCCGCAGCGGGATCCTCGATGCCGCGTTCGGGGTCGAGCGGACCGCCCGTACCGCGGTAGCACTTGCCGTCGGACTCACCCGGGACCTTGATCCACAGGTGGGCGTCGACGAGGGCGTTGCCGGTGTCGGTCGTCGGGAGCACTCCGATGCCGCGGCCCGGCGGGTTGCACCAGTCCTCGGGGTCGGAGTACACGCCCGACGGGGCCTGCCACGGGCCCTCGCCGTTGCGGCTCGTGTCGATCACGAAGTGCGTCGACGGCTCGACGCCGCCCAGGATCAGCTCGTAGCGGGAGTCGACGCCGGCGGTGTCGAGCGCGGGGTCGGGATTGCCCGAGCTCCACTCTCCGAACGCCGACATCGCGACACCGGTCCAGTTGTTGGCGGGACCGCCGTTCCAGTACTGGTTGCCGCATTCGCCGAACGCACCGGGGTTGACCTGCGTGACGTACGCGATGCACGACGAGATCCACGTGCCGTACGCGGTGAGGTTCGCGGTGTAGTGGTAGTTCGACGCGTTGACGAAGAACCCGTCGGCCTCCAGCACACCGGCCTTCAGCAGCCGGTCGGTGATGTCGCCGACGTTGAGCCAGCCGGAGTGGGTCCCGTCGAGGTACACCGCTGTCGCCGGGAGGGCGGACAGCACGTCGACGGCGTAGTTGAGCTGGATGAATCGATCGGATGCCGCGGTCGCCGGGTCGAGCTCGGCCGGCTGACACCACTCGGTCGCGCCGTCGATCGTCGTGTAATGCGGGATGATGCCCAGTCCGTCGGGCTCGAGGATCACGGTCGCCGGGCGGTCGCCGATGCCCGCCGCCAGTCCGTCGATCCAGGCCTGGTACTCGGCGGTGTCGAGGGCGCCGCCCGCGGAGTACTGCGAGCAGTCTCGGAACGGCAGGTTGTAGGCGACGAGCACGGGCATCTGCCCGACGGCCGTCGCCGCGTCGACGTACTCCTGCGCCTCGGCGCGCACTTCGTCGCCGGTTCCCGACGTGAACCACTCGGCGGACGGGATGCTGCCGAGCAAGTAGGCGTCCGCGCGCGCCTCACCGCTCAGGCTCTGCGCGGCCTCGAGTGTCGTGCTGTACGGGTTGGCGAAGAGCGTCGAGCCGGCGAGCTCGCCGGTGGCGCCAGCGGCGGACGTGCCCGCCAGGGGGATCAGGACGGCCGCGACGAGGGCGGTCGCGCCGACGGCGGCGACCGAGCGCGTGCGGGCGCGTCGGGGTGTCGGTGAGGTCATGCGTGCCTCCAGGGGTGTCTCCATCGACCGCGCCCACGTCGTCGTCGGCGCCGCGACCTCGGGGAGCCGACCATGGGAGCGCTCCCACGACATCGCTAAGAGTCAGGATGGCCCCGCGAGGCATCCGGCGTCAACGGTCTCGGGCGGGGAATCTCGCATCGAGCCACGCGAGCAGGTCCGCTCGCACGTCTGCCTGCATGGCCTCGTTGAAGATCTCGTGGCGCGCATCGGGGTACACGAGCGTCGTGACGTCGGTGAGCCCGGACCGCGTGCGGTACGCGTCGGCGAGCCGGTGCACGCTGCGCGGACCGCCGACCGTGTCGTCGCGCCCGACCATGAGGAGCATGGGGATGTCGCGGCCGAGATCCTTGCGCGGGCGCCCGTAGAGGCGCGCCGCGTCGACGACGCCGAACAACTGGAGCAGGGGCGTCGTCGTCGTGAGCGGATCCTCGATGAAGTCCTTCCCCACCGAGAGGTCGGACGACAGCCACTCGGTGCCCATCGCATCCTTCGCTTTCCATGGCGCGTTGAGGTCGCCCGCGTTGAGCGATCCGGGCCAGAGGAGGGCCGAGCCGCTCAGCACGACGCCGTCGTAGGCCTCGGGGTGGAGGTTGAGCAGCTTCTGCGCGAGGAACGATCCCCACGAGTGCCCGAGCATGACCAGCGGCAGGTCGGGGTTCTCATTGCGGATGAGCTGCGTGAACTGCCACACCGCCGCGAGCGCGGCGGGCATGCCGCCCACGCCGAGCCGGCCGAGCTTGGACGCATCGCCGCCGTACTGCTTCATGCCGGTGCGCCCGTGGCCGCGATGGTCATCGGCGTACACGGCGTACCCCTCGGCGGTGAGCGCCTCGATGACGGCGCCATAGCGCCCCGCGTGCTCGCCGACGCCGTGCAGCAGCTGCACGACCGCGCGCGGCGTCGTCTTGGCGGGATGGACGTCGTAGACGATCGCGATGCCGTGTGCGTCCTCGAACTCGGGCATGCGGACGAGTCTATGGCGGCCGGCCAATTTTACTTAACAAGGCTAATGAACTATGTTAAGTATCCTCATGCCGCATACCGAAGAGTCCTCCCAGACAACCCAGGATCTGTCGAAGGAGGCGTCGGACCTCCGCATGGCGACCTTCCGCCTCTCGCGTCGCATGCGCTCCCAGCGCGCGGTCGACTCGATGAGCGACGGCCAGTTCACGGTGCTCGCTGTGCTCGCGGTGCACGGCCCGCACACGCTCGGCGAGCTCGCCGATCACGAGCGCGTTTCGGCACCCGCGATGAACCGCACCGTCAACTGCCTGCAGGAGCAGGGACTCGTCACGCGCACGGCCGACGCCAACGACGGCCGCAAGGTCGTGATCGATCTGACGGATGCCGGGCGGGCCGTCGTCGATGAGACGGTCAGCCGCCGCGACGCGTGGGTCGAGGCCGCCCTCGCGGAGCTCGAGCCCGAAGAGCGCGCGATCCTCGCGAAGGCCGCCGAGCTGATGCAGAGGATGGCCAACCGATGACCCCCACGCCTTCTCCACACGCCGGTGACGCGTCGCGCGGAGCCTCCGGGCGCGTGGCCCCGGCGATGTTCCGCTCCTTCTCGAGCTTCAACTACCGCGTCTGGTTCATCGGCGCGCGCGTCTCGAACGTCGGCCAGTGGATGCAGGCGACCGCGATCAGCTGGGTCGTGCTCACCGGCCTCACGAACAACGACGCCGGCGCGATGGGCGTCACGATGGCGCTGCAGTTCGCGCCCCCGCTGCTTCTCGTGAGCGTGACCGGATGGGTCGCCGACCGCTTCGATCGCCGCCGCCTCCTGCTGCTCACCCAGACTGTGCTCGGCGTGTTCGCCCTCGCGATCGGCGTGCTCATCTTCACCGAGATCATGAACCTCTGGATCATGTACGGGTTCGCGCTCGCGCTCGGCGTCGTCGCCGCGTTCGACAACCCCGCACGCCAGGCGTTCGTGTCGGACCTCGTGACGCGTGAGAACGCCTCCAACGCGGTCGCGCTCAACGCGGCGTCGTTCAACGGCGCGCGCATGATCGGCCCGGCCGTGGCGGGCGTCGTCATCGTCGCGATCGGCACCGGGTGGGTGTTCGTCGCGAACGCGGCCACGTTCATCGCGATGATCGCGGCGCTCCTGCTCATCCGCACGCACGAGCTCATGCCCCGCGCGAAGGCGACGGGCGCCGCGCGCCTCGCCGACGGGTTCCGCTACGTCGCACGCCGTCCCGACCTGGTGGTCACCTTCGCGATGGTGTTCCTCATCGGCGCCTTCGGCATGAACTTCCCCATCTTCGCGTCGACGATGGCGCTCGAGTTCGGCCGCGAGGCCGACGGCTTCGGGCTGCTGAGCTCGATCCTCGCGATCGGCTCGGTCGCCGGTGCGCTCATGGCGGCGCGGCGCGATGCCGCCCGCATCCGCGTGCTCATCGGCGGCACCCTGCTGTTCGCGATCACCGCCGGGGTGTCGGCATTCATGCCGAATTACTGGCTGTACGCGGTGACCCTCATGGTGACGGGCTTCTCGGTCGTGACGATGATGACGACCGCGAACGGATACGTGCAGACCACCACCGATCCCGCGCTGCGCGGCCGCGTGCTCGCGCTCTACATGGCGATCCTCATGGGCGGCACCCCGATCGGCGCCCCCATCATCGGCTGGGTCGCGGCGCAGTTCGGTCCGCGCGTCGCGATCGGCGTCGGTGCGGTCGCCGCGTTCGTCGCGTTCGCGATCGGCGCGGTCTGGATGTCCGTGTCGGGACGCGTGCGCCGGCACGAGTCCCGCCGCTTCGCGCTCACGATCGACGAGACGCGTCCGCTCTCGATCCTCACGACGTCGGTTCGGATCCCGCCGCCCGCCACGGCTGCGGCTGCGGCCGCCGCCGGTGCCGCGGCGAAGGCCGAGCCCGAGCAGTTCAGCGACGAGGTCGCCTCGACCACGCCGATCCGGCTCCCCTCGGGCGACGGGCAGGGCGCGGCATCCGCTCGTCCTCGTCACGCGAGCTGACGAGCGCCAGGTCGGGTCACCCCGCGGTCGACGCGCGCACGACGAGCACGGGCTGGAACACGACGTGCTCGCGCGGCCGCGCGCCCTGCTGCTGCTCGAGCAGCAGATCGACGGCGGTCGACCCGATGAGTGCGGCCGGCTGACGCACCGAGCTGAGCGGGATGACCGCGGCCGCCGAGAAGTCGATGTCGTCGTAGCCGATGAGCGCGATGTCTTCGGGGACGCGCACCGTGCTCGATCCGTCGCCCGCGGACGGCGACATGACGAGGCTCTGGAGCACGCCGAGCGCGAGCAGGTCGTTGGCCGCGAAGATCGCGTCGGGCCGGTCGGCGGGTGAGCGATCGCGGATGCCCCCACCCACGCGCCTGCCCTCTTCGACCGTCAGCGCGTTGGTGCCGATGAACTCGAGCTGCCCGCCGCCCGCCGCGACAGCGGCCTGCGCGCCCGCGAGGCGGTCGGAGACCTGGCGGATCGAGACCGGTCCTCCGACGAACGCGATGCGGCGGCGGCCGATCGACAGCAGGTGATCCGCGGCGATGCGGCCGCCCTCGACGTCGTCGACGGCGACGGAGGCGAAGGCGGCGTCGTGCGACTCGCGGTCGACCAGCACGGTCGGGATGCCGCGCTCCTGCATGCGCCGCAGCCGAGGGAGGTTCTCGGCGACGGGGGTCACGAGCACGCCGAACATCCGCTGCTCCTCGAAGAGGTCGAGGTAGGTCGCCTCTCGGTGCTTCTTCTCGTCGCTGTTGGCGAGGAGCACCGACAGCCCGTGGTCGGCCGCGCGCTCCTCCGCCCCGCGGGCGACCTCGGTGAAGAACGGGTTGCGCACGTCCAGCACGATGAGCCCGATCGTGCGGCTGCGACCGGCCCGCAACTGGCGCGCGGCGTCGTTGCGCACGAAGCCGAGGCGCTCGATCGACGCCTGCACGCGGGCCACCGTCTCGGGCGCCACCTTCTCGGGCCGGTTGAGCACGTTCGACACCGTGCCCACCGAGACGCCCGCGTCATCGGCGACGTCCCGAACGCTGACCGCCATCGGTCACCTCCACCCTGGGTCGGCCGCGGATCGAGCTGATGAAACGAATCAGTCACGGTCGCGGCATCCGACTTGACGCCTTTCAGAACATAGCCTACTGTCGCATCGGCAGGGAATGAAACGATTCACTCCCTCAAAGACGAGAGTGGTGATGCCCCGGTGACCGCGACCCCCGTGCTCGAGCTCGCCGACGTCCAGAAGGCCTTCGGCTCGGTGATCGCCCTGAGGTCCGGCACGATCTCCGTCGACGCGGGCTCGATCCACGCGCTCGTCGGCGAGAACGGCGCCGGCAAGTCGACGCTCGTGAAGATCGTCGCGGG
>NZ_DASRXZ010000092.1:0-27607 GCF_035687345.1 Microbacterium sp.
CTCACCGCCGGGCCCAAGGAGGCTCGCGCGTGGACGATCGGCAAGGGCTGGAAGGCTCCGCAAGCGGCGGGGGTCATCCACACCGACTTCGAGAAGGGCTTCATCAAAGCCGAGGTCATCTCGTTCGACGACCTCGTCGAGGCCGGCTCCGTCGCCGAGGCGCGTGCGCGCGGCAAGGCCCGCATCGAGGGCAAGGACTACGTCATGCAGGACGGTGACGTCGTGGAGTTCCGCTTCAACGTCTGATCGGGTTGCGCTCCTACATCTCGGTTTCTAGCGGGCCGCGCGCCAGTAGGTCGGTCGCCACCAGTACAAGGTCGTGAGGTCGTCCGGCCACTCGGCGTCGCGGTGACCCTTGGCTTCGAACGCATCCTGCTCGAGGTCGACCGGCCGCCACCCGGCATCCATCTGTTCATCTTCCGAAGCCTGGCGGACGTGCTTGACGAATCGGTCCTCCATTGCTCCGAACAGCGCATAAGCGCGCTGGGAATCGATGAGGGAGGGGCGATTGGCTCCACCAGCGTATGTGGGCCATCGGAGTTGGACGGCGTCATCCTCCCAGAAGCACACAGGGCACACTTCGTACGATCCCGGCGGCTGACCCAGGGTCAGATGACCGCAGCATGCGCACGGGTAGGCGGTCTTGTCGTGCAGGTTGGACACGGCTTCAGGTTATCGGTGGTGCGAAATGCCCAGCGCTGGCGTAACTTGGTTGAGTTCCGCTTCAACGTGTAGCGATCACGCGACTGGCTCTCACCGCCCTCAGTCGAACCGGACGAATGCACGAAGCGGGGGCTCGAGGTCACCGACCTCGGTGAAGCCCATCGCCTCGTAGAAGGCCCGCTGGGAAGGCTCGTCGTCGGTGAGGAGAACCTTCTGACGGACGTCGCGGTACGGGGCGAACGCGCGCTCGAGCAGGTCGCGACCGATGCCGCGTCGCTGGTGCTCCGGCGAGATGAGGATGTCCTGGAGGTAGACGATGGTCAGCCCGTCGCCGACGAGGCGGGCGAGGCCGACCAAACGACCGCCGTCGCGGGCCGTCGTCACGGCGAGAGACGCCGAGAGCGCCGATGCGAGGCGGTCGGGATCTCTGGCGTAGGCGGACCACCCCACGGCGCCGTAGAGCGCGAGGACCTCTTCCCGCGACGGATCATCCATGGGGTGGTACGTGATTGCCATTCCCCCACGTTGCCATGGTCGTGGCTCCTCATCCGCGCCCCGGCGTGTCGGCATCCGGCGCCACGACCTCGGAGCTGCGCGCGTCCATAGGCGCTGATCGGGGTGCTGTCGCCGTCCACGTGCCAGGAGTACGCTCGCGCCCGAGGGACGACCGAGGGAGGACGCGATGGCCGAGACACCCGCGGACCCGCCAGACCTGACCGGCACGGTGGACGAGCGCCGACGTCAACTCGACGCGCTCGCGGCGGCGGGGCCGCTGAGCGCGGAGTGGCTGCGACGCCAGCTGGAGGCCGCGCTGGACGCATGGGCGAGCGAGGAGTCCGAGCTGGATGTCGACAAGGAGCGCAAGGTCGACTTCTGACGTCGGTGCGAGGCATCCGAGGACGATTGCACGGGATAAAGTCCAGGTCACGCGCGATAACCGGATCGGGACGCGTCGACGGTCTGGTAGATTCGATCAGCCTCGCACCCATCCCCGTCGATCGCCGCGGCATCGCCGTGCGCGCGCGGAGCGAGACACGAACTTCCCGCACGAGAGGACTCCACGCACGTGACCGACAACAGCACCGTCGACGCGGACAGCCGCCCGATTCCGTACGTCGAGGAGGGGGAGGGGCCGGTCGCGCTGGTGCTCATCGCCGACGGCGGCCTCGACGGCGATCCGCTGAGCGTCGTGTCGCACTACCTCGCCGAGGAGGCGGGCTTCCACGTCGTGCGCGTCGGCACCAGCTCCGACTCCGAGAGCTTCGACGAGCGCGTCGCCGACGTGACGTCCGTGCTCGACCGCCTCGGGCTCGAGCACACGTGGATCGGTGGACACGGATCGGGCGGCACCGTCGCGCGCGCGTTCGCCGCGTCGCACGCCGATCGCGTCAACGGCCTGCTGCTGCTCGGCGTCGAAGAGGCCGAGATCCCGCTGGCTCCGGTCATCCCCGTGCTCATCATCCAGGGTACGGAGGACGAGGTCACGCCTCCGGCCAACGGCGAAGCGCTCCGTTCTACTGCTCCCGAGCGCGCGAGCGTCAAGAACATCGAGGGCGCCGGGCACCTTTTCCCGCTGACGCACATCATGGACACCGCCGTCATCATCGAGGAGTACCTCGACTGGGACTGAAACGTGGACAAGCCCCTGGCCCCTTCTGGTCTAGTCCACTAGACTTAGTCCAGGAGGTGGGTCGTGGTCATCAACATTCACGAAGCGAAGACGCACTTCTCGCGCCTCGTCGACAGGGCGGCGGCGGGCGAGACCGTGGTGGTCGGTCGTGCCGGCAAGCCCATCGCGAAGCTGACCCGCCTGGACTCTCCCGATCGGGTGCAGAGGCTGGGCTTCCTCAAGGGGCAAGCGCAGATCCCCGACGACTTCGACGACTGGGGCCGCGATGAGATCCTCGACCTCTTCGAGGTCGGAGAGTGAGGCTGCTCCTCGACACCCACCTGCTTCTGTGGGCCGCGTACGAACCCGAGAAGCTGGCTCCTGCTCTTCGGAACGAGCTGACTGATCCCTCGACAGAACTCGAGTTCAGCTCAGCGAGCATCTGGGAGGTCGCCATCAAAGTCGGGCTGCGCCGTCCGGACTTCGTCGTCGACCCGCGGGTCCTGCGCACAGGCCTGATCGACAACGGGTATCGCGAACTGCCCGTCACGAGCGCGCATGCGGCTGCCGTCGTCGACCTGCCTCCGCATCACAGCGATCCGTTCGACCGGATGCTCGTCGCCCAGAGTCGCCTCGAGGGAATCGTCCTGCTCACCCGGGACCGGCTCGTCGCTCAGTACGGACCGCCGACGAGGCTCGTGTGAGGCAGCGCGTGCGCCGCGCCGGCATCTACGTCGAGACCGTCATCCGTGCGGACGTCGACGAGGTCTGGCGGCGCACGCAGGATCCAGCCGCACACGTCCGGTGGGACATCCGGTTCTCCTCCATCGAGCCGACGGGCGAGACGGATGCCGGCGCAACCCGCTTCCGGTACACGCGACGCACTCCGTTCCACATCGTGGAGGGCACCGGGGTGAGTCTGGGCGAGATCGAGCGCCCCGACGGCACGCGCACGTCGGCGCTGCGGTTCGCGACCGACGACGTGCTGTCGCCGATCCGATCCGGTCGCGGGTACTGGCGTTATGTGCCGACCGACGGCGGCACGGCGTTCATCACCGGGTATGACTACGAGCCCGGATGGGGCGTGCTCGACGTGCTCGTGCGCCCGCTGCTGGGATTGGCGACGGCGTGGAGCTTCGACCGTCTTCGGGTGTGGATCGAGACCGGGGTGCCGCCGGAGCGGTGGCCTCTGTGGAGTGTCGTGTGGTGGTGGCATCCGGATCGTCCCCGCGCGCGGCGCTGCCGCCGCAGACCCGTCTCGCGACCACGGCGCGCCGACCACCTCGTCGATGCGCCCGCGACCCTGGCACAGTTGCCCGACCCGAGTCCGGAGGCGGTTCCGTGACCTCGATCTTCGAACGCGCTCTCGGCGAGGACTTCCAGCGGCTGCATCCGATGATGCGCCGCCGGTTCGGCGTCGGCCTGACGTCGGGCGAGGCGTGCGTCGGGCGAGGGGTGATGACGACGATCCGGCGCGGGCCGTGGTGGACGGTGCCGTTCCTGCAGATCGGGCGGATGCGGAACATCCTGGTGCCCGACACGGGCAGCGATGTGCCGTTCGGGATCGAGAACTTCCCGTACCTCGACCCGCTCGGACGCGAGACCGTGACGTTCGTGCGTGAGTACGAGATCGCGGGCAAGTGGCGCCGGTTCGACGCGACGATGGTCCTCGATGGGGGGCGAATCCTCGACTACCTCGGCACGCACCAGCACCTGGCCGTCGACCTGGACCTGCACGTCGACGATGAGGGCGGGCTGCGGCTCACCTCGGACGCACAGCGATTCTATGAAGGGCCGATCGCGTTCCGGTTCCCGATGCTGTTCAGCGGCCGCGCGACGCTGCACGAGTACTTCGATGACGCCGACGGCCTGTTCCACGTCGATCTCGAGGTCCACAACCACCGATTCGGCTTCCTCTTCGGGTACCGGGGGGCGTTCGAGTGCGAGTGGATCCCCGCGACGGATGCGCCCGAGAGGCTCAAGCCCGTCCGCCACGAACGGAGGACCTGACCGCCGCGCTGTCTGCGGTGGGCGATACCCTCGGGCGATGCCGACTCTCGCCGACGTGCGCCGCATCGCCGACAGGCTGCCCGGCAGCGAGGAGCGCGCGACGACGGGCGGCGCGGCGTGGTTCGTGCGCGGCAAGCTCTACGCGTGGGAATGCCACCCGTGGCCGAGCATCCCCGACGACATGCGGGCGATCGTGGCATCCGAGCTCGTCGTCGCCGTGAAGGTCGCCGACGAACTCGACGCTCGCGCCCTCGTCGAGATGGAGCCCGACGTCTTCCTGCGCACGACGACGCGGTGGAGTGAGCCGAAGGTGGCGTTCCGGATGGCCCGGATCGACGAGCAGCACCTCGCCGAGCTCGTGACCGAGGCGTGGCGCACCCAGGCGCCGAGATACCTCCGCGGCGAGTTCGACACGGCGTGACGTCAGGTGGCGTCGCTGTCGAGCAGGGCCCGTGCGAGCAGCGTCGACCCTGCGACGGCGGCGGGCATCGTCGCGACGGCGCCGAGCGGCACGAGGAAGCACAGCTGCGTGACGACGCCGAACCCCAGCACGCGAGCCCGGTGCGGGCGCATCACGCGGCGGCGCTCGCGGCGCGCCATGCCGCGAGACGTGAGGGCCCGCGCCGTGAGCTCGTCCGCGACGAGCCAACCCGTCGCGACGATCCCTACGATCGCGCTCAACGGGCCGCCTACCGCGGGGATGAGGCCGAGCAGGGCGGCGAGGAGCGCCACACCGATGCCGCGCGCGATGAGGGAGACCCCGTCGCCCACGGAGCGCCAGAAGCCGTAATCCTTCTCGGCGCCCGCATCGCCGAGGTCGTCCTCGATGGCCTTCCAGATGCGCTCGTAGAACGGGTCGCCGACCACGAGCGTGACCGCGGTGAACGACACCACGACAAGCACGAGCGCTGCGCCGAACACCGCCGTGCCCACCGCCACGCGCATGACGATCGCCCACACGCTCGGCCAGCCGTCCGCGAACGGCGTGAGCGCGTCGGCGATCCCCGGCAGGAAGAGCGCGAGCACGACGAGACCCGACAGGAAGAGGATCCCGACGATCGCCGCAGGAACGAGCCCGAGCGCCATGAGGCCCGGTCGTCTGCCCCAGTACGCGAACCCGCGCCCGAGATACGACACTCCTCTGATGAACTCGCGCATGCGCCCCTCAGCCTAGGCGGAGGGCGGACGGATGCGCCGGGCGGCAGGCATCCGTGGTCATCGGGCTGCCGCCGCGCACGAGGTTGCCGCTGCGGTCGACGACGGCGAACTCGCGCATGGGACGCAGGCTGCGGGGCGCGCGAGCGCGCGATGATAGCGCCTCGCGGCCCTTCGTGGGTAGGGCCCGACCTTTCGGGGTCGAAATTCGTAGCCTGGTGTGCGCCCCGACTCGGGGCTGAACCGCTCGCCCGGTGTTCACAAGACGAAGGAGAGAGAAATGCTCTGGACCATCCTCGGTCTCATCATCATCGGATTGATCGCGGGGCTCATCGCACGCGCCGTCATCCCCGGAAAGCAGAGCATGGGCATCCTCATGACGATCGTGCTCGGCATCGTCGGGTCGTTCGTCGGCGGCTTCCTCGGATTCCTCATCTTCGGCGCCGACCCGAGCGGCGGCTTCCTGCAGCCCGCCGGCATCATCGGGTCGATCATCGGCGCGATCATCGTCCTCGGCCTCTACGTGTTCTTCGCACGACGCCGCCGCGGCACTCGGTCCATCTGACCGGGCGCACCGCCGCCGCTGAGCCCCGTACGCCGACGCGGGGTGCCCGCCTCGGGGATCACGCATCACGCGATGCGCGACTGGTCCCCGAGGCGGTGCCATGTGCGGTTGTAGTAGACGAGCGCGTTGCCGGGCTCGCCCGGAGTGACATCGCGCGCGATCGTCGCCCGCAGGCCCTGCGCGGCGATGATCGTCGAGTCTCCCGCGTCCATGCGGCTCACGATCGCGCACCGCACCCATGCGCGAACTCCGCGGAACACCGGCTCGCCGGTGGGCAGCGGGGCCCATGCGTCGCGGTCGGCGAACCGGTCGACGCCGCTGGTGGCTCCCAGGCGCGCCAGATCGAGGTCATCCGCGTCGAGCAGGTGCACGACGATCGTGTCGGCCGCTGCGATCGTCGGCGTCGCCGACGACATGGCCGAGATCGAGAAGATGAGCAGCGGCGGGTCGACGCTCACGGACGACACCGACGAGGCAGTGAGCGCGACCGGCCCGTCGTCGCCGTGCGCCGTGATGACCGCGACGCCCGAGGGGTGGCCGCGGAAGAGCGCCTTGAAGGTGTCGGCAGACAGCGATGCGCCCGGTCCGTGCGCCGGTGCGGAGGCGGCGAACTCGGATGCCGGGCGGGCTGCTGGCTGCGGAGACGTCATGCCCTCGACGTTAGTCAGGCCGCCTGCGAGTCGGCTCGACGCGACGCAACACGGCGAAACCGGGCGTAGAAGGATGTCACGGATGCCGCACCCGACTCCGGCGCGTATGTCGCACGCCGGTGCCAGGATGGGTCCATGCCGGAATCACCCGAGGTGCAGGCGCTCGCGGACTTCCTCGGCGAGCGGGCGGCGGGGCGCAGCATCCGCGATGTCGACGTCGTCGAGTTCCGCATCATCAAGACCCGCGCCCGACCCCTGGCGAGCCTCGTCGGCGACCGCATCGCGGGGGCTTCGCGGCACGGCAAGCACATCGATCTCGCGATCGACGACGGGCAGCACCTCGTCGTGTCGCTCGGTCGCCACGGGTGGATCGCGTGGCACGACGACATCGCCGCCGCGGCAGACGCCGATCCGCCGGCGGACGACGCACCGGCCGTCCTCGCGCGCATCGCTCTCGACGACGGAAGCGGCTTCGAGCTCACCGACGCGGGATCGTGGGTGTCGCTCGGCGTCTTCGTGGTCGACGATGCGTCCGAAGTGCCCGCCATCGCGAAGCTCGGGCCCGATCCTGCCGATCCGGGTTACACGCGAGCCGACTTCGATCGTGCCGTGGTGGGTCGGCGCAAGCAGATCAAGGCGATCCTGCAGGAGCAGGAATCGATCGCAGGAATCGGCAACGCCTACTCCGACGAGATTCTGCACGCGGCCAAGATCTCACCGGTCGCGCACGCCGCCGCCCTCGATGCCGACGCACTCGACCGCCTGTATGCGGCGACCGTGTCCACCGTGCGCGACGCGATCGCGGCGCGGCATGGTGTGCCGATCGATCAGCTCAAGGCCGCCAAGATCGCCGCGATGCGGGTGCACGGCCGAGCGGGCGAGACGTGCCCCGTGTGCGGAGGCGAGATCCGCGACTTCTCGTTCGGCAGCACGACCGCCGAGTACTGCCCGACGTGCCAGACCGACGGCGCGATCCTCTGACCGCACCGCCGGCCCCCGTCGCCGCCGTCAGCCCTTGGCGTAGCTCATCACGATGCGCCCGTCGATCTTCCCCTCTTCCATGCGCTCGAAGATGTCGTTGATGTCGTCGAGCGTCTCGATGTGGACGGTCGGCTTGATGAGGCCCCGGGCGTAGAAGTCGAGCGCCTCCGCCATGTCCTGCCGCGTTCCGACGATCGAGCCGCGCACGGTGATGGCGCGCAGCACGGTGCTGAAGATGTCGGCGGGGAAGTCGCCGGGCGGAAGGCCGACGAACACGACGGTCCCGCGCCGGCGGGCCATGCCCGTGGACTGCGCGAACGCCTTGGGATGCACAGCCGTGACGAGCACGCCGTGCGCTCCGCCGATCTGCTCCTGGATGGCTGCGACGGGATCCGTCTCGGCGGCGTTCACCACGACCTCGGCGCCGTGCTTCTTCGCGAGCTCGAGCTTCGCGTCGTCGATGTCGACGGCCGCGACGCGCATGCCCATCGCGATCGCGTACTGCACCGCGATGTGCCCGAGGCCGCCGATGCCCGAGATGACGACCCATTCGCCGGGCTTGACCTCGGTGACCTTGAGCCCCTTGTAGACGGTGACGCCCGCGCACAGGATGGGCGCGACCTCGACCGGGTCGGAGCCGTCGGGGATGCGCGCCGCGAACCGCTCGTCGACGAGCATGTACTCGCCGAATGATCCGTCGACGCTGTATCCGCCGTTCTTCTGCTGCTCGCACAGCGTCTCCCAGCCGGTGCGGCAGTACTCGCACACACCGCACGCGCTCCACAGCCAGGCGTTGCCGACGAAGTCGCCGACCTTCAACGTCGTGACCCCGTCGCCGAGCGCGACCACCTCGCCGTAGCCCTCGTGTCCTGGGATGAGGTCCGCCTTCGGTGGGACGGGCCAGTCGCCGCGGGCCGCGTGCAGGTCGGTGTGGCATACGCCGCTCGTGATGACGCGCACGAGCACTTCGCCGGGACCCGGCGTCGGGATCGGGACGTCCCGAACCTCGAGCGGCTTGTCGGGCGCGACGACCACGGCCGCGCGCATCGTGGACTCTGCAGGAACCGACATCTTGCTTCACTCCTTCGACGACTGCTCCCCTGATGCTGACGCTATCGGAGCGGTCGACCCGCATGGTGTGACGTTGGTCCCGCCGGTCTCAGGCATGCTTACGATGGAGGCATGACGACGTCGCAGCTTCCCACCCCGAGCCTTCAGCCGATCGCGGACGAGAAGAACCTTCTCGCGCCCGCCGAGTCGGGCGCATCCTGCTGCGGGGGCGGATGCTGCAGTACCGAGTGACGCCGATCGTCACCTCAGCTCGACAGAGGTGACAGCAGCGCCTCCTTCACGCGCGCGCTGAGCCCGGGCACGTCGTCGACGGGCACCGCGAGCGCGAGCAGCGCGCGACTGAAGTAGTTGCGCGCGGCGGCCGCGAGAGCGATGTCGACGATCTGGCGATCCGAGTAGCCGTGGTCGCGCAGGTCCTGGCTGTCGGCGTCGGTCATGGCCGCGGCATCCGTCGACACCTTCGCCGCGAACCGCACGACCGCGGCGTCGCCGGGCGGCAGCGGACCGTCGGCGTCGCCGCGTGCGATCTGCACGACCTCGTCCTCATCGAGCGCCTCGATGCGCAGCGACCTGCGACCGTGCGCCAGCAGGCAGTGCCCGGACTTGAGGGCGGCGGCGGCGCCGAGCGTCGCCAGCTCGTACGTGCGCACGCCGATCGAGGGGATGATCGCCCCGAGGAGCGTCTCGAACGACTGCTCGGCTTCGGGATTGACCGCCATCGCCCGCGTATGGCCGAACACGAATCCGTCGTTCTCGAGGTCTTCGCGGTATCTCTCGGCGACGATGCCTTCGGCGGTGGCGGGGTCGGGTGTCGCGACGATCATGCTCATCCTCCGTTTCGCTGGCGCGCCCAGAATGGCACCGCCCTCTCGTCACGTCGAGAGGGCGGTGCTGTTCCGGTTGATACGGGCTCAGTGCGCGGCGGGCGCTCCGACCGGCGCGTCGGCCGGCTTGCGGATGAGGAACGCGCCCACGATCATCGGCAGCGACAGGATCGCCGCGATGAGGAATGCGGCCCTCGTGCCGGCGGCGCCGGCCGCGGCATCCGACAGTCCCGACTCGGCCGCCGACGCCGTGACCGCCGACATGACCGTGATCATGAGGGCGATGCCGGCTGCGCCGGCGACCTGCTGGGTCGTGCCGACGACCGCCGAGCCGTACGAGTAGAACTTCGGCGTCAGCGACGCGAGCGATGCGGTGAACAGCGGCGTGAACGACAGCGCGAGGCCGACCGAGAGCACCGTCTGGGCGATCGCGATCGTCCAGATCGAGGTGAACTCGTCGAACGTCGTGTACAGCCACAGCATGCCGCTCGCGATGAACGCGCCCGGGATCAGGAGCACGCGCGTACCCCAGCGGTCGTAGATGCGGCCGATCACCGGGCCGAGGAGGCCCATCGCGAGTGCGCCGGGCAGCACCGTGAGGCCCGTCTCGAACGGCGAGATGCCGAGCACGCTCTGCATGTAGAGCGGCAGCGTCGTGATCGCGCCGAAGAACGCCATCGCCAGCAGCGCGATCTGCACCATCGAAAGCGAGAAATTCCGCGAGCGGAACACGCGCAGGTCGAGCAGGGCGTCGTCGACGCGCTGCAGCACGAGCTGGCGCCAGATGAAGAGCGCGAGAGCGATCCCGCCCACCACGAACGAGACGATGAGCGACACGGTCGACAGGGTCTCGGCGGCCTGCGCCTCGGCACCGGTCGCGCCGTGCGACGCGCCGCCGCCGATCTGACTCAAGCCGTACACGAGGCCGCCGAAGCCGAAGGCCGACAGCACGACCGACAGCACGTCGATCGGGGCACGGGTCGTCTCACCGAGGTTGTGGATCCAGCGCGCGCCCATCGCGAGCGCGACGAGCGCGATCGGCAGCACGACGCCGAAGATCCAGCGCCAGTTGAGGTTGTCGAGCAGGAAGCCGGACAGCGTCGGGCCGATCGCGGGCGCGAGCGACATGACGATGCTGACGCGCCCCATCATGCGGCCGCGCGCGTGCGGCGGCACGACGGTCATGAGCGTCGTCATGAGCAGCGGCATCATGATCGCGGTGCCGGAGGCCTGGATCACGCGCGCCACGACGAGAAGCGGGTACCCCGGCGACAGCAGCGCGACGAGCGTTCCGAGCGAGAAGAGGCTCATCGCGGTGATGAACACGGCGCGGGTCGTGAATCGGCGCAGCAGGAAGCCCGTGATCGGGATGATCACGGCCATCGTGAGCATGAACGCGGTGGTCAGCCACTGCGCCTCGACGGCGGTGATGCCGAGGTCGCCGATCAGGTGCGGAATCGCGACGCCCATCGTCGTCTCGTTCAGGATCGCGACGAACGCGGCGGCCAGCAGCAGCCATACGACGCGGCTCTGCTCGGGTGCCAGCAGCGGCCCGCGCGAAGAGGCGGACGCGCCGGTCTCGGGCACCCGGATGCTGTCGGTGCCCGGTCGGGTGTCGGTGGTGGCCATACAGAGGTCTCCTCGATGCTCGGCGGGCGCTTCATCGAGCGCCGTGGGCCGGCGCACCCAGCGCACAACCGCGCCGGGAGCGATCACATTCCCGCTCGGGGGAAATTTCTTGTGCGGGATTCATCCCGCGGGGAGGGGAGCCCGTGGATCGGGGCGAGACGAAGGGCGCTTCTCGCCGTCAGGCGTCGCGCGGCTCGTCGTGGGGGCGAGGCGACGGGGCGTCCCAATCCTCGGAGCCGATCGCGTCGGTCGGCTCCGGCTCCGGAATCTCTTCGCCCACGGTCTCGGGGACCCCGAGCGTGTCTTCCGTGGGCGGAAGCTTCTTGAGCTCGTCGATCTCCGCGCGCAGCTCGGCCAGGTCGCTTCCGTCGTGCTGCGGTGTGTCGGGCGTCGAGTTCATGGAGGAAAGCCTAGACCGTCCGCGCGATCGGGTCAGCCCCGATCCCGGTGTCCGCGCGGGTGGTTAGGCTGACGCGCATGAGCATGGGCGGACGCGGCGGCGGGGGCGGGGGCGGTTCCTCGTTCCGCGGCGTCGACATCGAGGCGCAGAAGAAGCTCAACGCCGAGGCGCCCAAGATCCCGAATCTGGGGCGGCGCGTCGTGTCGCTGTTCCGGCCGTACATCGGGCGCCTCGTCTTCACGGCGCTGCTCGTCATCGCGGGCGCCGGCGTCGCCGTGATCCCGCCCCTCATCGTGCAGCGCATCTTCGACGACGCGCTGTTCCCGCTCGACGGCTCCGCACCCGACATCCCCCTCCTGTGGCGGCTCGTCGTGCTCATGATCGCGCTGTTCCTGTTGTCGGCGGCGCTCGGCGTCGTGCAGACGTGGCTCACGTCGACTGTCGGCAACCGGGTGACCGGTGACCTCCGCATCCGCCTGTTCGATCATCTGCAGGCGATGGAGCTGGCGTTCTTCACGCGCACGAAGACCGGCGTGATCCAGTCCCGCCTGCAGAACGACGTCGGGGGCGTGTCGGGCGTGCTCACGAACACGATGACGAGCATCCTCGGCAACGTCGTGACGGTCATCGCGTCGCTCGTGGCGATGATCATCATCGACTGGCGGCTGACGCTCATCGCGGTCGTGCTCATGCCGTTCCTCGTGATCGTGCAGCGGCGCGTGGGGCAGGTGCGCGCGCGGATCGCGGGCGAGACGCAGGAGTCGCTCTCGGAGCTCACCGCGATCACGCAGGAGACCCTGAGCGTGTCGGGCATCCTGCTGTCGAAGTCGTTCAACCGGCAGAGCACCGAGTCGGGACGCTACCGCGAGGAGAACGCGAACCAGGTGCGCCTCCAGGTGCGGCGGGCGATGAGCGGTCAGGGCTTCTTCGCGGTCGTGCAGGTGCTCATGGCGAGCGTTCCCGCGATCATCTACCTCGTGTCGGGCTACCTCGTGACGGGGGGCGTCGACACGATCACGGCGGGCACGATCGTCGCGTTCACGACGGTGCAGGCGCGTCTGCTCATGCCGCTCATGGGCCTCATGCGCGTCGCGCTCGATCTGCAGACGTCGGCGGCGCTGTTCGCCCGCATCTTCGAGTACCTCGACCTCGTGCCGGCGATCCGCGACGCCCCCGACGCGATCGACGTGTCGGAGGCCCCCGGACCGCTGGGCCGCATCGAGTTCCGCGACGTGGTCTTCCGGTACCCGGATGCCGCGCCCGGCACGCGCCCGACGCTCGACGGCGTCTCCTTCGTCGCCGAGCCCGGCCAGCACGTCGCGTTCGTCGGCCCGTCCGGCGCGGGCAAGACGACCATCCTCTACCTCACGCCGCGGCTGTACGAGGCATCCGGCGGCGAGGTCCTGTTCGCAGGTGCCGACGTGCGGCGCCTGCGGCACGAGTCGATCATCGACAGCGTCGGGATCGTCTCGCAGGAGACGTACCTCTTCCATGCGACGATCCGCGAGAACCTGCGCTATGCGAAGCCCGACGCGACGGATGCCGAGCTTGAAGCGGCGTGCCGCGCGGCGAACATCCACCACGTCATCTCGAGCTTCGAGGACGGGTACGACACGGTCGTCGGCGAGCGCGGGTACCGCCTGTCGGGCGGCGAGAAGCAGCGCATCGCGATCGCACGCGTGCTGCTGAAGGATCCGCCCGTGCTGCTGCTCGACGAGGCGACGTCGGCGCTCGACACCGTGTCGGAGCGCGTCGTGCAGGAGGCGCTCGACGCCGCCGCGCGCGGGCGCACGACCCTGTCGATCGCGCATCGCCTGTCGACCGTCATCGGGGCGGACGTCATCCATGTGGTCGAGGCCGGGCGCATCGTCGAATCCGGAACGCACTCCGAGCTCATCGCGCAGGGCGGCCTGTACTCCGAGCTCGCGGCCGAGCAGCTCGCGGCCTCGCGCATCCTCGAGGCCGAAGAGGCGCAGCCGCCGGCGGCGCATCCGGAGCGTCGCGCCGACCTGCCGCCCGACGACCCGCAGCTCGTCGCGGACGACGCGACCGACGGGCGTCCGTGGGCGCACCTGGGCGACGAGTACTGATCCCGTCCGATCGCGTGCTCACCACAGCATCGCGGCGGCGATCTCGGTCGACGTCGCCGCTTCCGGTGCGCGGGCCACGAGGTTGCGCACGAACGCGCCGAGCACGCGGCGGTACTCGTCGTCGCGGTGCTCCCGCGCGAGCCGCACGAGTGGCGGCACATCCATCTCGAGGATCAACCGCACACGCGCGGCGGCCGCTGCGGTGTGCCCGCCCTCGTCGAGCACCGCGATCCCCTCGCGCATCGCCGTCAGGTAGTCCACGAGCACCGGCAGTTCGTGCTTGCGCTGCGTGATCGACGTGCCGTCGGCGCGCTCGCGCCAGTGGACGACGACGTCGGGGATGACGTCGAACGCGCGCGCGAGCGAATACATCCGCTGTGCGATGAGCTGGTCCTCGTAGGCGACGCCCTCGGGGAAGCGCAGGCCGGCGCGGCGCCAGAAGTCGGTGCGGCTCACCTTCGACCACGCGACGATGTTGCCGGATGCTGCGGGGTGCTCGTCGATCGTCGTCGCGGTGCGCGCGGGGTCGGTCGCCGCGCGCACCCACCGCTGCACGTCGCCGGGCACGTAGGTGCCTGTGCCGTCGGGCCGCAGACGCACGTACGCGCCGAGCGCGAAATCGCTGCCGCTCGCGGCGACGGTGCCGACGAGGCGTTCGAGCGCGTGCGCGGTGAGCACATCGTCCGCGTCGAGGAACCCGACGAACGGCGTCTCGACGAGGTCGAGCCCCGAATTGCGTGCAGCGCCGAGTCCGCGTCGCGTCTCGTGGCGCACGATGCGGAACCGCGGGTCGGATGCCGCCGCCTCGGCGAACACATCGGGCGTGGCATCCGTCGACGCGTCGTCGACCAGGACCGCGGTCCAGGCGCGCAGGGTCTGGCGACGCAGCGAATCGAGGGCCTCTGCCGCGTATTCGGCGACGTCGAAGCCCGGGACGACGACGGTCACGACGGGTTCGGGATCGGCTGCCACGGGGTGATGGTACCGGCGCGCCTGAGGCGGGATCGCTCGCCGTCGTCCCGCGCTCCCGCTCAGTGCGCGAGGACGGCCGCGACCGAGGCGGCGACGGCGCCCGCGACAGCGTCGAGCGGCTCGCGCAGGTCGTGCGAGAACGTGAACCGCACCGCCGTCTGCGCGACCTCGGGAGCCACGCCCATCGCGACCAGCACGTGCGAGGGTTCGTCGCTTCCGGCCGCGCACGCCGATCCGCTCGACGAGACGACGCCTCGACGCTCGAGCTCGAGCAGGACGGCCTCGCCGCTCGTGCCTGCGAACGTGAAGCTCGCGGTCCCCGGCAGACGCCGGGCGGGGTCGCCCGTCAGCGCCGCACCGGGCACGCTCGCGAGGATCTTCGCGATGAAGGCGTCGCGGAGGGCCGAGACGCGTTCGGATGCCTCGACCCGCTCGGCCTCGGCCAGCTCGAGCGCGGTCGCGAGGGCCACAGCGCCCGCGACGTTCTCGGTTCCGCTGCGGCGCCCGCGCTCCTGTCCTCCGCCGTGGAGGAGCGGTTCGAGCGGGACGCGCCCGCGAACGGCGAGCGCGCCCGTGCCCTTCGGCGCCCCGATCTTGTGGCCCGCGATCGAGATCGCGTCGACGCCGAGGTCGGCCGCCGACAGCGGCAGCCACCCCGCGGCCTGCACCGCGTCGACGTGCACCGGGATGCCGCGCGCGCGAGCGACGGAGGCGACTGCGGCGACGTCCTGCACGGTGCCGACCTCGTTGTTCGCGTATCCGAACGAAAGGAGCGCCGTGTCGTCGCGCAGAGCCCCGGCGACGGCCGCCGGGTCGAGGCATCCGTTCTCGTCCACCGGCACGTGCGTCACGTCGAAGCCATGCACGCGCGCGAGGTAGTCGGCCGACTCGAGGATCGACTCGTGCTCGATCGGCGTCGTCACGACGTGACGCGCTCCGCGGCGCTGCTGCGCGGCGATTGCGATGCCCTTGAGCGCGAGGTTGTTCGCCTCGGTGCCGCCAGACGTGAAGACGACGTCACCCGCACGCATGCCGAGCACGCGTGCGACTCGGCCTCGCGCGTCGGCGAGGGCATCGGCCGCGGCTTCGCCGACCGTGTGGTGGCTCGACGGATTGCCGAACCACCGCGTGAGGAATGGCATCATCGCCTCGAGCACCTCGCGCCGCACCGGCGTCGTGGCGGCGTTGTCGAGGTAGAGCACCGACATGATCAGTCCTCGAGCACCTCGATGCGCACGTCGAGCCCGAGGTCGAGGGCGCGCGCCGAGTGGGTGAGCGCGCCGACGGAGATGACGTCGACGCCGGTCTCGGCGATGGCCCGCACGGTCTCGAGCGAGACACCGCCGGATGCCTCGACCGTCGCGCGCCCCGCGACGAGCTCGACCCCCGCGCGGAGGTCTTCGAGCGAGAAGTTGTCGAGCATGATCGTGCCGACGCCTGCCTCGAGCACGGGCTCGATCTGGTCGAGCCGATCGACCTCGACCTCGATGTGCGTCGTATGGGGGAGTCGCGCTTTCGCGGCCTGGATCGCCGCCGTGACCGACACGCCCTTCTGCGCGAGCACGGCGAGGTGGTTGTCCTTCGCCATGACGGCGTCCGACAGCGAATACCGGTGGTTGTGGCCGCCGCCGTTGACGACCGCATGCCGCTCGAACGCGCGCAAGCCGGGCGTCGTCTTGCGCGTGTCGGCGATGCGTGCGCCGGTGTGCGCGACCTCGGCGACGTAGTGCGCCGTGAGGGTCGCGACGCCCGACATGCGCTGCACGAAGTTGAGCCCCACGCGCTCGGCCGTGAGCACTCCTCGAGCGGGACCCGTCACCGTCGCGAGGATGGTGCCCGGGCGGAAGAACTCGCCGTCCTCGACGATCAGCTCGACGTCGATCGACGGGTCGGTGAGCCGGAACGCGGCCGCGAAGACCTCGCCGCCGCTGAAGACGCCCTCTTCGCGCGCCACGAGATCGGCGCGGGCGATCGCCGTCTCGACGATGAGGGCCTCGCTCGTGAGGTCGCCCCACGGCGCGTCCTCTTCGAGGGCTCCCGTGACCGCGCGGTCGATCGTGGCGCGGGTCAGCATGCGACCGCCTCCTTCTCGGGTTCGGCGGTGGAGGTGACGGCCGTCCACGCGGGGTCGTCCGACCGGAAGTGCGCGCCGACCGACTCACGCCGGGCGAGCGCCGCCGCGACGAGCGACGCCGCCACCTGCAGCAGGTTCTCGTCTTCGAGGTCGTGTTCTGTGCGGACGTCGCGCGGCTGGTCCTTCCACGACGAGAGAACGGATGCCGCGTGCCGCAGCCCCGCCTCGTCGCGCACGAGTCCCGCGTGCTCCCACATGAGGCGCTGCAGCGTGGGGCGCGAGAACGGCTCCGCGTCGGCGACCGCGCGCGGTTCGGGCAGCGGGGGAGCGGCAGCCACCGGGAGGGGGTGCGGCCACGTGCCGGACGCCGCGTCATCCGCGATCGCATCGCCGGCACGCGCGCCGAACACCGCTCCTTCGAGCAGCGAGTTCGACGCGAGGCGGTTCGCGCCGTGCACGCCCGTGCGGGCGACTTCGCCGACCGCGTACAGGCCCGGCACCGTGGTGCGGCCGTCGAGGTCGGTGACGACGCCGCCCATGAGGTAGTGCGCGGCGGGCGTCACGGGGATCGGCTCGCGCGCCCAGTCCAGTCCGCGCGCGCGGACGGCGCGGTCGATCGTCGGGAAGCGCCTCGCGAGGAACTCGGCGCGCGCCCCGGGCGATTCCGGGCCGACGACCGTCGCATCGAGGAGGGCAGGGCGTCCGTCCTGCGCCTCCATGAGGGCGGCGATCGCGCGCGCGACGACGTCGCGGGGTGCGAGCTCGCCGTCCGGGTGCGCGTCGAACGCGAAGCGTCGCCCATGCTCGTCGACGAGGAACGCGCCCTCGCCGCGCACCGCCTCCGACACGAGGAACGCGTCCGCCGCCGGGGCGCCGGGCCCGCCCGCGACCGCTGGGAGCACGGTCGGGTGGAACTGGAAGAACTCGAGATCGGCGACCGCCGCCCCGGCGCGCGCGGCCGCGGCGATGCCGTCGCCCGTCGCGACGGCGGGGTTCGTCGAGTGGGCGTACAGCTCACCTGCCCCGCCCGTCGCGAGCACGACGGCGTCGGCGAGAAGCGTCTGCCGCTCGCGGTCGTCCACGAGCAGCTCGGCACCCGCTACGCGGCCGTCCCGCACGACGAGGTCGACGAGGAACGCGTGCTCGACGACCTCCACCTCGCTCGCACGCAGTCGCGCGACGAGCGCGCGCTCGATCGCGGTGCCGGTCGCGTCGCCGCCCGCGTGCAGGATGCGGGGGTAGGAGTGCGCCGCCTCCAGGCCCTTGACGAAACCGCCGTCGTCGCCGCGGTCGAACGCGACACCGAGGTCGATGAGCTCGCGGATGCGGGCCGGCCCCTCCTCGGCGAGCACGCGCACCGCGTCGAGGTCGTTGAGCCCGCTGCCGGCGACCATCGTGTCGCGCACGTGGTCGTCGATGCGGTCGTCGTCGAACATGACCCCGGCGATGCCGCCCTGCGCGAATCGGGTGTTGGCGTGGTCGAGCACATCCTTCGTGACGAGGGTCACGCGGCATCCGCGGTCGACCGCGTGCAGCGCGGTGAGCAGCCCTGCGATGCCCGAGCCCACGACGAGGGCGTGCGCTTCGTCTCGCTTCGCTCGCTCAGCGACCGGGGTGGGGTGGGCACGGGTCACGACGCCTGCTCCCAGTGCGCCGCCGGAGCGGCCGGAGGCTTCGCCGCGAGCATGCGCTCGAGGGCGACGCGGGCGGGGTCGGCGACGTCATCGGGCACCGCGATGCGGTTGAGCACCTCGCCGCGCACGAGCGCCTCGAGCACCCACGCGAGGTAGCCGGGGTGGATCCGGTACATGGTCGAGCACGGGCACACCACGGGGTCGAGGCAGAAGATCTCGTGCTGCGGATGCTGCGCCGCCAGCCGCTGCACGAGGTTGACCTCGGTGCCGATCGCGAACGTGGTGGGCTCGGTCGCCGCCTCGATCGCCTTGCGGATGTAGTCCGTCGAGCCGGACTCGTCGGCGGCGTCGACGACCTCCATGGGGCACTCCGGGTGCACGATCACCCGCACGCCGGGGTGCTCCGCACGGGCCTTCTCGATCTGGTCGACGCTGAAGCGCCGGTGCACCGAGCAGAACCCGTGCCACAGGATGACGCGGGCGTCGAGGAGCTGCTGCTCGGTCGATCCGCCCAGCGGCTTGCGCGGATTCCACATGGGCATCTGCTCGAGCGGCACGCCCATCGCCTTGGCGGTGTTGCGGCCCAGATGCTGGTCCGGGAAGAAGAGCACGCGGCGCCCGCGCGCGAACGCCCACTCGAGCACCGTGCGCGCGTTGGAGGATGTGCACACGATGCCGCCGTGGCGACCGACGAAGCCCTTTATCGCGGCGGACGAGTTCATGTACGTGACCGGGATCACCGGCACGAGACCGTCGGCGTCGGGTGCCGACAGGTCGCCGTACACGTCTTCGAGCTGCTCCCACGCGTCTTCGACCTGATCGATGTCGGCCATGTCGGCCATCGAGCAGCCGGCCGCGAGGTTCGGCAGGATCACCGCCTGCTCGGGGCGCGAGAGGAGGTCGGCCGTCTCGGCCATGAAGTGCACGCCGCAGAAGACGATGGCCTCGGCATCCGGGTGCTCCAGCGCCGCGTTCGCGAGCTGGAACGAGTCGCCCACGTAGTCGGCGTGTTTCACGACCTCTTCGCGCTGGTAGAAGTGGCCGAGCACCACGACACGCTCGCCGAGCGTCGACTTCGCGGCGCGGATGCGTGCGTCGAGCTCGTCGGCCGAGGCCGTGCGGTACTCGGCCGGGAGCTCGCCCTGACGCGGAGATCCGGTCGGGATGACGTCTCCCATCGACGCGCCCGGGCCGTAGCCGGGGACCGCGTCGAAGTTCCAGGGGCCCGACGCGAGGTCGGTGCTGCACGTCTCACCGCCCGCACGGCCCTCGACGATCGCGCGGATCTCGAGGTCGACGGACGGGTCGATGCGACGGGGCTGCAGCGAGATGTCAACGGGTGTCATGGCTCTCTCGATTCAGTGGCGGGCGTCGAGCGGGCCTCGTTCGGCGAGCTCGACGTCGCGGTCGTAGCGGTACAGGCGGGCGGGACGGTGGCTTCCGGTGCGGAACGACTGGGTGGGGATGAGCGTCCCCGAGTTCTCGACCTGCCGGCGGAAGTTCGCGGGGTCGAGCCTGCGGCCGAGGATCACCTCGTACACCTCGCGGAGCTCGGCGAGGGTGAACTCGTCGGGCAGCAGGCCGTGCGCGATGCGGCTGTAGCCGACCTTGTTGCGCAGGCGCCACAGCGCGTAGTCGACGATCTGGTTGTGGTCGAAGGCGAGCCGCGGGAGCGATGCGGCGTCGAACCACGCGACGTTCTCGGGGTCTTCGGGCTGCGGCGTGCGCGTCTCGTCCTCCCGCACGAGCGCCCAGTAGACGATCGACACGACGCGTGTGGGGGAGCGGTCGACGGCTCCGAACGCGTAGAGCTGCTCGAGGTAGCTCGGCGCGAGACCCGTCGTCTCGGCGAGTGTGCGCGACGCGGCCTCTTCGAGACTCTCGGAGAGGCCGAGCCATCCGCCGGGCAGCGCCCAAAGGCCCTCGTACGGGTCGCGCGTGCGCCGCACGAGGGGCAGCACGACGGCGGGGCGATCGGCTCCCTCGAGCCGCCGGATCGTGAAGATCACGGTCGAGACGGCGACGCGCGTGACGTCGGCGCCGGCGCCGGTCTCGGACGCGGCGGATGCCTCGCCAGTTCGTGTCATCATGACCATAACTCCTGGAACCGATCTTATTGTCATGGTGACTTGAAGTCAAACTCCCGGCCTCCGCCGACGTGGATCGCCTACAGTGGCGACGCCGCACGACCGAGAGGAGGCCCGATGATCATCGTCGACGTGATCGCGGTCCTCGCCCTCGTCGCGGCTCTCGCCATCGGCGTCGGCCGGGGCTTCCTCGCGACCGTCGGCACACTCGTGGGTCTCGTCGCCGGCGCTCTCGCGGCGTACTGGCTGGTGCCCGTCGCGGGCGTGTTCCTCCCCGGCGGGGCGTGGCGAGGCATCCTGCTCGCGAGCAGCGCGATCTTCCTCGTGGTCCTCGGCGCCGCGATCGGAACCGGCATCGGCACGGTCGTGCGCAAGGGCGTCGAGCGCACCCCGCTGCGCGGAGTCGACCGTGTGCTCGGCGGCGTGCTCAACGTCGTCGTGACCGCTCTCGTGCTGCTGCTCGTCGGCACGACGGTGACCGCCACGGGAACCCCGCTCGTCGCGTCGGCCGTCGGTTCGTCGCGCGTGCTTCGCATGATCGACGCGCTCACGCCGACGCCCGTCGACGCGGCGCTCGCGCAGCTGCGCGGCGCGGTGCTCGCCGACGGCCTGCCGACGCTCGGCGAGCTGCTGAGCCCGCAGGCGCAGCCCACGGCGCCTCCGCTCGCGCTCGACGATCCCGAACTGCAGCAGGCAGCGGCATCCGTCGCCCGCATCAGCGGAACCGCCTCGGCGTGCGGCGTCGCGATGACCGGCTCCGGATTCGTCGCCGCCGACGACCTCGTCGTCACGAACGCGCACGTGCTCGCGGGCGTCGAGGCGCCACTCGTCGAGCTGCCCGGCGGCACCGCGCGAGAGGGTCGCGTCGTGTACTTCGACCCCGTCGACGACCTCGCCGTCATCGCGGTCGCAGACCTTCCGGCCGAGCCCCTGCCGATCGTCGACACGATCGGCCCCGGCACACCCGCCGTCGTGCAGGGCTACCCGCACGGCGGACCGCTCACGAGCACGGGGGCCCACGTGCTGTCGGTCGGCGCCGTCCCCGTCCCCGACATCTACGGCGAGTCGGCGGCTCTTCGCGAGATCTACTCGCTGCAGGCGGACGTGCAGCCCGGCAACTCCGGCGGGCCGCTGCTGACCGAAGACGGCGAGGTCGCGGGCGTCGTGTTCGCGCGCGGCGATGTCGGGCAGAGCCTCGGGTACGCGGTCACGCCGGTCGAGCTCGCGCCCGCGCTCGCCGAGGCATCCGGAGACAGCCCCACCGTGTCGACGGGGGCCTGCGCGGCCTGACCCGCCCGCGCCCCGCTGGCCCGGCGGGAGTCGGGCGGATATGCTGGGCCCGCAACTGAAGACCAGGCCGCATGACGACTGCGGGAGAGCCCCGACCACGCCGAGCGTGGCGACGGGCACCGAAGGAGCAAGCCTCCCCGCCAATCTCTCAGGTCCGTGTACCGCATCCGTCCGGCCGCTCTGGAGAGTGGTGCAGCCGCACCCGCCGAAGGAGAAAGCCCCCCTCGACGCCGTTCGTCGAGGCGGCGGCGAAGCTCTCAGGTCGAAGACAGAGGGGGAGTTCCGCGGATGCCGCCCGGCATCCACCCGCCCGACCACGGGAGAACTCATGACCCAGCTGCGCACGACCCCGTTGCATTCCCGACATGAGGCGCTCGGCGCGTCGTTCACGGACTTCGGCGGATGGCTCATGCCCGTCCGCTACACGTCCGACCTCGCCGAGCACCACTCCGTCCGCAACGCCGCGGGCCTGTTCGACATCTCGCACATGGCGGAGATCGAGGTGAGGGGCGCGGATGCCGCGGCGTTCCTCGACTTCGCCGTCTCGGGCCGCATGTCGGCGCTGGCCGCCGACCAGGCGAAGTACACGCTCCTGCTCGAGCCGTCGGGCGGGATCATCGACGATCTCATCGTCTACCGCACCGCCGAGGACGGGTTCATGGTCGTCGCGAACGCGGGCAACCGCGACGCGGCGGTCGCCGCCCTCACCGAACGCGCCGCCGAGTTCGACGTCGTCGTCGACGACTGCACCGACCACATCGCGCTCATCGCCGTGCAGGGTCCTGCGTCGCAGGCGATCCTCGAAGCGACGCCCGAGATCCGGGTGGGAGGGCACACGCCGCTGTCCGACGTCAAGTACTACCGGCGCACGCACGCCGACTTCGTGCATGGCGGCGAGTCCGTGCCGATGCACCTCGCGCGCACCGGGTACACGGGCGAGGACGGCTTCGAGCTGTTCATCCGCGCGAGCGCGGTCGGGCCGCTGTGGGACGCGGTCCTCGCATCCGGGGAGCCGTTCGGGCTCGTCCCCGCGGGGCTCGCGGCCCGAGACACGCTGCGCCTCGAAGCGGGCATGCCCCTCTACGGACACGAGCTGTCGCGCGAGACGGTGCCCTCGCAGGTGGGCCTCGCGCGCGCCGTCGCCGCCGACAAAGAGGACTTCGTCGGACGCACCGCGATCGAGACCGTCGTCGCGACCGACGCACCCGTGCTCGTCGGGCTCGTCGCCGAGGGGCGCCGCGCCGGCCGCGCGGGCTACGCCGTGCTCGACGCCGATGGCAACCGCGTCGGCGAGATCACGAGCGGCGCGCTGAGCCCGACCCTGGGGCATCCGATCGCCATGGCCTTCGTCTCGCCCCACTTCAGCGCCCCCGACACGACCCTCTTCATCGACGTGCGCGGAAACCGCATCCCGGCGACCGTCACCGCCCTGCCCTTCTACCGGAGGAAGAAATGACCGATCTCGACAACCTCAAATACACCGCGGAGCACGAGTGGATCGCCGTCGACGGCGACCCTTCGACGGGCTCGGGGCAGGCGACGACCGGCGCGGTCGTCGTGACCATCGGCATCACCGACTACGCCGCCGACAAGCTGGGCGACGTCGTCTACGTCGACCTCCCCGCCGCCGGGTCGTCCGTCACCGCCGGAGACGTGTGCGGCGAGATCGAGTCGACGAAGTCGGTCGGCGAGCTGTACGCGCCGGTGTCGGGTGAGATCGTCGAGGTCAACGACGCCGTGGTCGGCGACCCGTCGATCGTCAACGCCGACCCGTTCGGCGACGGCTGGCTCGTCAAGCTGCGCGTCGACGCGGCCGCCCTCGACGGACTGCTCGACCGTGCCGCCTACGTCGCGCTGACCGAGGGCGACAAGTGACGTCCGCACAGCGCCGCTTCGCGGACCGCCACATCGGAACGGATGCCGCGGCCCAGCGCACGATGCTCGACGCGCTCGGCTACGACAGCGTCGACGACCTCGTGCGCGCCGCGGTCCCCGCGTCCATCCACTCCACGCCGCGCGCGACGAGCGACATCCCGCGCGCCGCGACCGAGGCCGAGGCGCTCGCGGAGCTGCGCGCACTCGCGTCGATGAACCGCGTCGCCCGGCCGATGATCGGACTGGGCTTCTACGACACGTTCACGCCCTCGGTGATCGCGCGGAACGTGCTCGAGAACCCGTCGTGGTACACGGCGTACACGCCGTACCAGCCCGAGATCTCGCAGGGGCGGCTCGAGGCGCTCATCAACTTCCAGACGATGGTGTCCGACCTCACCGGGCTCGACACCGCGAACGCGTCCATGCTCGACGAGTCGACGGCCGTCGTCGAGGGCATGCTCCTCGCGCGCCGCGCGTCGAAGTCGTCCTCGAACGTGTTCGCCGTCGACGCCGATGCGCTGCCCCAGACGAAGGCGCTCCTGCGCACGCGCGCCGGCGCGGTCGGCGTCACGCTCGTCGAGGTCGACTTCGCCCACGGCGGAACGATCCCCGTCGAGGTCGACCGTGAGCAGGTCGATCCGTTCGGCGTGTTCGTGCAGTACCCGGGCGCGTCAGGGCGCGTGTGGGACCCGTCGGGCGTCATCGACGCGGTGCACGTCTCGGGCGGTCTCGCGATCGTCGCAGCCGACCTCCTCGCACTCACGCTCCTTCGCTCACCGGGCTCGCTCGGCGCCGACGTCGCCGTCGGCACGACGCAGCGGTTCGGCGTGCCGCTCGGCTTCGGCGGACCCCACGCGGGCTACATGGCGGTGCGGCAGGGCCTCGAGCGACAGCTCCCCGGGCGACTGGTCGGGGTGTCGCAGGACGCGGCGGGGCATCCGGCTTACCGCCTCGCCCTGCAGACCCGCGAACAGCACATCCGTCGCGAGAAGGCGACCTCGAACATCTGCACCTCGCAGGGGCTGCTGGCGGTCATGGCGTCGATGTACGCCGTGTACCACGGCCCCGAGGGGCTCCGCGAGATCGCGACCGACGTCGCGAAGAAGGCCGAGGCGCTCGCCGGACGCCTGCGCGAGTACGGCCTGTCGCTCGTGTCGGACTCGTTCTTCGACACGATCCGCGTCGTGACTCCCGGACCCTCGAAGCGGGTCATCGACCGTGCGCGCTCGCGCGGCTACCAGCTGTTCTGGGCGGATGACGCGACCGTCGGCGTCTCGGTCGACGAGACCACGACGGCCGACGACCTCGCCGCCGTCGCGTGGGCGTTCGGGCTGCCCGACGCCGAGTTCGACGGCGCCGGCGAGGAGGGCGAGCGCGCGGTGCCGTTCGAGGACGCGGTGCCGCTCGCCGTCGTGCCCGAGGTGCTCCACCGTGAGGACGAATATCTCACGCATCCGGTGTTCCACGCCCATCGCAGCGAGACCGCGATGATGCGGTACCTCAAGACGCTGTCCGACCGCGACTACGCACTCGACCGCGGCATGATCCCGCTCGGTTCGTGCACGATGAAGCTCAACGCCGCGACCGAGATGGCCGCGATCTCGTGGCCGGAGTTCTCGCGCGTGCATCCGTTCGCCCCCGAGGCGGACGTGCGCGGCTACCTCGCGATGATCGAGCAGCTCGAGACGTGGCTCGCCGAGGTCACGGGCTACGACGCCGTGTCGCTGCAGCCGAACGCAGGATCGCAGGGCGAGCTCGCCGGACTTCTCGCGATCCGCGGCTACCACGACGCGAACGGCGAGTCCGAGCGGCGCGTGTGCCTCATCCCGTCGTCGGCGCACGGCACGAACGCGGCCTCCGCGGTGCTCGCGGGCCTGCGCGTCGTGGTCGTCGCGTGCGACGACCAGGGCAACGTCGACCTCGACGACCTCCGCGCGAAGGTCGACCAGCACCGCGACGAGCTCGCGGCCCTCATGATCACCTACCCGTCGACGCACGGCGTGTACGAGCACGACGTGCTCGAGATAACGAGCGCCGTGCACGAGGCGGGCGGGCAGGTCTACGTCGACGGCGCGAACCTCAACGCGCTGCTGGGCTACTCCCGCTTCGGAGACCTCGGCGGCGACGTGTCGCACCTCAACCTCCACAAGACGTTCGCGATCCCGCACGGCGGCGGGGGCCCGGGCGTCGGCCCGGTCGCAGCCAAGGCGCACCTCGCGCCCTTCCTGCCGGGGCATCCGTTCTCGCAGCGGAAGGACCACGCGGGCGGGGTCTTCCAGGGCGGTCCCGTCTCGGCGGCTCCGCACGGCTCGGCGGGGATCCTCCCGATCTCGTGGGCGTACGTCCGCATGATGGGGACGGAAGGACTCACGGATGCCACGGCCGCCGCCGTGCTCTCCGCGAACTACCTCGCGGCCCGGCTGCGCGAGCATTTCCCGGTGCTGTACACGGGCGACAACGGACTCGTCGCGCATGAGTGCATCCTCGACCTGCGACCGCTCAAGGAGCAGACCGGCATCACGGTCGACGACGTCGCCAAGCGCCTCATCGACTACGGGTTCCATGCGCCGACGATGTCTTTCCCCGTCGCGGGCACGCTCATGGTCGAGCCGACCGAGTCGGAGGACCTCGGCGAGCTCGAGCGGTTCGTCGAGGCGATGATCGCGATCCGGAACGAGGCGCTCGCGGTCGCGGCGGGGGAGTGGCCGAAGGACGACAACCCCCTCGTGAACGCGCCGCACACGGCGGCGTCGATCGCGGCGGACGAATGGACGCACCCGTACTCGCGCGAGCAGGCCGTCTTCCCCGTGCCGTCGCTCGTGCGGAACAAATACTGGCCGCCCGTGCGTCGCATCGACCAGGCGTGGGGCGACCGCAACCTCGTGTGCGCGTGCCCGCCGATCGAGGCGTTCGCCTGACGCGGCGCGCGCCCGGCCTCAGGCCGCGGGCGTCGGGGTAGGACTCGGAGTCGGGGTCGGCAGGGGGCCGAAGACGTCCGGCCACATCGCCGCCGCGATGGGGTAGCCGACGAACGCGACCGTGTCGATGAGCGCATGCGCGATCACCAGCGGCATGACGCGGCCCCAGCGGCGGTAGCACCAGCCGAAGAGGACGCCCATCGCGAAGTTGCCCACGACCGCGCCCGGCCCCTGGTACGCGTGATATGCGCCGCGGATCGCGGCCGAGGTGAGGATGATCGGCCACCACGACCACCCGAGCCGGCGGAGCCGGTCGAAGAGGTAGCCGTTGAAGATGACCTCCTCGACGAGGCCGGCGCGCACGGCGGCGAGGATGAGCACCGGGACGGTGTACCACGCGGCGTCGAGAGGCGATGCGCTCACCTGGAGCGTGATGTTGAGCGCACGCCCGACGATATAGAGGACGATGCCGGGCACGCCGACCACGGCGGCGAGCAGGAGCCCGCGGGCGACGTCGCCCCCGAACCGGCGGAAGTCGAGACCGATGCGCCGCAGCGCGTTGCCGCCCGGCTCCCACAGCAGGTAGACGACGAGCGCCACGACGGCGAGCGAGAAGAAGACGTCGAGCAGCTGGTACAGGAGGTCCCAGAATGCCGCCGCGTCTCGGGTCGGATTCAGCTGTGTCGCACGGTCGCCGAGGCCTTCTCCGGCGGTGAGGGCATCGATCGCGGTGCGGATCAGAGCGAGCACGGAGTACAGCGCGGAGCGTCCCACCGTGACAGCGAGGACGAGCCAGATCTCCCACGTGAGACGAGCCCGCTCGTACCGCGAAAGCGGGTCTCCGACAGTGGTTTCCCTCACAACGTCGGGAGGTTCTGGCGGGCTCACCTTGTCAGATTGCCACACTGCGAAGGGCCCGAGTTAAGGCTCTGTAACGTTTTCGAGGATTGTTTTGACCATCTCACCTGGCGTGCTTATGGTTTTCCCATCCAGCGCCCCCGCATGGCCCCGCCTACGCGTGTGCGCTCAACCCTGCACAGGAGGAACAGTGAGAATGAAGCGCATTTCGGCTGCGGTGGCGCTCACCGCCGTCGGCGCACTTGCGATCTC
>NZ_DASRXZ010000093.1:0-49287 GCF_035687345.1 Microbacterium sp.
GCCGAGGCGTCCTGCCACGACATCGTTGCCGCCGAGGGTGTCGTTCTGGAACTGGTCGGCGTTGTCGCCCTGCAGCAGGTCGGCGTGACCCGAGCCCTCGACCCAGTCGTCGTGCTCGCCGCCGACCACGGTCATGCGACCGGTCGTGCCGAGGAAGATGTCGTCGCCCATGCCTCCGAAGAGAGTGGTGGCGTCACCTCCGCCGTTGACCATGAAGTCGTCGCCGAGACCGCCGATGCCGAGGTCCACCCCGCCGCCGACGTTCATCGCGTCGTTGCCCTGCTTGCCCTTGAGGTTGTCGTCGCCGAACGAGTCGGTGATGATGTCGTTCCCCGGGCCGCCGACGAGTGCGTCGTTTCCGGAGCCGCCCTCGATGCGGTCGTCGCCTCCGTAACCCCAGATGGAGTCGTCGCCCTCGTCACCGCGCAGGTTGTCGTCCGCCGGCGTGCCGTGCATCTCCACATGCTCGTCACCCTGCCAACGCCACTGGCCGTTGATCAGGCTGAGACCCGGCACGCGCTCCGAGGCCGGCAGTGCTGCCTGCTCCTCGATGTCGATGATCGGGTCCTGCAGCGCGAAGATGTCGGCCGGCAGGTTCGAGGCATCCGTGTTCCGCTGGATGATGTCCGAGAACGTGTTGCCCTCGAGAGCGGCGAACAGCTGCTCACCCTCGTTGCGGAACAGGTAGTAGAAGCGGTCGCCGAACTGGAGCTTCTCCAGCTGCGTCTCGAACACGAAGTTGAACGTCGAGCCGAGCATGCCGCCGAACGGGTCGAGGCGCTCTGCGAGGCCGCCGATCCAGAAGTCGACATCATTGAGGCCGGTCTCCTTGCCCGCCCACGTGCCCGTGCTGAACATGAAGTCCTCACGGTCCTCCGGAGCGGCCACGACAGGCGGGGCGAGCGTCGCGATCTGCTCTTCGACCGCGAGCGACACCGAGTTCGGGCTGCCGACGATCTGCACCTGCGCGATGCCGAGCCGCTGCAGCTCGCTCATCGTGCCCGCCGCGATCGCGGTCGGCTGCGTGAGCAGGATCGGTCCGCCGAACATGCCGGCCGCCGGGCCCGCCGCGAGCGCGTCGGGGAAGTTCGTGCCGGTGGTGACGAACGCCGTCGGCGCTCCGTCCGGGTAGAACTCCTGGCTGACCTTCACCGCGGTGTCGTAGCGGTTCACACCCGCGATGCGGCGCGTGTCGCCGTACGCCGAGATCGCCGTCTCGACGGCCGCGCTCACCGACGGCGTGCCGCCGACGATCACGATCTCACCCGGCGTGAGGCGCGCGAGCTCGGCCGCGGTGGCCGGCGGGAGCGCCCCTGGCGTCGTCAACAGGACCGGCGAGCCGTCCCGAGCCGCGATCGCGCTGACCGCGAGCGCGTCCGGGTAGTTCGTGCCGTCCACGACGAACACGCGCTCGACCCCCGGCTCGGCGAACCGCTGGCTGATGAGCGACGCGGTGTGGTAGCGGTTCGTGCCCGCGAGCACGTCCACCTGACCGGAGCTCGCGTACGCCGCGAGGTTCGCGATCGTCTCGGGGCTCACGGTGGTGGGACCGCCCAGCACCACGATGCGCTCGGGGGTGAGCCGCTGAAGCTCGGCCGCGGTCGCCGACGGGATCTCACCGTCGGTGCTGTGCGCGACGAGCAGGAGCGGTCCGCCCTCCGCCGCGGCACCCGCCGCACCGGCCAGACCGTCGGGGAAGTTGTACCCGTTGGTGATGTACACCACGGGCACCGGCTTCGCCTCGGGGAATTGGCGCTGGCTCACGAACGCCGCGGTCTGGAACCGGTCGGAACCGGAGTGCCGGATCACGAACTCCTCGCCCTGGAGGGCGCCGTTCACGAGGAGGGCAGCGGCGGTGCGCTTCTCCTCGATCGTGGTCGCCGCCAGGATCGACGGGTGCGTGCCGTACGCCGCCACGAAGTTCACGAGCGACGCCTTCTCACCGGCACGACCGAAGTTGTTGCCGTTCTTGATGTTCCGGCCGAAGTCGTCCCAGCTCGTGTACGGCTTGAGAGTCGTGTCGCCGGTCATCTCGAAGAACTTCTGCCGCGCAGCCTGCAGCGGCGGCACGCCCGTGTCGCGACCGCGGAGCAGGTTCAGCGTCGCGAGGTCGAGCGGGAGCCCGAGCAGGTTGTTGCGCAGCACGTCGACGACGTGCTCGTCGATCTGGCTGCCGACGCGCGCCGTCATGCCGTTGATGAGCGACCCGGCGGCCTCCTCCGGCGAGAGCGTTCCGTTCTCGTCGTAGAGCGTCGGGTTGAGGAATCCGGTGAGCAGCGGGATGTCCTGCATCGGCTGCCCGCCCTCGACCGCCTCGCGGCCGATCTCCTCGGTCATCATCGAGTGGCCGAACCTGTACACGACGTGCGCGAACTCGGCCGTGATCGACGGGTCGATCGCCGCGTTGTAGCTGTTCTCGTTGAACACGACGGCGTCGATGTTCGGCGAGATCTTGCGGCCGAACTCCTCGAACACGAGGTGCTGGTACTGCATCTCGGTCGCGAACTTGGCGGCGTGGAACAGGCGCTCCTGGAACTTCCAGTCGTCGGCGTTCCAGTTCGCCGGCAGCGACGCCGGGCTGCCGCCCTCGGGGAAGTACCCCGGGAGGTTCTCCTCCGGCTTGTCCGACACGTACGAGTGGGGCTCGCCGCGGAAGGCCTTGGCGAACTCCTCGATCCCGCCGCGCTCGTCGGAGTCCTGCGCCTCGAGCTCAGGACGCTCGCCGTTGAGCACCTCCAGGATCTGCCCGACCATGCGGTTGTGCTCCGCGTGGAACACCGCGTGCACCGCCGTGAGGCCGATGTTCTCGTTGACGCGCCCGTCACCGGCGATGAAATGCTCGTCGAGCGCGGCGTTGTCGTAGCCGCTGAGCACCGGCTCGCCGGTCTCCGGGTCGAGCACGGCGGTGCCGTCCTCGTTGAAGCGCGGCAGCAGTTCGCCGGTCTCCGGGTCGACGACCGGCGTCGCGCCGTGGGCGATGTCGTCCAGGAACGCGTGGCCCGTGCCGAGCACGTCGTCCGGGACGGGGACGCCTCCGGGACCGCCCGGGACGAAGCCGCTGCCGGTGATGTACTGCGGATAGCCGTTCGCCGCCGGCACGAAGTTGCCGTACGGGTCGGTGAGGATCTGCGGGACATCGAGCAGGTCGGCATCCGTGAGCTCGAGGCCGAGGATGTCACGGGCCTGAGCCTTGACGTCCTTCCACTTCGCCATGCCGCCGTTCTCGCCCTCGATGAGCCGGCCGGTCGGCACCGGAACGCCGCCCTCGAGCTCGTACTCGCGCAGGAAGAAGTGGTGCGCCGGGTGCGAGCCGTAGGTCTGGTTCTGGTCGATGAACGGCGAGGTCAGGTTCTTGTGCTCCGTCGGGTTGCCCTCGAGGCGAGTCGCCCGCGTGAGGGTGATGAAGTTCGCCGCCGGGTTGCACTCCACGGTCTCGCCCGGGCGCATTCCGCTCTCCGGGCAGTAGAGCGGGTCGTCCTCCGCGAGCGGCACGATCATGGTGCCGTTGCCGCCCTTGCCGACCAGGTCGAGGCCGTGGTCGAAGAACTGGCCGAAGAAGCCCATGAACGTGTTGAACGGCGCCGAGAGCTCCTCGTCCGGTGCCGTGTTGGGGGTGACGACGCGGTCGGTTCCCTCGATCGGGATCGCCGTGCCGGCCTGCACCTGGTTCGCGATGGCGGGGTTGTTCAGCGACTGGTCGACGATCAGGTTGCTGATCAGGCGCGGCTCCGAGTCGTACACGTTGCCGCTCGTCTGCGCGTAGCAGGTCGTGCCCGCCTCACACGCGGCCATCTGCTCGGGAGTGTTCGCCTCGAAGCCGAGGTCGAGCGCCTCGGGCTCCGCCTGACGCCATTCGGCCTCCAGCAGCCGGGGGAACGCGTTGTCGGACGCGCCGTACTCGGACTGGTGGAGGCGGAGGTTGTTGAACGAGCCGTCGATCGTGCGGACGCCCTTGGGACGCATCTCGTCCGACACGCAGTTCTGCGCGGCGTCGCCCTGATCGGTGCAGAGCAGCTCGTAGTTGGAGGGGTTCAGCACGTCTGCGGCGTGTGCCTCCGAGATCTGGATCTGCCGGAGGATGAACTCCAGGTCGTTCTGGTTGAGGACGAACGACGGATCCTCATCCGTCGCCGCCACGGCTCTGTCCGGTGGACTGCCCACCAGAAGCGTCAGCACCAGTCCGGCGATCGCGACGATCGCCAGTGCTATCCGCCGCCACCTTTCCGAGAGGTCCCCAAGTGAATGCGTGTTGGTGTTCATCGACTGCCGTGCCCTCCAGACAGGCCTTGCGCCCCCAGCTGAACCCCGGCACGCCCAGACCGTGCCGTGCACCGGCCCCAACCGGCGCTGGTTGATTCATACAGGAATCTCCACCCAATGACAAGGTAATTCGCACGAAAAGTTCAGACTGGGTTCAGACGAGCTTCAGGCATCCGTGCATAGGCGAACTCCCCCGCTGCGGCCGCCTGCAACAGGGTCTTCGCGGGCGTCGCGCGACCCGCTCCAGGGTCAGACCGAGACGGTCTCCCGCGCCTCCTGCGGGCTTTCCACGGATGCCGACGGCCTCGAGAGCGCGCTCGGCCACCACGCACTCGCACCCACGTCGTAGACGAGCGCGGGCACGAGGAGCGTGCGCACGACGAACGTGTCGAGGATCACCCCGAACGCCACGATGAAGGCGATCTGCGCCATGAACAGCAGCGGCAGCACACCGAGCGCGGCGAAGGTCGCCGCCAGCACGATGCCGGCCGAGGTGATGACGCCGCCGGTGAGCACGAGGCTCCTGAGGATGCCCGTGCGCGCGCCGTGCAGAACGGTCTCCTCCCGCGCCCTGGCCATGAGGAAGATGTTGTAGTCGACGCCGAGCGCGATGAGGAACACGAACGCGAACAGCGGCACCGTCGGATCGGCCCCGGTGAACCCGAAGACCTCGTTGAACGCGATCGCGGACACGCCGAGAGCGGCCGCATACGACAGCGCGACGCTGCCGATCACGATGACGGGCGCGACGAGCGATCTCAGCAGCGCGACGAGCACGACGAAGATCGCGAGCAGCACGAGCGGGATGATGATCGCGCGGTCGCGCAGGGCGGCTTCGTTCGCATCGATGTCGATCGCCGTCTGCCCGCCCACGAGCACGTCCCGGCCGACATCGTCCAGCGCGGCGCGGAGCGTCCGGACGACGGACTCCGCCTGCGGCGTGTCGGGTGCGTGGTCGAGGGTCGCCTCGAGCAGCACGCGTCCGTCGACGACGAGCGGAGCGAGCGCGATACCCGCCCCCGATGCGAACGGCTGCACGCCGTCGGGCGTGATCGGCGTCGGGCCTCCGAGTGTCGCCACACGGACGTGATCCACGCCGTCCACCCCGAGGATCGCCTCGGTCACCTGGAGCATCCGCGACGCCTCGACGACGACCACCGCGGGCGTTCCCGAGCCCGCGGGGTAATGCTCCGCGAGCACGGCGAGCCCGTCGCGCGCCTGCGACTCGCCGATGACGTACTGGCTCGACGGTGCGCCGTCGGCGCGCAGCTGCGTCAGGCCGAACGACATGGCGACGAGCGCGAGGCCGGTCACGATCCAGACGCCACGGTGGCGGTGCGCCACGGACCGCGCGAGGCGCGGCCACAGCCCCGGTCCGTCCGTGGGGTCCTCATGCGGATGCCGCGCCACGATCCTCCGCGGCCAGAACGCCCTTCTGCCGGCCCACAGCAGCAGGGCGGGCAGGAGCGTGAACGATGCGAGAAGCGCGAACGCGATGCCGATCGACGCGATCGGCCCGAGCGTGCGGTTCGAGTCGAGCTCGCTGACCAGGAGCACCATGAGCGCCGCGATGACCGTGAGCCCCGAGGCGAGGATGGCCTTCCACGACCCGCGCAGGGCATCGCGCGTGGCCTCCCACCTCGTCCGGCCGGCCGCGAGCGCCTCGCCGTAGCGGCTGATGTACAGCAGCGCGTAGTTGGTGCTCGCGCCCACCACGAGGATGAGGAGGATCCCCTGCGTCTGCCCCGCGAGCAGGACTGCGCCCGAGCCCGCGAGGCCCGCGACGACGAGGACCGCCCCGCACAGCGCCGACAGGCTCGTGAAGAGCACGATGAGCGGAAGCAGCGGCGATCGATAGACGACGATCAGGATGAGCAGGACCGCCCCGAGGGCGACGAGCAGGAGCAGCCCGTCTATGCCGGCGAACGCGGCGATGATGTCGGCCGCGAATCCCGCGCCGCCCGTGATGTAGACGCCCGTCGCCTCGGGAACGGCGGTCTGCAGCCCGGCGCGCAGCAGCGACACCGTCTCATCGAGCGCGCCCTGGGAGTCGACCGGGATGACGAACTCCGCCGCGAGGCCGTCGTCCGCCACGATGAGCGGCGTCGAGCGGAACAGCGCGAGCCCGTCGATGGGGGGCATCCGCTGGATCTGCCGTTCGATGAACGGCACTTCGCGCTCGTCGAGGGGCTCGTCGAACGTGAGCACCGCGACGGCGTAGCTGTAGCCCTGGACCCTGAACTCGTCGTCGAGCCGATCGACCTGCGTCGACTCCGCGCTGTCGGGCAGGAACTGCACGCGGTCGTTCGTCCCCAGGTCGTTGAGCTGGCTGAACGCCCTCCCTCCCGCGAGGAAGATCACCACCCACACGAGGATGATCCCCGCCGTGATCGCGATGCGCCGCCCCCGTGATTCCTTCGCACGCTCGCGCGTCGCCGTGTTCCCCATACCGGCCCCCAGACTCCGTGTGGGAGACAAGATAGGCGCAATCCTGCTCGCAGTTCTACCTTCTGCTGAGGCTTTCCCGAAGATTCCGCACACTTTCGCTGGCGTTGCGGCGGGACGGGACTATCGTGAACGCATGGGGGTTCTCTTCGGCACCGTGCTCGTCGTGCTCGCAGGCACGGGGCTCATCGCGCCGGCGGGCGATCGCTCCGAGCCGGTGCCGACGCCCGGCTGCGTGTTCTCGGGGGGCGCGATGATCTGCGGCGGGGCGCAGCCCACCGATCCGCCGGGCGGCCGACCGTCCACTCCGGCGCCGAGGCCGTCGCAGCCTGAGCAGCCCGGCCCGAGCGCGCCGCCGGCCGCTCCGACGCCCGCGCCGGCGCCCGGAGAGCCGGGTGCGCCGTCGACTCCCGCGCCGAAGCCGGATCCGTCCGCCAGCCCGACCGCGCCGCAGCCGACGACGGAGCCGCGCACCGACGACCCGACGCCCGCGCCCTCACCGTCCGAGAACGGCGCTCCGGCGAGCGAGGACGACGGCGCGGCGACGCCCGTGATCGCGACGGTGGCGATCGGCGCCGCGGTCGCAGCCGCCGGCGTCACCGCGGCTGTCCTCGTGAGGCGCCGGGCCGCGGCATCCGCGACGGGCTCCGATACGGGCACCGGCGGCGACGGGTCCGCCGACTAGGTCGACACAGCCCGCCCACACCGTCAGGGCTGCACGAGCAGAACCAGCGCGCCCACGCCGTTGTACACGACGTGCGCGGCGATCGGGGCCCAGATCCGCCCTGTCACCGCGGCCAGCGTGCCGCACGCGATGCCGGTGAGCGTCGCCCCCAGCAGGAGCGCCGGCTGCAGCCCTCCCACGATCGCGTGCATCGCGACGAACGCCGCGGTCGAGATCGCGACGGCCACGACCGCCATCGACCGTCGTCCCATGCGGTTTGCGAGCACGTCGCTCGCGGCGCCCTGGACGAGACCGCGGAAGTAGGCCTCCTCCACGATCGGCGCGATGAGCACCGCCGCGATGAGCGTGACCGCGAGCGCGGGCGCCGGACGCGCGAGACCGGATGCGCCGCCTGTCGGCGCGACGAGCTCGACGAGCGCGCGCACGACGAGTCCCGCGAACGCCCCGAGCACCGCATCCGTCCACGACCCGCGCACGAAGCCCGCCGGCGCACCCGCGCCGTCGCCGGACCGCCGGCCCGCGATCGCGACGGCGAGCGCGAGGGGCGTCATCGTCAGCACGACGAGGGCGACCGCCAGCGCGACGGGCGGCCAGCCGGTGAAGAGCTGCGCCGTCGCCGCCGCGGCCGCCGTCAGCGCCCACGCGACGGCGGCGATCCCGAGGGCGAGGCCCGGGAGCTCGTACCGGGCGCGACGCAGCCGGTGCGGGCGCGGCTCGAGCCCGTCGCGACGGGTGCCTTCGCGCGACGGGCTCGTCGAGGTGCCTCTACTGTCCGCGGGCACGACGCCGCGCGAGCGCCGCCGCGATGGCGATGCCGCCGATGCCGAGCGCACCGATGCCGCCCCAGATCAGCGCCGCCGGCACCGTGCCACCCGTGGTCGACAGACCGCCGCCGACGGCGCCTTCGCCCCCGCTCGGCCCGTTGACCGTGATGGACGCGGTGGCAGCGAACGTTCCGGCGGTGTCGGCGACACTCACGGTGTAATTGTGGGTGCCGGTCACCTGCGGCGCCGTGAAGGTCGCCGACAGGTTGCCGTTGCCATCGGCTGTCTTCGTGACCTGCGTCGTGCCGACCGCCGCGAACAGCGAAGAGAGCGACGAGGCCGACACGCCGGCGCCGCTCACGGTGAACACCGCGGTGGTTCCCGCGGGAACCGTGCCGTCGCCGCCGCACTCGATGACCGTCGACTGCCCGGGCGTGATCGTCGGCGCCTGCACAGTGCACGTGACGTCCGGTGGGTACGTGTCCGCGGTCGCAGCGCTCGCCCCCATGAAGATGAGGGCACCGCTGATACCGATGACGGAAACAATCTTCTTCAGCATGTGAGATCCCCAGTTCTCTGCCGCAGTGCCTCCGCTGGCGCGGCCCTTGACCGCCGGAGTGCCGTCATGCTACTCCACCCGGGAAGGAATCAACAGGTATCATTCAGATTTTCGCAAGGATTTCTCAACCTCCCCGAGAGGGCACTGCCCGCATGATCGAGATCCTCACGGTGTGCACCGGCAACATCTGCCGCTCTCCGCTCGCCGCGCAGCTCCTCCGGCGCGCGCTCGGCGACGTCCGCGTGCGGGTCGAGAGCGCAGGGACACACGCGCGCGACCGTGACGCGATGGCACCCGACGCCGTGCGCCTCGCCGAACGGCTCGGGGTCGGACCCGACGAGATCCGGATGCACCGCGCCCGCCGCCTCGACGAAGGTCAGCTCACGCGCCCTGACCTCATCCTCACGATGGACCGCGACCAGCGCAGGGCGGTCGTCGAGATCGCGCCGACGCGCGTGCACGCGACGTTCACGGTGCGGGAGTTCGCCCGTCTCGCGCGGGCGGTGCCGCGCGAGGAGCTGCAGGCGGCGGCATCCGCCGGCGACTCGCCGTCCGGGCGCGTCCGCGCGATGGCCCGCGAGCTCGCCCTGCATCGCGGCCTCGTGCCGCAGCCCGTGGACCCCGAAGAGGACGACGTTCCCGACCCGTACGGACGGGAGTGGCACGCGTACGTGGCGTGCGGCGCGCAGCTGGTCCCCGCGATCCGCGTCGCCGCCGAGACCGTGCGGGGCGCCGTCACCGTCTGAGCACCGGGATGTCGCCTCGCGGTGTGGCACAATACCCGGAACCACCGGACCGAGAGGCGACATGGAGCTCAGGGAATACGTCCGGATTCTGCGCAGGAACTGGGGGATCATCCTCGCGGCGACGCTGCTGGGGATCGCGGTGGCCCTCGCCTGGTCGCTCACCCGCACGCCGGAATACCGCGCGCAGAGCACCGTGTTCGTCTCGAGCCAGGCAGGTGGCAGCATCGCCGAGCTCGAGCAGGGCGCGAGCTTCGCGCAGTCGCGCGTCGCGACCTACGCCAGCCTCGTGTCGACGCCGATCGTGCTCGACCCGGCGATCGAGCAGCTGGGGCTCGACGAGGACGCCCCCGACCTCGCTCCGCGCGTGCAGGCGACGACGGTGCCGAACACGTTCCTGATCACGATCACCGTGACCGACACGGATCCGGACCGCGCCGCCGACACCGCCAACGCCGTGGCCGCATCGCTCGCCACGACGGTCGAGACCCTCGAGTCCGTCGACGACGACGAACCCGCATCGAGCCCGGTTCACCTGACCCCCGTCCGCGACGCGCTCCCGCCGGATGCGCCGTCCTCGCCGAACACGCGGCTCAACCTGCTCATCGGCGGCCTCATCGGAGCGGCGCTCGGCATCGGCGGCGTCGTCCTGAGGACGGTGCTCGACACGCGCATCTCGGGGGCGCGCGACCTCGCGGCGGTCAGCGACCGGCCGCTGCTGGGGACGATCCCGTTCGAGAAGCGCGCGAAGGAGCGTCCGCTCGTCGTGCAGGACGATCCGCTCAGTGTCCGGGCCGAGGCGTTCCGCACGCTGCGCACGAACCTGCAGTTCCTCGACCTCGACAACAGGTCGTCTTTCGTCATCACCTCGAGCGAGCCCGGCGAGGGCAAGACCACGACGCTCATCAACCTCGCGACCGTCCTCGCCGACGCGGGGCGCCGCGTCGCGGTCGTGGATGCCGACCTGCGCCGCCCGCGCGTCGCCACCCACCTCGGCATCGAGGGCGGAGCCGGCCTCACGGACGTGCTCATCGGACGCGCTTCTCCCGAGGAGCTCCTCGTCCCGTGGCGCACGCGCAACCTGCGCGTGCTCCCCGCCGGGCGCATCCCGCCCAACCCGAGCGAGCTGCTCGACTCGACGCAGATGCGCGCGCTGCTCGCCGACCTCGAGCGCGAGTTCGAGATCGTGCTCGTCGACGCGCCGCCGCTTCTCGCCGTCACGGATGCGGCGGTGCTCGCGAAGGCGACCGCGGGCGCGATCGTGGTCGTGGCCGCCGGGCGCACGAAGAGCGCGCGCCTCACCGCCGCGCTGGAGACCCTGCAGGCGGTCGACGCCCGGACGGCGGGCCTCGTTCTGACGATGGTTCCGATGCGCGGACCGGACGCGCACCACTCGTACGGCTACCGCTACGGCGGCAGGGAAGCCGACGGCGAAGACTGACGCGAGGGCCCGGATTTCCGGGCATCCGTCATCACGTTCAGGAAGACTTCGCGTGTTCTCCACTTGACGTACAGGAAACATGCGACGAACCTCTATGTACGACGTCCATCTGGGGATCGGGCGAGGGGTTCGAAGTGACGTGGGAACTGAAGCTGGGGGCTTCGGCGTTGACACCGCCGCGTACCGCCGGGCAACCGGTGGGCGCACGATGGCGCGAGGCATACGCCGTTCGGCTGTGGATGACGGATGCGCTCATCCTCGTGTGGGTGGTGTACGGCACGCAGATCGCGTGGCTCGGGCTGCAGCCGCCGCGCGTGTCGGGGCTCGCCGAGATCGACTACTGGATCTTCTCGGGCGTGCTCATCGGCGCGTGGATCTGGATGCTCGGCCTGCTCGAGACACGCAGTGACAAGGTCATCGGCGCGGGGATCACGGAGTACATCCGCGTCGGCGATGCGAGCCTGAGGGTGTTCGGCGCGGTCGCGATCGTCGCGTTCCTGTTCCGCGTCGACGTCGCGCGTGGCTACCTCATCCTGGCGCTGCCGATGGGCATCGTCACCCTCGTCCTCGGACGTTGGCTGTGGAGGCAATGGCTCATCGCGCACCGCCGCATGGGCCTCTACACGGCGCGTGTCCTGCTCGTGGGGTGTGAGGAGTCGGTCGCCCAGATCGCGCGTGAACTCTCGCGAACGACCGACGCCGGCTACACCGTCGTGGGGGCATGCGTTCCCGCCGCCGTGGGCGGCACCGTGGCGGGCACCGGTATCCCGATCGTCGGAGATCTGGAATCGGTGCCCGCCGCGCTTGCCCGCATCGATGCCGACACCGTCGCGATCACCGGCACGGACGACCTGCCGCCCGACCGCGTCAAGCAGATCTCGTGGGCGCTCGAGTCCGGCGGCCAGCACCTCGTGCTGGCGCCGAGCATCGTCGACATCAGCGGTCCGCGCATCCGCACCCGGCCCGTCGCGGGGCTTCCGCTCATCCACGTCGAGCGCCCGTCGCTCTCGCGCGGGCAGAGGGTCGCGAAGCGTCTCGCCGACATCGTGTGCTCCGCCGCGATGCTCGTCGTCCTCGCACCCGCGCTCCTGCTCATCGCGGCCGCGGTGCGCGCCACCAGCCCCGGGCCGGCCCTCTTCCGCCAGGCGCGCATCGGCCGCAACGGCGAACCGTTCCACATCCTCAAGTTCCGCACGATGTACGAGGGGGCGGATGCCGAGCTGGCCACCCTCCTCGCGGCGCAGGGGACCGACGACCGACCCCTCTTCAAGGTGCGCGATGACCCGCGCGTCACGCCGTTGGGGCGGTTCCTGCGCAAGTACTCGATCGACGAGTTCCCGCAGCTGCTCAACGTGCTGAGCGGCTCGATGAGCCTGGTGGGGCCGCGGCCGCAGGTGCACGCCGAGGTCGCCCTGTATTCGGATGCCGCGAAGCGGCGCCTGCTCATCCGGCCGGGCATGACGGGGCCGTGGCAGGTCAGCGGCCGGTCGAGCCTGGACTGGGAGGACGCGATGCGGCTCGACCTGTCGTACGTCGAGAACTGGTCGCTCCTCGGCGACGCGGCGATCCTCGTCAAGACGGTCAAGGCGGTCGTGTCGCCCGGAGGGACGGCGGTCTAGTGCGTGTGCTCATGATCGCGCCGTCGTTCTTCGGCTACGAGAAGGCGATCGCACAGGAGATCCGGGCTCAGGGCCACGAGGTCGAGCTCGTCGACGAGCGCCCCTCGAACGCACCGCTCGCTCGGGCGGTCGTGCGCGTCGCACCCGCGATCCTCGGCCACCGGATCACGGCGCACTTCAGGGAGCTGCTGCGCCGCGCCGAGCACGATCCTCCGGATCTCGTCCTCGTCATCAAGGGCGAGGTCGTGCCGGAGTGGTTCCTCACGACGCTCCGGTCGCGCTGCCCGAGGGTGCGGTTCGTCTACTACACGTTCGACTCGTTCGCGAACAGCCCTCGGGGCGCTGCGCTCCTCCCCCTTTTCGACCGCGCGTTCTCGTTCGACCCGGACGACGCGCGCCGCACAGGCGTGGATCACCTGCCGCTGTTCCACCGCCCGGAGTTCCACCCGGGCGACGAGCCGCGCGACCTCGACGTGTCGTTCATCGGCACGTTGCACGGCGATCGCCACGCGTTCGCGAACGCCGTCGCGGCCGCCGTGCCGCCGGAGCGACGACTCCTGTGGTTCTACTCCCCTGCCGCCTGGTATTTCTGGCTGCGCAAGGTCTTCGTGCGCCGGTACCGCGGCATCCCGCGCGCGGACGTGCGCACGACGCCGCTGCCGATCGGCGCGGTCGCCGACACCATGCGCCGTTCCAAGGCGGTCATCGACCTCCAGCGGCCCGGTCAGACCGGACTGACGATGCGCGTGTTCGAGGTGCTGGCCAGCGGCGCCGCGCTCATCACCGCTAACGCCGCGATCCGCGACGAGCCGTTCTACGATCCCGCACGCGTGCTCATCGTGCCCGCCGATCCCGCTCGCATCGAAGTGGCGGAGGTGACCGCGTTCATCGCCGCGCAGCCCGCCCAGGGGACGAGCCCCGCCGGCTTCGAGAACCGGTCGCTCGCCGCCTGGACGTCGGAAGTCCTGGCGCCCGCGCTGGTCGGGGCCTGACATGCGGATCGTCATCGACGCGATGGGATCGCCCGCCGGATCGGGCGGGATGAACCTGTACGCGCGCGAGGTCGTCGGCGCCTGGGCGCAAGCCCACCCCGGCGACGGCATCATCGTGGTCGGGGGGCCGTGGGCGGCGGACGCGTTCGCCACCCACGCGAACGTCTCTGTGCACGTCGTTCCGAGCGTGTCACCCGTCGCCCGGGCGTGGACCCAGCTCGTCTCGTCCGCGATCGTGTTCCGACGCTCCCGCGCCGACGCGCTGCTGTCGCTGAGCCCGGTCGCCTCCCCGCTCGTGCCGCGCGCGCGCCGCGCGGTCGTCGTGCACGACTGGCGGCACGAGAACCACCCCGCGGAGTTCCCTCTCGTGCAGCGCCTCTACCGGCGCCTGTGGCGGTGGTCGGCGGCATCCGCGGGGACGACGGTGGCGATCTCCGAGAAGACCGCCGCCGAGACCCGCGATCGCGTGCGGCCCCGCCGTCTCGTCGTCGTCGAGAACGGCGGCGACCACCCGCGGCGGTGGCACACGGCACCGGCGTCCGCCCGGGGCGTGAACGTGGTCACGTACGGGCATCTGCCGAACAAGCGCCCCGAGGCCGTGATCCGCGCGGTCGCCGCGATGCCCGACGTCACCCTCTGGGTGCTGGGGGCGGTGGACGAGTACCGGGAGTCGCTTCGAGAGCTCGCGGCGCGCTACCGGGTCACCCACCGCGTGCGACTGCCGGGATACGTGTCCGACCGTTCGTACCAGCGGATCGTTGCATCCGCGGCGGCCCTCGTCCTCAACTCGTCCGACGAGGGCTTCGGCCTCCCGGTCGTCGAGGCCGCGTACTTCGGGATCCCCGTCGTCGTGGCATCCGACAGCGGCCTCGCGGCGATCCACCCGGGGGCCGTGCACGTCTCGGATCCCGATCCGCAGAGCATCGCTGATGCCGTGACCGCCGCCCTGCGGGAGGAGCCCCGCCGGCCGCGGCGCGTGCGGCCGTGGGCCGACTGCGCGCGGGAGACGCGTGCGGCCGTCGAGGCGTCGCTCCCACGCCCGTCGCGGGTACCGGCGATCGCGGGGAGCCGGCGATGAGGATCAACCCGTGGGCGCTGCCGCTCGTCCTCCTCGGAGCGGCGATCGTGGCCCTGCTGGTTCGCGACCTGTCCGATCCGGCCGCGCTCGCCCTCGCGGGCCTTTCCGCGGTCATCGCGCTCAGCGGCGCCATCCAGTCCGCCGCGCACGAGCTGCGGCCGGCCGCCGCGGCTTTCTACGTCTTCTGGTTCGCGTGGCTCGGGGTGGGCCCGATCGCGCAGCTCACGCTGGGCCGCGTCGCGTGGAACGACACACGGGCGCTCGCCGATCCGGCGGCGGTGCGGCTCGCGCTCGTGCTGACCGCGCTCGCGATCGCCTTCTTCGCGATCGGCGACCTCGCGACCCGTGCCCGTGTGCGCGCCCCGCGTCCCGAGGCGCGCGCGTCGATCCGCCGGGTCGTGCACGGCATCGTCGTGGCGGCCCTCGTCGTCGTCGGCGTGAACGCGGTGAACGTGCTCGGGCTCAACAGCCTCTTCGCGAGCCGCAACGCCCGGGGTGACGCGCTCGACGCGGCGGGCGGCTCGCTCTCGGACGCCGGCGGGGTCGTCTACGCCCTCTACACGGTGCTCCCGGCGGGCCTCGCGATCGCGGCGGCGCTCCTCGGCGTGTATCGTCTGCAGCTCGCGTGGCGCGGTCTCGCGCACGTCCGCGTGAGCGAGATGGGTCTGCTTCTCGTCGGAGTCGTGGGCATCGCCCTCTTCGCCAACCCGTTCTCGCAGACGCGCTTCATCGCGCTGCTCGCCCTCGGATCGCTCGTGCTCGCCGCGGTGCGCCCGCGGTCGCCGCGCGCCGGCTTCGCCTTCCTCGCGCTGGGGATCGCGGCGACGCTGCTCATCTACCCGCTCGCGAACGTGTTCCGGCGCGGCACGCTCTCGTTCGGGAGCATCACGGCGAACACGTTCGTCTCGCCCGACTTCGACGGGTTCCAGCAGGTCGTGAACACGCTGTCGTACGTGCAGACGCACGGCTTCGCCGGAGGCCACCACCTCGTCTCGGCCGTCCTGTTCTTCGTGCCGCGCTCCGTGTGGGCCGACAAGGCCACGATCGCCTCGGCGGATGTCGCGAAGCACGCCGGCTACTCGTTCACGAACCTCTCGCTCCCGGTCCACGCCGAGCTCTATCTGCAGTTCGGCATCGCGGGCCTCGTCGTCGGGATGCTGCTGCTGGGCGTGCTCGCCGCGCGGGTCGACTCGGCGTGGCTCCACGCACCGCTGTCGAAGTGGGCCATGCTCGCGCCGCTCGTGTCGATGGCGATGTTCGGGATCCTCCGCGGGCCGCTCGGCGCGCAGGTGCCGGCGTACCTGCCCGCGATCCTCATCCTGCTCGTCGCGATCCGCTCGAGCCCCCGCACGCGGGCCCTTCCCGATGCCACGGAGCAGCCCTCGTACGATCTGCAGCCGGTGGGTGCCCGATGAGCGCGCCGGTCGATGTCGTCGTCACGTGGGTGGACGACACGGATGCCGCGTGGCGCGCGCTGCGCGACGAACACCTCGTGCGCTCAGGCGCCGACCCGTCGGACGTCGCCACGCCCGATCGCTTCCGGGACTGGGACCTGCTGCGCTTCTGGTTCCGCGGCATCGCGGCGAACTGCCCGTGGGTCGGGACGGTGCACCTGGTGACGCAGTCCCCGCCGCCGGAGTGGCTCGACACGGAGCATCCGCGTCTTCGCGTCGTGCGGCACGAGGACTTCATTCCGTCCGAGTACCTCCCGACGTTCAACTCGCGCACGATCGAGCTCAACCTGCACCGCATCGAGGGGCTGTCCGACCGGTTCGTCTCGTTCAACGACGACATGTTCGTGCTGCGCCCGCTCGACGAGACGCACTTCTTCCGCGGCGACCTGCCCGTCGGCTTCGGCGTCATGAACGCGATCTCGCTGGGCGACAACGTCTCGCATGCGATGCTCAACGACGTCCACCTGCTCAACGGCCGGTTCTCGAAGCGCCGGGTGATCGCCCGGTCTCCCCTGCGGTGGTTCAGCCCGCGCTACGGGCGCGGACTCCTGCAGAACCTGGCCCTCGCGCCCTGGCCGCGGTTCACCGGTTTCCTCAACCACCACCTGCCGCTGCCGCTGCGGCGGGCGACCATGATGCGCGTGTGGGGCGAGGCGGACGCGGCCCTGGAGCGCACGTGCCGGTCGACGTTCAAGAGCTTCGCCGACCTGAACGTGTTCCTCTTCGCGTGGTGGGCGCTGTGCGAGAACGCGTTCGCACCGGCGAGCCCGCGCCGCTACGGCACATTCATCCAGCTCTCCGACGCGTCGATCGACCGGGCGTGCGAGGTGGTCGCCGGTGCGCGCACTCCCATCGTGTGCCTCAACGACGGCCCGCTGGACTTCGAGACCGCCCGAGCCCGCCTCGCGGCGGCGTTCACTTCGCTCCTGCCCGCCCCGTGCGAGTTCGAGCGTCAGGAGGAGGAATCATGACCGAGCGCATCCTGATCACCGGCGGCGCCGGGTTCATCGGAAGCAGGCTCGCCGCGCGCCTCGCGGGCGAGGGACACGAGGTGCGCGTGCTCGACTCCCTGACCGAGCAGGTGCACGGTCGGCGTCCCGTGCACCCGCCCCTCCCCTCCACGGTCGAATTCGTGCGCGGCGACGTCCTGTCGCGCAGCACGCTGAGAGCGGCGCTCGCCGACGTCACGGTGGTCGTGCACCTCGCGGCCGACACCGGAACGGGCCAGTCGATGTACGAGATCGACCGATACGTGCAGACGAACGCCGGCGGCACGGGGCGCCTGCTCGACGTGCTCGCGAACGAGCGGCACTCCGTGCGGCGACTCGTCGTCGCGTCGTCGCGCGCCGTCTACGGCGAGGGGGCCTACCGCACGTCCGACGGCCGTGTCGTCTACCCCGGGCCGCGCAGCGAGGCCGACCTGGTGCGCGGCGACTTCGAGGTGCGCACGCCGGGCGAGACCGAGCTCGTGCCCGCGCCGACGCCCGAGTCCGCGCCACTCCAGCCGTCGAGCGTGTACGGGATCACGAAGCACATGCAGGAGGCGCTCGTGCTCACGGCGGCTCCGGCGGTGGGCATCGAGGCGGTCGCGCTGCGGTACCAGAACGTGTTCGGTCCGGGTCAGTCGCTCACGAACCCGTACACGGGGATCCTCTCGATCTTCTCGGGCATCCTGCGGCGGGGCGGTGAGGTCAACGTCTTCGAGGACGGGCGCGAGAGCCGCGACTTCGTGTTCGTGGACGACGTCGTCGAGGCGACGCGACTGGGGGCGCTGCATCCGGATGCCTCGGGTGTCTACAACGTCGGCTCGGGCACCTCCACGACCGTCGTCGACGTCGTCGAGGCGCTCGCCGCCGCGTTCGGCGCCGAGCCGCGCATGCGGGTGTCGGGCAGCTTCCGGGCGGGCGACATCCGCCACAGCATCGCCGACACGACGCGCCTGCGCGCACTCGGCTGGGCGGCCGCGACGAGCTTCGCGGAGGGCCTGCGGCAGTTCGCGGCCTGGGTCGAGGAGCAGCCGGCGGATGCCGCGGGCTACGAGCGCTCGCTCGCCGAGCTGTCGTCGCGCAGCCTGTTCAAGTGACGAGCGCCTCGCCGCGGGCCGCCGCGGCCAGGAGCGCGAGGACGTCCGGCGTGTACGTCGCGGCGATCTGGCGGTCGTTGCCGCCGCCCTCGTTCGTGCGGTAGAGCCCCGTCGGGCGCGTGCCGGGCACGCCCAGGAACTCGAGTGGCCGTGGTCGCACCTGCACGATCGCGCGGCCCGACCGCACCGCGAGGAAGTGGAGCCACACGTCGTCGGCGCGCGGCGCCCGCTCGACGAAGCCCGTCCCCGCCTCGCGGATCACGTGCGCGAACGTGCGCGGGTACAGCACGCCCGACACGCCCGTCGCGAAGTGGAGCGGTGACGGTGTCGTGCGCCGGCACGGCTTCCACGAGGTGTAGGGGCGGATGCGGGGTGCCTCCCCCATGTCGTCGACGCCGAGGACGTGGGCGCGGAAGCACACGATGGCCTCCGGCACCCGCTCGCCCGCGTCTCGCAGCTCGGCGAGCCACCCGCGCGGATAGAAGACGTCGTCGTCGGCCGTCACGAAGTCGCGGTCGGGCTCCGACTCGACGAGCGGCCAGTACTTCGTGTGCGGGCCGAGGTCGACCGCCTCGCGCACCTCGAGTCCTCGCGCGACGAGACGTCGCAGTGTCGGCGGACGCGGGCGCGCGTGGTCATCCGGCCCGAGCCACAGGATGAGCCGGCTCGGGCGCACGGCTCCACGGCCGATCGACTCGAGCGCGAGGTGCACGATGTCGAGCCGCGGTCCGTGGGTCGTGAGCGACACGATCGGGCCATCCCCCGTGACGGGAGCCTTCGACACGCGATTGCGCATGTCGAAGCGCACACGCAGCGCGCGGCGCGCGACGCCGTTCCACACACGCCGGGGGATGCTCGTCACGCCCTGCCTCCTGCGCGTGGAAGGAGTGCGGAGACCGCCCGGAGGTCCGCGAACCGAAACGCGTAGAACGACCCGACCGGAATCCCCGACGTGCGGCGGAGGAGGACGAGGTTGAGGTTGCTCGACACGAGGTTGCCGATGAGCGTCGCGACGGCGGCGCCGACCGCGCCCCACACCGGCACGAGCACGAGGAACACCGCGACGTTCACGACGCACGCGATCACGAGGCTGATGCTGCGCAGGCCGGGCCGCCCGCGCGCCGACAGCCCGGTGCCCGCGATCGACCCGGGGTTTCCGAGCACGACGGCGGCGAGGAGCACGAGGAGCGGCACGAGCGCCCCGCGGAAGTCGTCGCCGAACAGCACCGGCAGCCACAGCCACGCCGTCGCCGCGATCGCGAGCGCGACGGCGCCGGTCGCGATGGTCGACATCCGCGATGCGCGCGCGAGGAGCTCGTCGTCGCCCTTCGCGGCGTCGTGTGTGAACACGACGTCCCGCACGGCTGCGTTCACGATGAGCGGCGCCTCGCTGATCGTGACCGCCACCGCGTAGAGCCCGAGCTCGTAGGCGCCGCCCACGGGCACGAACAGGAGCTGGTCGATCCGGATGAGGAGGATGCCCGCGACCGCGCCGATCCATGAGCGCAGGCCGTACCGGAGGAGGTCGGCGGTGCGGGCCGATGCCTCGTCGGCGGCGTCCGCATCGGCTCGGGCGGTCGCCTCACCCGGTCGCAGGCCGAGGTACACGAGCCCGCCCACCACCGGCGCGAAGGCGACGACGATCACGGCCGCCGCGACCGTGAGGGTGCCGGTCGCGAAGAGCACGACGATCGCGATGACCTTGACGAATGCGGCGACCACCCGCTCCGTCGCGATGAGCCGCCAGCGTCCGAGGCCGGCGGCTCCCGCCTGCACGACCGCGACGAGCACCGTCGGCACGATCGCGAGCGCTCCGACGACCATGTAGCCCGCGAGGGTCTCGTCCCCCGCGCTCAGGAGCGTCGCCGCCTGGACGGCGACGACGACCGCGACGAGGCCCGCGAGCAGGGTGAGCACGGCGCCGCGGCGAAGCGCGACGCCGATCAGGCGCGGAGAGCGCGCAACGACGTAGGTGACGGCCGTGGGGATCCCCAGGGGCGCGATCGTGACGGCGAGCAGGAGCGGCGCCGTCGCGGCAGCGAGTTCGCCGCGCCCCGAGACGCCCAGCCCCACCGCGAGCAGCGGTGCAGTCGCGAGCGCGGCGACAGGGGGGAACGCGCGCCCGACGAACATCGTGACGACGCCCCGGCGCAGCGTCTGCGCGGACCCGCGTCCGTCGTGCCGCATGCCCATCCGACTCCCCAGCCGCCACCGCCCGCCGATGGTGGCTGCAAGCCTACGTCGAGGAATTCAGTTTTGCGACAGCCGACGTCAAGGTAAAGTGTGCGCTACTGGGGGCACAGACAATGGGGCTGCGACACGTTGGGGTCGGCCCTCGCGTGCGGTCGAAGGGGATGACCGGGGCGTGGGTCGTCATCGTGGTGCTCGCTGCCGCCATCATCGCCGGCGCCGCGTGGATCGGCATCCGCGCCGCGCTCGCGCACGGCCACCTCCGGGCGGTGCAGGCGACCGCGCAGGACATGCGGAGTCTGCTCGACGATCCGACCGCGATGGCGAGCACGCTCGCCGAGGCCGCAGACCACACCGCCGCCGCGCGCGCCCTGACCTCCGACCCGATCTGGCGCGCCGCCGAGGGCATCCCGTGGCTCGGCGCGCAGCTCGGAGCCGTGGGCGTGCTCACGGGCGCGGTGGACGACGCCGTCGGCGACGCCCTCACCCCCCTGGCCCTGTCGGTGTCGCAACTCGACCTCACGGCCCTCCGCCCGCAGAGCGGACGCATCGACCCGGCACCGCTCGCGGGGCTCGGCGCCGACGCCGGACAGGCCGCCGAACGCCTCCAGGCGGCCCTCGCGACGGTCTCGCAGATCGATCGCGGCGCGCTCGTGGGGCCGGTGCGCGACGCCGTCGACCAGGTCGCGGACCTGCTCGCCACCGCGCACGGCGGCGCGGATGCGTTCGCGCGGGCGGGCGACCTCCTCCCGTCGATGCTGGGCGCCGAGGGACCCCGCGATTACCTGCTCCTTTTCCAGAACAACGCCGAATGGCGCTCGCTCGGCGGCATCCCGGGTGCGATGGCGCTCGTGCACGTCGAGGACGGCCGCGTCGAGCTCGTCCGGCAGGAGTCGACGGCCGACTACCGCCGTTACCGCGAGTCGGTTCTCGACCTCGGACCCGAGGTCCGCGGCATCTACGGAGAGAACCCGGGCCGGTGGATCCAGAACATCACGCAGGTGCCCGACTTCGCGGTGTCGGCCTCGCTCGCGCAGGAGATGTGGGCGCGCGAGCACGGCGGCCAGCGCATCGACGGCGTCATCTCCTTCGACCCGGTCGCGCTGTCGTACCTCCTGAAGGCCACGGGGCCCATCACGACGCCCACCGGAGACCGGCTCACGGCGTCCGACGTCGTCAAGACGCTCCTGCGCGACTCGTACCTGCGGTTCGACCGACCCGCAGACCAGGACGCGTTCTTCGCAGGGGCGGCGGAAGCGGTCTTCTCGACCGTCACCGAGGGCAGGCTCGACACGACGCGCCTCGTCTCGGCGCTCGGCCGCGCCGCCGACGAGCGGCGCCTGCTCGTGTGGAGCGCGCATCCCGCCGATCAGGCGATCATCGAGGGCACCGCCCTCGCCGGACGGCTGCCCGACAGCGACGACCGCACCGCGCGCTTCGGTGTGTATCTGAACGACGGCACAGGATCGAAGATGGACTTCTACCAAGCGGCGTCCTCGACGGTCCGGTGGGTCTCGTGCGAGAGCGGGCGGGACGGCGTGACGGGGCTGGCGGAGGTCTCGGTCACGATCGAGAACAACGCGCCCGCGGATGCCGCGGACCTCCCGCGGTATGTGACGTCCGGAGGCAAGTACGGCCTCGAGCCGGGCACGGTCCGCACGGTCGCGTACATCTACCTTCCGCCGGGCTTCGACCTCGTCGACGCGTCTGTCACAGGCGATGTCGGCTTCGGCGGCGGCGTGCACGACGGACGCCGTGTCGTGAGTGTGAGCGTGGACGTGGAGCCCGGGGCATCCGCGACCCTCACGCTCGCCGCGCGTCCCAGCGAGCCGTCCGCTCCGCGGCTCGCGCTCGTGTCGACGCCCACCATCGGCGGAGCTTCTGGGGAGGAGGCGACATGCAGGACCTGAACCCATTGACCGAGGCCCCCGCGACGTGGCGGGGCCGCGGGTTCGAGATGTGGAACAATTCGGGCTGGATCCAGGAGAATTCGGGCAGGGCGCACGAAGGGGAGGTGCCGGTGGACATCGGCGCGAAGGGGGCGACGGCCGTCGTCATCGAGGACGATGACGTCGTCCGGGAGCTGCTGCTCGACATCTTCGAGTCGGCGGGCTTCCGCGCTTTCGGCGCGTCCAACACCGTCGACGGCGTCGACGCGGTCGTCGAGCACGACCCGCTCATCACCACCGTCGACATCAACATGCCCGGCATCGACGGCCTCGAGGCGACGCGCCGCGTGCGCGACCGCAGCGCGACCCACATCATCGTCGTCTCGGCACTGACCGACGAGGCGGATGCCGTGCTGGCGCTGTCGGCGGGCGCCGACGACTTCGTGCCGAAGCCCTTCCGGCCGCGCGAGTTCCGCGCGCGCATCGAGGCGGTGCTGCGGCGCGCGAAGTCCGACACCCCGGCCGAGGCGACGGCGGCGCCCGCGTCCGAGATCGGCGCGACCGGCGCGGAGCCGCAGGCGCTCGTGTACGACGACCTCGTCGTCGACCGCTCGACCCGCATCGCGGCGCGCGACGGGGTCGACGTCGGGCTCACGCGTACCGAGTTCGACCTGCTCGTCGCCCTCATGGAGACGGGGCAGCGCGTGCGCACGAAGGAGGAGCTCGCGCTGGCGGTGCGCAGCCAGCGCGGCGGCTCCGTCGCCGAGGTCACGGACGTCGAGATGAGGACGATCGAGACCCACATCGCGAAGCTGCGGCGCAAGCTCGACGAGGATCCCACCGACCCCCGCTACATCGAGACGGTGCGAGGCGTGGGCTACCGACTCACGGGAACCGCGACCCGGCGATGACCCCGTCCGGTCGAGGAGCGGCCGTGTCGACCGGTGTCATCCCGTTGATCGACCGGGGGTCCGAGGTCGGAGGCACCGACGCCGACATCCGCAACGTGTGGATGTGGCAGCTCCTCTTCGCCGCCGTCGTCGCGATCATCGTCGCCGTCGGGTACGTCCTCGACCCCGCCGTCCTCCGCATCCCACCGCTCGTCGTCGGCGTCGGCGGCGTCTTCGCGACGACCATCGCCGCGCTCGTCGTCCCCTGGCGGCGCCTTCCCGCGGGCTCCGCCGTGTGGCTCCCCTACCTCGACATCCTCTGGGTCGGCCTGCTCACGTTCAGCACCGAGCTGCGACTCTCGCACCTGTGGGTGTTCCCGGTGACGTGGCTCGCGTCGCAGTTCCCGCTCTCGCGCCTCGTGGCGGCCCTCGCCGTCGTCGCGGTCATCACCCTCATCGAGGTGCTCGCCAACGAGCCGTCGCCGGCGAGCGCGCTGCGCGTCATCATCGCGGTCCTCGCGCTCGCCTTCGTCGGCATCGCGATCCACGCCACGGCGCGCCAGGGGCGCGCCTTCCGCACCCTCCTCACGCGGCAGTCGCAGCGCATCCGCCATTCGCTCGACACGGTCTCGACCGAGAGGCGCCGCATCAGCGACATGCTCGACGCCATCCATATCGGGCTCGCGCGCGTGAGCTCGTCCGGCGAGCTCCTGTCGACGAACGCGGCGTACCGCTCGCTGTACGCGATCGACGAGTCCGACCCCACCCAGCCTGCCCACTCCGTCGAGTACGACGGCCTGCGCGGCAATGCGCTCCGCGCCGGAGAGCGCACGTTCGACCGCGCGATGCGCGGCGAGGAGTTCGAGGACGAGCGCGTGTGGCTGTACGACTCGGACGGGAGGTGGCACGCGCTGTCGATCACGACGCGGCATCAGGCGCCCCGGCCCGGCGAAGAGGACAGCACGATGATCATCGCCGAGGACATCACCGAGCTGATCGCCGCCGACAAGCGACGCCAGGCGCTCGCGGCGCAGGTGTCGCACGAGCTGCGCAACCCGCTCACGGCGATCCTCGGGCACACCGATCGTCTGTTGGAGAGCGACCGGATCGACGATCGCGAGCGCAAGCGGCTGCTCGTCATCGAGGAGTCGACCGAGCGGATGATCCAGCTCGTCTCGACGATCCTCTCGGCCCGACCGGACGCGACGACGCGCGCCGACCGGGATCCGCGAGCCGTCACCGACCTGCGGGCAGTCGTCGAGGCATCCGTGGAATCGTTCGCGGTGACCGCGAACGACCACCGTGTGCGGCTGACCCTCGAACCGGGCGAGCCCCTCATGATCTGGGGCGACGCGTTCCGCCTGCGCCAGCTCGCCGACAACCTCGTGGGCAACGCGCTCAAGTACACGCGCCCGGGCGGGTCGGTCGACGTCAGCGTCCGCCGGGACGGATCGATGGTCGAGCTCATCGTCGCCGATACGGGCATCGGCATCGCCGAGAGCGACCTGCCCCGCATCTTCGAGCCCTACTTCCGGTCCGAGACTGCCGTCGAGAGCGGCATCCCGGGGACGGGGCTCGGGCTCGGGATCGTCCGCACGATCGTCGACGCACACGGAGGGACGATCCACATCGACAGCGCACTGGGCGTCGGCACGACCGTGACGACCCGGATACCGGCGGAGGCGACATGACGACAGCGACCGTGGACGGCTCGGTGCTCACAGCCGTCCTGGCCACCCTGACCACGATCCTCATGGTGGGCCTGGGGTTCCTCTATCGACCGTCACCGGCGACTCTGCTGTGGTCCATCATGTTCCTGGTGCTCATGTTCGCCAGCTACGGCGTGCTCATCGCCGAGGCGAACCGGATGCCGATCCTCGGCGAGCTCTCCGAGGGCATGATGATGAGCGCCCCCGCGTTCGTGTGGTCGGGCCTGCGCGCCGCTCGCGGCGTGCGGCCGCATGCGTGGAGCGGCCCGCTCGTCGCGACGTTCTCGGCGGTCGTGCTCATGGTGAGCGTCGGACACCCACCTCACTCGCTCGTGTACTCGGTCGCCTACTTCATCGGCGCGATCTGGGCGGGACTCACGGTCATCGAGCTCATCCGCCGGCACGAGCGCGACATGGGCCGCCTCCTGCCGCTGCTGATCGTCTCGGGTCTCCTCCCGATCATCGGCACCGCGAGCATCGTGGCGGCCGTCGTCGGCTTCCTGTCGGGCAACGAGCAGCATGTGCTGCCCGACCTCAAGTCGATCGGCGTCGTCGCCTACCTCACGTGTGCGCTCATCACGCTGCTCGCGATCGCGCGCAATCCCGACGAGTCCCGCGGCCGTTCGGGGGCCGGTGAGGCGTTCTGGGACACGGCCCGCGACCGTCTCACGCGCGCCGAAGCCGCCGGCGAGACGTCATGGTGCCTCGTCGCGCTGTCGCTCGACGACACCGACGCCCTGCGCGCCGCGGGCGGCGACGACGCGTTCCGTCGCATCGTCGCGCGCCTCGGCTCCGATGTGCGCGCGGCGTTCCCGGCCGAGGCCGACATCTTGGGGGACGGCAGCGGCGGCTTCCTCGTGCTCGTGGCACGGCCCGACTCGGCGCTGCGCGACTGCATCCGCGACCTGCTCGATCGCGTCTCCACGGTGCGCGCCGATCAGCCCCTCGCCGTCGAGTTCTCGGCGAGCGTCGGATCCGCGTGCGCGCGTACGCACGGCTACGACCTCGACACCCTCATCGCCGCCGCGCACTCGGCGATGGACAAGGCCCGCGCCGAGGGCGGGCATCAGTGGGCGCGGGCGGGCGCGGTGTGACGTTGCGGATATCGGTCATCGGATGCGGCTACCTCGGCGCCGTGCACTCGGCGGCGCTCGCGTCGATGGGCCACGAGGTCGTCGGCGTGGACATCGACGGCGAACGCATCGCCGCGCTCTCGCAGGGCGTCGCGCCCTTCTTCGAGCCGCGTCTGGAGGAGCTGCTGCGCGAGGGCCTCGACGCCGGCAGGCTGCGCTTCACGACCGACATCGCCGACGTCGCCGGCGCCACGGTGCACTTCGTGTGCGTCGGAACGCCCGAGCGGAAGACGAGCCGCGCGGCCGACCTGACGTTCGTCGAGCAGGCGATCGACGAGCTCGCGCCGCATCTCGAGCGCGGGCAGGTCGTCGCGGCGAAGTCCACTGTGCCCGTCGGCACGGCTGAGCGCCTCTCGCCGCGCGTCGAGGCGCGCGGTGCGACGCTCGTGTGGAATCCTGAGTTCCTGCGCGAGGGGTGGGCGGTACGCGACAGCATCGAACCCGACCGCATCGTCGTCGGAGTCGCCGGCACGCCGGCGGGCGAGGCAGCAGCCGACGTGCTGCGCGAGGTGTATCGCGACACCGTCGCATCCGGGACCCCGTTCCTCGTCACCGACTGGGCGACCGCGGAGCTCGTCAAGGTCGCCGCCAACGCGTACCTCGCGACGAAGATCTCGTTCATCAACGCGATGGCCGAGATCGCAGAGGTGACGGGCGCCGATGTCACGCTGCTCGCCGACGCGCTCGGCCACGACGGGCGGATCGGGCGCCGCTACCTCGGCTCGGGCATCGGCTTCGGCGGCGGATGCCTCCCGAAGGACATCCGCGCGTTCGTCGCACGCGCGGAGGAGCTGGGGCGCGGGGAGTCCGTGGCGTTCCTGCGCGAGGTGGAGGCGGTCAACCTGCGCCGCCGCGAGCGGGCCGTGCAGCTCACCGTCGACGCCCTCGGCGGACAGGTGTTCGAGAAGCGGATCACGGTGCTCGGCGCGGCATTCAAGCCGCACAGCGACGACATCCGCGACTCCCCCGCGCTCGAGGTCGCGGTGCGACTCAAGGGCCTCGGCGCCGCCGTCACGGTGACCGACCCCGCGGCCCTCGACAACGCGCGACTCCGCTACCCGCAACTGCGCTACGTCGACGATCGCGACGAGGCGCTGCGCGGGGCGGACGCCGTGGTCGTCGTCACGGAGTGGGACGAGTACCGGCGCCGGCTCACGCCCGAGCACGCGGCGAGCCTCACCGCGGGGCGCGTCGTCGTCGACGGGCGCAACTGCCTCGACGCCGCCGCGTGGCGGGCGGCGGGCTGGACCTACCGCGGCATGGGCCGCCCCTGACGGCCCGCCATCGCCGGCGTGTCGACGCCCGCCGATAGGGTGTGCGCATGGCGCCGCCCCCCGTCTCGACATCGCTCGAGCGCACGTATCGATACCTCCGCATCGGCGTCGCCGGCGCGGTGGTCGTCATCTTCACGGCGGTCGGGGTGGCCGCGGCATCCGTCGGCTGGCTCACGTCGGTGAGCGACTACTACTACACGTCCGCGCGCGACGCGGTCGTGGGGGCGCTCGTCGCAGTGGCGCTCGCGCTCGTCGCGCTGTCAGGGCGCGGAGCGGAGCGCTTCCTGCTCGACGCGGCAGCGGTGTTGGCGCCGCTCATCGCGGTGGTGCCGACGACCGTGGTGCCGGGGTCGATACCGGGGATCGAGGTCTCGTGCGAGGGGCGCTGCTTCCCCCGCGCGTACGAGGCGGATGCCGCGACCGGAGTCACGACGTACCTCATCGTCGGCGCGCTGACGGTCCTCGTCGCGCTGCTGCTCGTCGCTGTGAGGCAGACGTCGCTCGCGAGCATCGCGGCATCGCTCGTCTTCACCGTCGCGGTGCTCGTCGCGGTTGCGCTCACGTGGTCGCTCGCGCGCGATCTGTTCCTCGAGCAGGGGCACTTCGTCGTGACGGTCGCCTTCTTCGGATTGTTCGCCACCGTCGCGATCCGGAATGCGTTTCCGCGCCGCGAGGCGCCGCCGCCCCCGGTCTTCCGCGCGATCTACACCGCGATCGCGGTCGGGCTGGCGCTGCTGCTCGTCCTCTACGTCGTGCTGCTGCCGCAGTCCGATACGACCGGGGTGCCGGTCGTGCTGATCACCGAAGCCGCCGCGCTGGTGCTGTTCTTCGCGTTCTGGGTCGTGCAGGGGATCGAGAAATGGCGTGATTCGGATCCAAGGCTCGCACCAGCGTCGACGGGGCCCGCGCACACACCGTGAGCATGCGAGCCCTCCGCGGTCGGCGAGGCGTCCACACCGGCATCTCGGAGAGGGCGAGCGTCGCCCGCGGTGCGACGCACGAGGCCGCGACGCGGCCGGCGTCGCCGCTGCGGTCCTGGCGCCGCTCCGTGAACTCCGGCTGAGGGGCGGTGTCCGCCACCTCGGCCCTCGAGTCGGCAGCGTGCCGGAGGAGGCATCCGTCGAGGCTCCGCGAGATGTTGTAGATCGAGACGAGCACGAGGGTGAACATGACCGCCTCGAGGGCGGCGAGGTTGATGACCCCGATGATCATGGCGGCGATCCCGACCGCGAGCACGACGACCGAGGCATCCGCGATCAGCCGGATGTTGCGGGCGACGCCTCGCAGAAACCAGCGGGAGGCCCCCAGCACCACCACGAAGGAGATGAGCATGCCGTTCGCGCCTCGTTCGTGCAGGAACTCGCTCACCGACAGCGGGATCATGCCGGCGGCCGACATGCTGACGCCGAAACCCGCGACCGCGGCCGGCAGGATCGTCGCCGCATTCGCCCGACGGACCACGCCGATCTCGACCGCGAACCGCAGCTGAGCGCGCAGCGGCTGGGCGCCCATCGCGATCACGCCGCCGACGACGGTGAGCGTCGCGTTGAAGGTGTGGCCGGAGAAGTCGTCGAACATTCCGAGCCTGCTGAAGTGCAGATGCCACCACAGCGGGTCGGTCGTCGTCGACGCCGCGAGCCCGATTCCAAGCAGAAGCATCGCCGCGGCGACCACGATCGGCGGAACGGGCAGGCCCGTGTACTCGCCGATCCCGCGCGCACGAGACACCGGAAAACGTACAGCGTTGAGGATCGTCGGATGCAGATTCATCGAGCTGCAGGCGTGCTTGAGTCGTTCGCCCCCTCCCCCCGGCGATGGCGCCGGCGAACTCGACGAACGGACGCCGGTTGGTCACCCCCCAATACCCAGCGGAGCCGTCAATGATTGGGCACCATGCTACGAGACAAACGCTGATGATCACCCATTCGCGCGCATAAGACGTACGACGCGCCGTGATGAGGGTGCTTCTGAGGGAGCGTTCAGCCCGTCTTCAGCGCACGACGGCGGTGACCGTCGCGAGGCGCGCGAGCACTTCCTGGCTGATCGATCCGAGCAGGAACCGAGCGAGCGCGCCGCGGCCGTGGGTGCCGATGACGGCGAGCCGCGCGGTCGCTGCGAGCTCGTTGATGATGAGCGACGGATACCCGCGCTCGACGCGTGTGACGATCTCGAGATCCGGGTAGTCCTGGCGGGTCCCCGCGAGCGAAAGAGCGAGCGACTCATCCGCGAGCAGCCGCATGTTCTCGAGGTACTCCTCGGGATACCAGCCGAGATTGCGCGGTGCCTCGAGCGGCGTCCACACCGTGACCGCGATGAGCGGCTCGTGCAGGCGGTCGGCCTCTGCGGCCGCGAACCGGACCGCGGATTCGGATGCCTCGGAGCCGTCGACGCCCACGACGACGCCCGACCGCCCCTCGAAGTCGAGGTCGGGCACGACGACGACGGGGCACTTCGCGCCCGCCGCGATCCGCAGTCCGTGCGCGCCGCGCGCGGGACCCGTGCCGGGGCCCTTGTAATCGCTGCCGATCACGAGGAGGTCGGCATCGGCGGATGCCTCGATGAGCCACGCGACCGGGCTGCCCCGGCCGACCCTCGTGGTGACCTGCACACCGCGCTCCGCGACGCGGGCCGCCTCCTCGGCGAGGAGAGCGCGGGTCTGCTCGACGGCGTCGTTCAGCACGGACTCCTCGCCGACCGCGCCGATCGCGCCCCCCACGACCGCCACGAGCTCGACCGTCTGGCCGCGCTCGGCGGCGCGTGCCGTCGCCCAGTCGACGGCTCTGCGGGCGGCGGGCGCGGCGGTGACTCCAACGATGATGGTGCTGCTCATGACGCTTCCCTTCGCCGGGCGGTGACTCCAGCCTACCGAGGGGAGGTCACGCCGCGCCGCGCGCCGCGTCGGCCGACAGCTCCGCCGTCACGAGGATCGGCAGGTGGTCGCTCAGGCCTTGCGGAAGCGTGCGGACGCGCTCGATCGTGAATCCGACCGAGGTCGCGAAGTCGTAGTGGCCGCGGAAGAAGCGGTACCGCGTGTACGTGCGCGAGTCGCTCAGCGAGAGCTCGTAACCCTGCTCGCGCACCTTCTGCCCGAGGTTCTCCTTGAACACGGGGTAGTTGTAGTCGCCGACCATGAGGGCGGGGAGACCTTCGCCGAGCCGCTCGAGCGCCGCGAGCGCGGTGCGGATCTGGTGGCGCCGCAGCGAGTTGAGCGCGGTCAGGGGTGCGGCATGGAACGAGGCGACGATGAACTCGCGACCGTCGTCGATGTCGTGCAGCCGCACACCGAGCATCCGCTCCTCTGCAGGCTTGAGCACGCGGTCGTGCAGGGACTTCTTGAGCGCGAGCGAGCGCACGTCGATCGCGCGGAAAGTGTTCTCGCGGTAGTACACGGCGAGGCCGAGGCGGTTGCGCTGCGTCGCCTGGGCGAGCCGCAGGCCCTCGATCATGTCGGGCATGTCGCGCGTGTCGACCTCCTGCAGGCACAGCACGTCCGCGCCGTGGCGATCCACGAGCCCCGCGAGCTCACGAGCGGCGCGGTGCTTGCGCAGGTTGTAGGAGATGACCCTCATGCCGCTTCCAGCCTATGCCGCGGGCCTGAACTGATCCTGATCGCGCGGTCCTCGGTCGGCGGAGCCGGTGCGAGCCGCGTGTAGCATCGGAGTGCCTCACTATCACATCGGGTACCGCAGCTGGGGTCGGATCTCGACGCATGGCACGTCTTGGAAGGACTGCATGAACGCCCCGGCCGACGAACTCCTCACCGCCGTCATCATCGAGGACGACCCGGAGATCCGCCGCATCCTGTCCCAGGTGCTCGAGGCCGCGGGCTTCACGACCGTGTCGGCGGACAACGGGCTCGACGGCGTGCGCGCGGTGGTCACGCACCGGCCTCTGCTGACGACGCTCGACGTGACGATGCCGGGCATCGACGGGTTCGAGGCCGCGCGGCGCATCCGCGCGCAGTCCGACACATACATCATCATGCTCACCGCGCTCTCCGACGAGGCCGACGTCGTGGCCGGGCTCGGAGCCGGGGCCGACGACTATCTGCTCAAGCCCTTCCGTCCGCGCGAACTGCGCGCCCGCATCGACGCGGCTCTGCGCCGGACCGGCGTGAGGCCGCTGCAGGGCGGAGCGGGCGGGCCCGCACCTCGGAGCAGCGAGGCGCCGTCGCCGGCGAGTGCGCGCCCCGGGACCGCCACGACGCCGGTCGCGCCGGCGGCCACGGCATCCGTCACCTCGTCCCCCGCCCCGGAGGGCGCCGACGCCGAGTGGCTCGTTCACCGCGATCTCCGGCTCCACCCCGAGCAGCGCGTCGTCCAACGCGGGGGCGAGGAGCTCGATCTCACCCGGACGGAGTTCGACCTGCTCGAGGCGCTGCTGGAGTCGAAGCGCCGCGTGCGCAGCAAGGCCGACTTGACGCTCATCCTGCGCGGCGAATCCTTCGCGACGGGGTACTACGTGGGCGACGCCGACAGGCGCGCGATCGAGGCGCACATGACGAACCTTCGCCGCAAGCTGGGCGACAGCGCCGCGAGTCCCCGCTACATCGAGACGGTGCGCGGGGTCGGCTACCGGCTCACGTCTGAATAGTAAGCGGCCCGATCGCGGCGGGGCTGTGGGGCGGAGGCATCCGCTTCCCCGCCGGATGCCTCCGCCTTTCCCCAGATCCAGGACCCCAGCTCCTGGCTTCTCTTCTTTCCCGCTCCGGGACCCCCAGGTCCCGGTTTCCCTCCCCGATCGCGGGCTCCCATACCCGCTCACGGGGTTCCGGCGTGCTCGGGTGACACGTCGGAGCCTCTGCAGACAAGCATGCTCGACACACCTCACGCGTCGGTTCGTCTTCGACCAACGTCCCCGCAAGGTTTTCGCAAGAGACCCTCAACGGCTGCGCGAGGCGGGCCCGTAGAATCGACCGCATGGTTACCGGGGGGAGGGCCGGGCCGCGGTGGACCGTGGGCGCGCCCGACGCGAGAACGCGCTCCATCTGGCTGACCCAGCTCGTGCTGGCGGCCAGCGTGGTGGTCATCTGCGTGCTCGTGCTCGCCCTCCAGCCCGACATGTTCACCCGGTGGGGCTTCACGACAGGCGCGTTCGCGATCGTCGTCGTGACCGTCGCGACGCTCGCTGTCCCGTGGACCCGCCTGCCCCACCTCGCCGTCCTCGCGGTCCCGTTCATCGATGCCGTCGCGATCGCCCTCATGGCGAACAAGACCGAGCAGCGCTTCGGATTCCTCTGGCTCTTCCCCGTCATGTGGGTCGCCATGCACTTCGCGGCCGCGTGGCTCGCCGCCCTGCTGGCGATGATCGGAACGCTGGTGCTCCTCGAGGCCGCTCTCAACCCGAGCGGCCAGGCGGCGCTGCGCATCTTCGTCGTGATGCTCTCCCTCACCTTCATCGGCATCACGGCACACCTCGCCCTGCGCCGCAGCCGGGCCCTTCGACGCCTGCTGCGGCGTCAGGCCCGCAGGCTCACGAACAGCCTCGAGCGTCATTCCGGACAGGAGAAACGCACCGCCGAGATCCTCAACGGCATCGACACGGGCATCGTGCGGCTGTCGGCGAGCGGACGCGTCCTCACGGTCAACGACGCGTACGCGCGCCTGTACGGACTCGATCCGCTCGACCCGAGTCTGCCGGCCCGCTCCGTCGAGTACACGAGCCTGCGGGGCATGCCCGTGCCGCTGTCGGAGCGGCCCTTCAACCGCGCCGCGCGAGGCGAGACCTTCACGGAGGCCTCGGTGTGGCTGTTCACACGCGAGGGCGAATGGCGCGCGCTGTCGATCAGCGCGAAGCGGCTGAGCGGCACCGAGGACGAGGAGGACGGCATCCTCCTGCTCGTGCATGACCTGACCGCCATCACCCAGGCGCAGCTCGAGCGCGAGCAGCTCGCCGCGATGGCGTCGCATGAGCTGAAGCATCCGCTCACCGTCATGATCGGCAACGCCGAGCTCGCCCTCGAGATGGACGAGCTCACACCGCGCACCCGCGAGCGGTTCGAGTCGATCCTGGCGGCGAGCGAGCGCATGTTCGAGATGACGAACGGCCTGCTCACGACCACGAGCCCCGGCTTCGCCGACGAGGAGTCCATGGCCGACATCGACCTGAGGCAGATCGTCATCGAGTCCGTCGGCTCGTTCCGCCCGACCGCGGCGGCGCACAACGTCGAGATCGATCTGCGGCTCGACGTGCCGCTGCCGGTCACCGCCGACGGGTTCCGTATGCGCCAGGTGATCGACAACCTCGTGAGCAACGCGATCAAGTACACGCCGGACGAGGGGCGGGTGCGCATCGTGGGCGTCGCCGACGGGTCGGATGTCACGGTGACGGTCTCCGACAACGGGATCGGCATCTCGGCCGAAGACCTGCCGAAGATCGCGACGCCGTACTTCCGCGCGGAGGACGCCAAGCAGACCGCGAGCGGAACCGGGCTCGGCCTGGGCATCACGTCGGCGATCGTCTTCGCGCACGGCGGCACGCTCGACATCGAGAGCGAGAAGGGCGTCGGCACGACGGTCGCCCTCCGGCTGCCGCGCTCCGTCGGCGCGACGCCGAGAGTCGACGAGGAGGCACGCTCGTGAACGAACTGGTCAGCGGATCGGCCTTCGAGCTCGGGATCGCCCAAGCCGCGATCACGACGCTCGCGACGGCGCTGGCGATCGGCATCGGCTTCCTCACGCGGCCAGGGCGCGACACGTTCTACTGGACGGTCGCGTTCGCCCTCGGAATGCTCGCCACGTACGGCGTCATCGCGGGCGAGCTGAACGACGCCGAGCTTCTCCGACGCGCGTCGCTGGGCGCGCTCATGGGTGCGCCGGCGTTCCTGTGGTCGGGGTTCCGCGCGCTGTGGGGGCTGCGCCCGCACGCGTGGGCGGGCGCGGTCGTCGCGGTCGTCTCGTCCGGGACGCTCGTCGCGGTCGGCGACTCCGGCTGGTACGGTCCCGCCTACCGCACCGTCTTCCTCGTCGCGTCCCTCTTCGCGGGCGCGTTCGTGCTCGACTGGGCGCGCTCGTCCGCGCGGCGTCGCGACCGGCTCCTGCTCCCCCTCGTCATCGTGTCGATCGCGTTCGTCGTCACGGGTGCGACGGCGTTCGTCGCGGGGCTGCTGTTCGCACCGTCGGGCGGCGACGACTTCGCGCTGCTGCGCATGGTCGCGTCGCTCGGGATGCTCGTGTACGTCGCGTGCGCCCTCGTCGCGGTGCTGGGGGCGACGCTGCGCAGCAGCGCCCTCACACGCTCCGCGGTCGCGTCCAGCGGCTGGCAGCGTTTCATCCAGACGGCGACCGAGCGGCTCGGGCGCGCACACCGCACGCTCGCACCGTGGTCGCTCGTGCAGCTGCGCATCGACGACGCGGCCGACATCGCCGAGACCGCGGGGACGACCGCGCTCGCCGAGCTTTCGGCACGGTTCATGGAGGAGGTGCACGAGGTCTTCCCCGCGGAGTCCGACATCGGCTCGCCCGAGCCGGGGACGGTCGTCGTGCTCGTGCCGCGCGCCGACGCGGTCGTGCGCGACCACCTGCGGACCACGCTCGACCGCGTCTCGCACATCGACGTGCACGGCGCGCTCCCGATCCGGCCCACCGCGAGCGCGGGCTGGGCACCCGTCTCGGTGGTGGGATACGACCTCGACGCGCTCCTGCTCACGGCGGGCGCGGCGGCGTCGCTCGCGAGCGAGAAGGGCGGCGACCGGTGGGAGCGCGTCGGCGCGGACACCGTCGAGCGGCTCCTGAGCGAGCTCGGACGGCGCTGAGCGCGTCGGCCGCCGCTACTCCTGGTCGCGCCGCGCGCGCGTCCGCTCGGCCCGGGCCGCGAGCTGGTCATCGGCCGGGTAGCCGACCTCGGTCAGCGTGAGGCCGCGCGCGGCGAGCACGGTGAAGTCGCTCGTCCGCTCGCCTTCGTCACGGATCGACGCGAGGTCGTCGACGTCGAGCCTCCCCTGGCCCACGGCGACGCATCCGCCGACCAGCGCGCGCACCATGCTGTGGCAGAACGCGTCGGCCTTCACATTCGCGACGAGCACGCCGTCGGGGTCGCGGTGCCAGTCGAACTCGAGCAGCGTGCGGATCGTCGTCGCCTCCTCGCGGGGCTTGCAGTACGCGGCGAAGTCGTGGAGACCGATGAGCGACCGGGCGGCGGCGTCCATCGCCTCGACGTCGAGCTCGGCGCGCACCGTCGTCGTGCGGTGCCGTTCGAGCGGGTCGTAGCCGGTCGTCTGATCCGCGATGCGGTAGGAGTACCGCCGCCACACCGCCGAGAAGCGCGCGTCGAAGCCCTCGGGCGCGATCGTCGTGCGATGGACGGTCACGTCGGAGTAGGCGCCGAGCACACCGCGGATGCGCCCCGCGAGGACCGCGACCGGATCGCCTGCTCCGCGACGGCCCGACCGTGACCGGAGCCGATGCTCCTGCTCGTCGTCGAGGTCGAGGTGCGCCACCTGACCGGTCGCGTGGACGCCGGCATCCGTCCGCCCGGCGACGACGAGCCGGGGCTGACCGCCCAGCACGCGCGCGATCGCATCCTCGAGCGTGCCCTGCACCGTCCGCAGGCCGGGCTGGCGCGCCCACCCCCGGAAGTGCGTGCCGTCGTAGGCGAGATCGAGCCGGATGCGCACCGCCCCAGCCTAGGCGCACAGGGCCACGTCACCCCAGCACGCGACGCGCGAGCGGCAGCCTCTCGCCGACGGCCTGCATCGCCGTGCGCGCCTGCTGCACGCGGTTCTCGCTCTCGCGCACGAACTCGCGCGCCACGACCGGGTGCGTGCGCACGATGTCGTCGAGCACCTGCACCGGCAGGACGACGACGTCGACCTCGCTCGAGGCGACCGCGCGCGAGATCGTCTGCGTGCGCGAGAGCGCGGTGATGCCGATGGGGTCCCCCGGGCCCAGCTGCGCGACCTGCACGAAGCCGTGATCCTCGGTCGGGATGCCGAGCGTGACGGTGCCTTCGAGGATGAAGCGGGTCTCGGTCGGGATCATGCCGGGGCGGAGGATGGACTCGCCCGAGCAGTACCGCTCGAGCCGGGCGCGGCCGGCCAGGGCATCCGTCTCGCCCGGTTTGAGGCTGAGAGCCGGCGCGATCCTGCGCAGCGCGTCCTGCAGGCGGCCGGGCGTGTGCCACACGTCGGTGATGTCGCCGTCGAGATGCAGGCCCGCGCGGCGCGCGGCGTACCAGACGCGCGTGTTGAACGCGTTGAGCACCGCGTACCGGTCGCCGGGGCTGCGCAGCGGAATCCCGACTTCGTAGCGTGCGCCCGGAAGCGCCGCCGCGTACGGCTCGCCGTCCTCCGACACGAGCGGGATGTCGCGCGCCACCTGCACGAGAAGCTCCCGCACGCGACCGGGTGGGTCGTCCGTCGAGAAGAGCAGCTCAGTCGACGCCTCGTACGGCGACGGGCTCCGCGAGAGATTCACGAACGACGTGCCGGCGAGCTCGGACGTCGGGATCACGAGGATCCCGTTCGCGGTGTCCAGGTGCACGGCGCGCCAGTTCACCTCGATGATCTGGCCACGGTCGTCGCCCACCTCGATCCAGTCGCCCAGCTCGAACGGCGACTCGAAGATGAGGAACAGACCCGACACCACCGAGCCGACGGCGTGCTGGAGCGCGAGGCCGACCACGATCGATGTCACGCCGAGCGCGGCGAACACGCCCGCGACATCCGCGTTCCACACCCACCAGAACACCGCGGCGATGCCGAGCACGATGAGCACGAAGCGGATGAGGTCGCTGAAGATCTTCGGGAAGCGGTCGCGCCACGATCCCTTCTCCGCCCTGTGGAACACGAGGTGGTTGATCGCGTTGATCGTCACGACGATCACCAGCAGCCCGAAGATCGTCCAGATGACGCGCGGCCACGTGCCCTCGCCCTCCCACGCGCCGGGCTGGCTGATGAGCACGAGCACGCCCGCGACCGGCACGAGATAGTTGCGCACCATGAGCACGATGGGTGCGGCACGGCTGTTGCGGCGCGCGAGCGCGTTGTGGATCTCCGTCAGCAGGATGAGCGCGAGCGGCAGCCCCACCGACACGATGACGGCGGGCCAGAACCAGGGCTGCGATGCGATGCCGGCCACGGATGCCTCACCTCACCGCCGCCGACGAGGCGGTCTCGATGCGCCACACGCGCTGCGTGCCGGTCTGCGTCTCGATCTCGCCCGCCGGCTCCAGCGAGATCGCGTCGGGCAGCCGGTCCGCGACGCGCTGCGTGACGTAGATGCCGGGCTCGGACGAGTCGCCCTGCACGCGGAACGCGAGGTTCACCGCGTCGCCCCACATGTCGTAAGCGACGCGCGCTCGCCCGATGAGGCCGCTCGTGACCTTGCCGGAGTCGAGGCCCGCACGCAGCCGCAGGTCGACGCCCTGCTGCGCCGAGTACCGCTCGAGGATCGCGTCGAGCTCGAGCGCGAACTCGACCGCCCGGCGCGCGTTGTCGACGCGCGGGTTCACGAGGCCGCAGCTCGCGAGGTAGCTCTGCCGCGTCGTGCGTACGCGCTCGATGCCGTGCCGCTCGGCGGCGTCGTCGAACGAGCGGATGAGATCGTTGAGGCGCGCGACCGCCTCCTCGGACGACATCGACAGCGAGAGCTCGTCGAACCCCACGATGTCGGCGAAGACGACCGTGACGTCCTCGCTGTCCTGCGTGATCGCCTCGTCGCCCAGCTTGTAGCGATTGGCCATGCCCTCGGGCATGAACGACAGGATGAGCTCCTCGTTCGCGCGTTCCTGCTCCTCGATGAGATGCGACTTGACCTGCAGGCTGCGGCTCATGTTGTTGAAGGCGTCGGCGACGTCGGCGAGCTCGTCGCTGGAACCCGCGTCGACCTGCACGCCCTCGTCGCCCGCGGCGATGCGCTGCGCGGCCACCTTGAGGCGCCGCAGCGGCCGCACGAACACCTGCGCGAGCACGAGTGAGAGCAGGCAGACGAAGATGATCATGCCCGCGGTCGACAGGATGAGGTTCCGCGTGAAGTCCTCGACGGGAACCATCGCCTCCTGCGCGGACTGCTGCGCGACGATCGCCCAGTTGAGTCCGTCGACCCCGAGCGGGGCGTACGCGGTGAGACTCTCTCGGCCCAGGTAGTCACGCTCCAACAGCGTCCCGCGGTCGCCCGCGAACGCGCGCGTGACGGCGTCGCCGGAGATCTGCTGCTGGAGGAGCGTATTGCCGTTCCGCACGCTGAGCGCGGCCGCGGCGGGTGAGAGCCCCGCCGCGACGGCGAGTGACTCGTACTCGCCGGGGTCGTCCTGCAGCTGGCGCGAGATCGAGCGCATGAGCCCGTCGCGTCCGACGAGGTACGTCTCGCCCGTCTGGCCGAGGCCGTTGACGGCGAACTCGCCGTCGACCGTCATGACGCTGTTGACGCGCTCGATCGGAAGCTCGATCGCGAGCGCGCCGATGACCTCGCCGCCGTCGGCGATCGGCGTCACCGCCCATCCGGCGGGGTTGCCGAGGCTCGGGCTGTACGCCGCGAAGTCCGCGATGACCACGTCGCCCACGATGTTGCGCGTCATGACCTCGCGGTACGCGTCGGCGAGGTTCGAGAGCCGGTACGGCCCCGTGAGCAGGTTCGTGCCGAGATCGACGCCCTTGAACGCGGTGTAGATGACGTTGCCCTCGGTGTCGAGCATGAGGACGTCCTCGAAGTCCTGCAGATCCGTCATCTCGCGGTAATAGTCGTGGTACCGCGCGTGCGCCGCCGACCACGCGCTCCCGTCGCCCGCGTCGTCCGTGCGGACAGCGTCCTCCCAGCTGTCGTACGGGATGACGTAGTGGTACTGCAGGTAGCGCTGCGCCTCACTGCGCGGCGCGAATGCGGAGCCGTCGACCTCTTCGCCGGTCGCGTCGGCGAGGGCGGTCGCGAACGTTTCTCGGTAGTACGAATCGAGCTCCGCGGATGCCTCGGATTCGAGCCGCTGCTGCTCGAGCTCGGCGAACGCGTTGGTGAATGCGCGCGCCGCCTGGCGGCTCGTCTCGTTCAGCGCGCCCAGCCGCACGGTGTTCTCGATCGATCCGAAGAGCTGCGCGACCTCGCGGCTGCGGTTCTCGCGGATCTCGACGAGCTTCTCGTACGCGATCGCGCGAAGCGCCTCGGTGCCGTTGACGTAGCCGATGACCCCCACCACGATGCTCGACAGCACGCTCACCGACAGGAGCATGATCAGCAGCAGCGAGTAGATGGACAGGCCGGCGCGCTTCCTCACCCGCGGCGTGCCCACCCATTCGGCACCCGCGGCGCTCCGACCCGGCTCCGCCATAGTCCGCTCTTCCTCACCGCGCGTCCCGTGCCCGGGTCACCGCGAGAAAACCCCCAGTACCCCGGCAGATTCCGAGGTGCGCCCATGTTACGACGCACGCTCCCCTCCGAGGTAGAGGCGTGTCGGGCGGGGGTGATACCGCGCGGCTCGCGCCGCCCGGAATGACGGGCCCGCACGCACACCCCGTTTACACTGGAGTGATCCCCCGGGTCTGAGTCATGAATACGAGTGCGCGCATCACTTCACGAGCCCGGTACGCCGGGCTCGATGGCTTGCGCGCCGTCGCGGTGGGCCTCGTCCTCGCCTATCACCTGTTCCCCGCCTGGTGGCTGCAGGGCGGCTTCATCGGCGTCGACGTCTTCTTCGTGATCAGCGGATTCCTCATCACGAGCCTCCTGTTGCGCGAGCGCGCGCGGGCCGGCCGCATCCGGCTCGTCGAGTTCTGGCGGCGGCGGGCACGGCGCCTCCTGCCTGCGCTCGCCCTCGTGCTGCTCGTGTGCTCGTCGGTCGCGTGGCTGATCGGCGGCGATGTGCTCGTGCGCCTCGGCGCCCAGATCGTCGGCGCGGCGACCTTCAGCTACAACTGGGTCTCGATCGCCGCCGACGCGAGTTACTTCTCGGCGGCGAACCCCGAGCTGTTCCGAAACGTCTGGTCGCTCGCGATCGAAGAGCAGTTCTACGTGCTGTGGCCGCTCGTGCTGCCGCTCGCACTGCTCATCCCGTGGGCCTGGGCGCGCTCGGCGGCGGCGGTGCTGGTGGCGGCCGCCTCCGCCGGATGGATGGCGGTGGTCGTCGCAAGCGGCGGCGACCTCACTCGCGCGTACTTCGGGCTCGACACGCACGCGTTCGGCATCCTGCTGGGCATCGCGCTCGCGTTCGCGCTCGAGCGCCTGCTCGCCGCACCGCCCGCGTGGTCGCTGCGACGCGGTTGGCGCGTGTCGGGAGCCGTCGTGGGAGTCGCGGCCATCGCCGGCCTCGTCGTCGTGGCGGCGATCCCCGCGAGCGACTCGACCGCGACGTTCCCGGGCGCCCTCGCGGCGGCGAGCGTGCTGTCGGCGATCGCGATCACCGCGGCGGTGTGGCCGGGGTCGGTGTTCGGCCCGCGGCTGGACACGCAGCCGCTGCGGTGGGTCGGCGACCGCTCGTACGGCCTCTACCTGTGGCACTGGCCGATCATCGTGCTCCTGCTCGCGGCGACGTCGGGCGGCGGGACGGGGGCGGGCGTCCCGGTCTGGATGGGCGTCTTCGCGCTCGTGCTCACCCTCGTGGCGGCCGAGGCGTCGTACCGCTGGGTGGAGCAGCCGATCCGACGTCTCGGATTCCGCGGGTCGCTCGCGGCGCTCAGCCGTCACCTCACGGCATCGCCCGCCACGCGCTGGCGCGCGATCGGGTCGGTGGCCGCGGCCGTCGTCGTCACGTTCGGCGCGTCCGCCGCCGTCGCGGCGGCGCCCGAGGTCACGTCAGGGCAGGCGGCCGTCGAGGCGGGGCTCGAAGCGCTGCACCGCGAGAAGGTGCGCTCGCCGTCGCCCACGCCCTCCCCCACGAACACGGCCGTCGAGGGCGAAGCGGCCGGCTCGGCATCCGACCGTCCTCGCCCCGGCTCGATGCCGTCGCCGTCGCCGACGCCCGTGACGGGCGCCGAGATCACGGCGGTCGGCGACTCGGTGATGCTCGCGTCGGCGCCCGCGCTGCTCGAGCGCTTCCCCGGCATCGAGGTCGACGCGACGGTCTCGCGGTCGATGTGGGCGGCGCCGGGGATCCTTCAACAGCTCGCGGATGCCGGACGCCTCCGCCCGTACGTCGTGGTGGCGCTCGGCACGAACGGACCCGTCGACGCCGGGTCGCTCGAAGAGGCCGCGCGCATCACGGGCCCGAACCGCACGCTCGTGCTCGTGAACGCCTACGCGCCCCGCGACTGGATCCCGGGAGTCAACGCCGACCTCGCGGCATTCGTGCGGTCGCATCCGGGTACCGTCCTCGCGGACTGGTCGGGCGCGATCGCGTCGCGCACCGACCTGCTGGCCGGAGACCACGTCCACCCCGGCGCCGAAGGCGGCCGTGTGTTCGCGGACGCGGTCGCGGCGGCCGTGGAGCGCGCGGAGTACAGGCGCGCGCTCAAGCAGTACGAGGTCGAACGGCGCGCGTACCTGCGCCTGCACCACATGGCGGGCCGCACGTTCGAGTGACCCGATCGGCGCGGTCCGCCGCTCGGTCGCTCAGTACCGCCGCACGAGCGCGACGCTCCGCTCGGTCGCCTCGAAGCCCAACCGCCCGTAGAGGTTGTTCGCGCCGGTCGGGCTCTCGGTGTCGACGTCGAGCACGGCCTTCTCGAGCCCCGCGTCGCGGGCCGCGCCCAGCAGCGCGACGATCACCGCGGGGGCGAGCTTCCGCCCGCGGCGATCGCGCGTCACGCCGATGAGGTCGATGTACACGCTCGAGTAGCCCTGCGTGGCCCAGTCCTCCTCGTTGACCGACCCCAGCGCCAGCGCGACGACGCGGTCGCCCTCGACCGCCACGCGGCTGAGGTCGGCGCGCAGGAACGGACCCTCGACGAACGTGTCCCACCGCTCGGGAGGCGTCTCGAGGCTTCCCCAGTGGTCGCGGAATGCGTCGTTCCGTGCGACGCGCGTCGCCTCCTTCAGCGCAGGCTCGTAGGCGCGCACGACGGCGTCACCGGATGCCTGGACCTCGGGGATGTCGATCGACAGGTCGCGCACCATCGTCGTGAACCACCGCTCGGCGGCGAACCCGCGACGGGCCGCGAGGTGCTGCGCCCCGACGTCGCCCTCGTCGGCGTAGACGAAGATCGCGGCCGGCAGTGCGAGATCGAGCTCGGCGAGCGCCTGGAGCGCGCGCTCGTGCTCCCACCGCATGACCTCGCGGCCGATCCCCCGCCCACGCACCTCGGGATGCACGCGCCCGCTCAGGTACATGTGCACCTGCACATCGCGAGACGGATGCGTCATCACCGCCGCCGAGGCGACCAGACGGCCTGCCGCGTCGAACCCGACGAGCGTGTCACGCGCCGGGTCGGTCCACGAGACCGTGAAGCTCTCCTCGATGTCTTCGCGCGGGGTGGTCCAGCTCGGGTGGTCGACGAGATCGCACGCGCGGAAGAGCTCGGTGAGCGCATCGACATCGTCGATCGTCGACGGGCGCCACTCGGCGATCTCGGCGTGCGCGGGCGGCACCGGTGTCGCGATCGCACCCAAGCGCTGCGAGAGAGGAGCGAGCGGTGCGGCGGGCGTCGTGTCGTCGGTCACCCACCCACCTTACGCGGCGGCGCGGCGGCGGCTGAGCGCGCTGGGCGCCGTTACGACGCGGGAGCAGGTCCCCGAAGACGACGAGACCCGCGGCCCCGAAGGGCGCGCGGGTCTCGTGCGTTGCTGTGGCGGATGCCTCAGGCCTTCTCGGCCTCCTCGGCCTCGGCGGCGGGAGCCTCGTCCTCGACAACGGCGTCCTCGGCAGCGGCCTCGGCAGCGGCGCCCTCCTCGGGCGACTCGGCGCCGGCCTCGGCGGACTCGTCCTCAGCCGGGGTCTCCTCGGCGGCGGTCTCCTCAGCGGGAGCCTCGTCCTTCGCGGGGGCCTTCTCAGCGGGGGCGGTCGACTTCTTGGTCGACTTCGCCTTCGGCGTCACCGGCTCGAGCACGAGCTCGATCTGGGCCATGGGGGCGTTGTCGCCCTTGCGGTTGCCGATCTTGGTGATGCGCGTGTAGCCGCCGTCACGGTCCGCCACGAGCGGAGCGATCTCGGTGAACAGCACGTGCACGACTTCCTTGTCGCCGATGACCGACAGCACGCGGCGGCGCGCGTGCAGGTCGCCGCGCTTCGCGAACGTGATGAGACGCTCGGCGAGCGGACGCAGGCGCTTGGCCTTCGTCTCGGTCGTCTTGATCGACTTGTGCGTGAACAGCGCGGCGGCGAGGTTCGCAAGCAGCAGGCGCTCGTGGGCGGGGCCGCCTCCGAGGCGGGGACCCTTGGTGGGCTTGGGCATTTGTCAATTACTCCAGGATGAGGATTCGGTCAGGGGATTCGGATGCTCCGCCTCGCTGCTGCGGACGGAGCATCCGCATCGGCTCAGACGGTCTCGTCGTCGTAGCCGCCGTAGAAGTGAGCACCGTCGAACCCGGGGACCGAGTCCTTGAGCGACAGTCCCAGCGACGTGAGCTTGTCGCGCACCTCGTCGACCGACTTCTGACCGAAGTTGCGGATGTTCATGAGCTGCGTCTCGGACAGAGCCACGAGCTCGCTGACCGTGTTGATGCCCTCGCGCTTCAGGCAGTTGTACGAGCGGACCGACAGGTCGAGGTCCTCGATCGGCATCGAGAGCTCATTCGAGAGGACGGTCTCGACCGGCGCCGGGCCGATCTCGATGCCCTCCGCCTCGACGTTGAGCTCGCGCGCCAGGCCGAACAGCTCGGTCAGCGTGCGGCCGGCCGACGCGACGGCGTCGCGCGGGGCGATCGAGGGCTTGGTCTCGACGTCCAGCACGAGCTTGTCGAAGTCGGTGCGCTCGCCGGCACGCGTCGCGTCCACGCGGTAGCTGACCTTGAGCACCGGCGAGTAGATCGAATCGACCGGGATCTGGCCGGCCTCGGCGTACTCGTTGCGGTTCTGCGTCGCCGAGACATAGCCGCGGCCGCGCTCGATCGTGAGCTCGAGCTCGAACTTCGCGGTGTCGTTGAGGGTCGCGATGACGAGCTCGGGGTTGTGGACCTCGACACCCGCGGGAGCGGAGATGTCGGCCGCGGTGACCTCACCGGCACCCGTCTTGCGCAGGTAGGCGGTGATGGGCTCGTCGCGCTCGCTCGAGACGACGAGCTGCTTGATGTTGAGGATGATCTCGGTGACATCCTCCTTGACACCCGGAATGGTGCTGAACTCGTGGAGGACGCCGTCGATGCGGATGCTCGTGACGGCCGCGCCGGGGATCGACGAGAGGAGGCTGCGACGCAGCGCGTTGCCGATCGTGTAGCCGAAGCCGGGCTCGAGCGGCTCGATGACGAAGCGGCTGCGGAACTCCCCGATCTTCTCCTCGGTCAGAGTGGGACGCTGTGCGATGAGCACTATGGGTTCCTTTCGATCACGTGCCCGCTATATGACACGTGCGGTGGATGGGTATTGAGTTGTTCTCGGGGCATCCGCGCGAGTGCGGATGCCGAAGCGTGCGGCACCACCCCTGCGGTCCCCGAGCCTGTCGAGGGATCGACCTTCGACAGGCTCAGAGACCGGGGTGAGATCAGACGCGGCGGCGCTTGGGGGGACGGCAGCCGTTGTGCGCCTGCGGCGTCACGTCCTGGATCGAGCCCACCTCGAGGCCGGCGGCCTGCAGCGAGCGGATCGCCGTCTCGCGACCCGAGCCCGGGCCCTTCACGAACACGTCGACCTTCTTGACGCCGTGCTCCTGCGCCTGGCGGGCGGCCGACTCCGCGGCCATGCCGGCGGCGTACGGCGTCGACTTGCGCGAGCCCTTGAAGCCCACGCCACCCGACGACGCCCAGCTGATGACGGCGCCCGACGGGTCGGTGATCGAGACGATCGTGTTGTTGAACGTCGACTTGATGTGGGCGTGGCCCAGCGCGATGTTCTTCTTCTCCTTGCGGCGCGGCTTGCGCGCAGCGGACTTGGCCTGTGCCATTGCTTTGCTCTCCTAAACCTTCGGGCCCGCGGTTACTTGCGGCCGGCCTTCTTCTTGCCGGCGACCGTGCGCTTCGGGCCCTTGCGGGTGCGCGCGTTCGTCTTGGTGCGCTGACCGCGCACAGGGAGGCCGCGGCGGTGGCGGAGGCCCTCGTACGAGCCGATCTCGACCTTGCGGCGGATGTCTGCGGCAACCTCACGGCGAAGGTCACCCTCCACCTTGTAGTTGGCGTCGATGTAGTCGCGAAGGGCGATGAGCTGGTCGTCGTGAAGGTCCTTCACGCGGATGTTCTCATCGATGCCCGTCGCCTTGAGGATCTCGTTCGAGCGGGTACGGCCGATGCCGTAGATGTAGGTCAGGGCGATGACCACGCGCTTGTCGCGCGGGATGTCGACGCCGGCGAGACGTGCCATGCGGCTCTCCTAGGAGTGTCGTGGAGGTGTGGAGCAGGATCGGTGCCCGGGCCTCCGCCCCGAGGTGTCCCCTCCGGAGAGGTTCTGATCCTGCCGTGTGTTCGTATTGAGTTGTGCGGTTCGACAGGCTCACCGACCGCACGGTCCCTGAGCCTGCCGAAGGGATCAGCCCTGGCGCTGCTTGTGACGCGGGTTCGACTTGCAGATGACCATCACGCGACCGTGGCGGCGGATGACCTTGCAGTGGTCGCAGATGGGCTTGACGGAGGGATTGACCTTCATGGGATTTCCTGTTCGCTGTCTTCGTACCCGGGCACACGAGTGCCCCGGGCCGTTACTTCTCGACCGGCCTAGCGGTAGCGGTAGACGATGCGGCCGCGGGTGAGGTCGTAGGGGCTGAGCTCCACGACGACGCGGTCCTCCGGGATGATGCGGATGTAGTTCTGCCGCATCTTTCCGGAGATCGTTGCGAGCACCTTGTGTCCGTTGGTCAGCTCGACGCGGAACATCGCGTTGGGGAGCGCCTCAGACACCGTGCCCTCGATCTCGATGACACCGTCTTTCTTGGCCATAGCCTCGCTTACGCTTGTGCAGACCGGTCGGTCTGCGGTGGATGGGATCGGTGCGATGACACGCCAATAAGGGCGCAACGCACCAAGGATCAATCATACGCGATCCGGGATGCACCGGCAACTTCGCAGGCGCGGCATCCGGCCCCCTCTCGAGGCCGGTGCACTCCCCTACTCGAAGAGCGAGCGCAGCTCGGCCGGAGGCGGCAGCTCGGAGTTCGCGATGACCTCGCCGTTGACCGCCACGGTCGGCGTGCCGATGCCCGCGGCTCCCGGCTGCACCGGGGTCTGCTCGGTCATGGCTGACACGAAGCGCGAGTAGCGGCCGTCGTTCACGCACGAGTCGATGCCGCTCACGCCCACCCCCGACGCGATCTCGAGGATCTGCTCATTCGTCAGGCCGGGGGTCTGCTCCGCGGGCTGGTTCTCGAACATCGCCTGCATGAACGGGACGGATGCGTCGGCATCCGCCTCGGCGACGCAGTACATCGCGTTCGCGGCGCGCGTCGAGTACTCGGTTCCCTGGGAGTAGCGGTCGAGGATCGAGATCGGGTGGATGTTCAGCGTGATCGTGCCGTCGTCGACGAGCTCCTGGATCGACGGGCCGTAGACCTGCTCGAACTGATTGCAGATGGGGCACATGAAGTCGATGTACGTGTCGAGCGTGTCCTCGCCCTCGCCCACGGCGATCGCACCCGTCTCGGCGCTGATGTTCGGGGCATCCGGCGCCTCGCCCGCGTTCGTCGACGGGTTGTTCAGCCACACGACGAGCACCGCGACCGCGACGAGGGCGACGACGACGGCGACGCTCACCCAGATCGCGAACCAGTTGACCTTGCGTGCCTGCGCCATGTGTGCCTCCGAGAAACGTGTGGGATCCGGACCGTGCCCGCGCTAGGCGATCGGGACCGGGGTGACGCCGAACGGGGCGAGCCCTGCGGCGCCGCCGTCCGGAGCGGTGAGCACCCAGATGCCGCCATCGTGCACGGCGACGCTGTGCTCCCAGTGTGAGCCGGGCGAGCCGTCGACGGTCGAGACGGTCCAGTCGTCGTCTTCGACGAACGTCGTGTGGTCGCCCGCGACGACCATCGGCTCGATCGCGAGCGCGAGCCCCGGACGGATCTCCGGCCCCGGGTCGGCGACGCGGTAGTTGAAGACCGACGGCGACTCGTGCATCTTGCGGCCGATGCCGTGACCGACGTATTCGCGGAGGATGCCGTAGCCGCCGTCCGGCGCGTTCGCCTCGATGTAGTCCTGCACGGCCGCACCGACTTCGGCGAGGTGCTTCGCCGTCGCGAGCGACGCGATGCCCGCCCACAGCGACCCCTCCGTCACCTCGGACAGCCGCTCGCGCTCCGCGACGACATCGGGCCGCGACGGATCGGGCACGACGACCGTGATCGCCGAGTCGCCGTTCCAGCCCTTGTACTCCGCGCCGGCGTCGATCGAGACGATGTCGCCCGGCTCCAGCACGCGGTCACCCGGGATGCCGTGCACGACCTGCTCGTTCACAGACGCGCAGATCGTGTGGCGGTAGCCGCGCACGAGCTGGAAGTTCGAGCGGGCCCCGCGGCCCGTGATGACCCGCGACGCCGCCGCATCGAGCTCGAGCGTCGTGACGCCCGGACGGATCAGCTCGCGCACCGCGGCCAGCGCCTCGGCCGTGATGAGCCCAGGCTCGACCATCGCCCGCAGCTGCGCGGGCGACTTGTAGATCGAACGGCGAAACGACACGTCAGGCGGCGGCCGTGCGGATGAGGCCGCGCGCTTCGAGCGCGCCGATGATACGGTCGGTCACCTCGTCGAGGGTGCCCGTGCCGTCGATCTCGTCGACGATGCCGCGGGTGCGGTACACGCCGAGGATCGGGGCGGTCTCGCGCTCGTAGATCGCGAGGCGGTTCGCGATGACCTCTTCGGTGTCGTCGGTGCGGCCCTGCTCCTTCGCGCGCAGCGTCAGGCGAGCGATGCTCTCCTCGCGCGGCACGCTGAGCTCGATCACGGCGTCGAGCGCCTCGCCGCGGCCCTCGAGGAACGCGTCGAGATCGCGCACCTGCGCGATGTTGCGCGGATACCCGTCGAGGAGGAACCCGTCGGCGGCGTCCTCCTGCTCGAGGCGCTCACGCACGACCTGGCTCGTCAGCTCGTCGGAGACGAGCTCCCCCGCCTCGATGACCGCCTTCACCTGGCGGCCCAGCTCCGAGCCGGCGGCGACGGCGCCGCGGAAGACGTCGCCCGTCGAGATCGCCGGGATGCCGAACGCCTCCGCGATGCGGACGCCCTGCGTGCCCTTGCCCGACCCCTGGGGGCCCACGATGAGCAGGCGGGTGGCCCGGCGCGCCTCGGACTCGTGAGTCTGTGCGGTCATCAGCGGAGAAGCCCTTCGTAGTGGCGCTGCTGCAGCTGCGCGTCGATCTGCTTCACGGTCTCGAGACCCACACCGACGATGATGAGGATCGAGGCGCCGCCGAACGGGAAGTCCTGGTTCGCGCCCACCGTCGCGAGCGCGACGAGCGGGAGCAGCGCGATGAGACCGAGGTAGATCGAGCCGGGCAGCGTGATGCGCGTCAGCACGTAATCGAGGTACTCGGCGGTCGGGCGGCCGGCACGGATGCCGGGGATGAAGCCGCCGTACTTCTTCATGTTGTCGGCCACCTCGACGGGGTTGAACGTGATGGCGACGTAGAAGTACGTGAACCCGACGATCAGCAGGAAGTACAGCACCATGTAGATCGGGTGGTCGCCTCGCGTGAGGTAGTTCGTGATCCACACGACCCACCCGGGAGCCTGCTCACCCGGCTGCGGCTGGTTGAACTGCGCGATGAGCGCCGGGATGTACAGCAGCGACGAGGCGAAGATGACCGGCACGACGCCCGCCATGTTGACCTTGATCGGGATGTAGGTGTTCGTGCCGCCGTACGTGCGACGGCCGACCATGCGCTTGGCGTACTGCACCGGGATGCGGCGCTGCGACTGCTCGACGAACACGACGAGTGCGACGACCGCGATGCCGACCGCGAGCACGAGGAGGAAGACCTCGAAGCCGCGCGACTGCCAGATGGCCCACATCGAGGCCGGGAACGCCGCGGCGATCGACGTGAAGATGAGCAGCGACATGCCGTTGCCGATGCCGCGCTCGGTGACCAGCTCGGCGAACCACATGATGAGGCCGGTGCCGGCGGTCATCGTGATGATCATGAGCAG